>JALGUJ010000050.1 GCA_029820945.1 Candidatus Zipacnadia bacterium | reverse complement strand
ATCGCGGTGTCCACGCCATCCACCGGCCGAAGAGGCTGACTGATGCGCCTGAAGTCCACCTGGTGGTCGCCGCCCCACTTGCCCGAGACCATGTGCGCCCAGCCGCCACGGCGCTCCCCCTGCTCATGCTGGCCGCGGTAGACGTAGCGGCGGGCGAGCAGCGCCCTCTCGCGCCAGCGGCCGTCTCCGCTGTCCCCCCAGACCTGGGTGAAGACCACCGCCGCGGCTGCCGCGTCGCGGAAGTCGTACTTGTCCTCCTCGGAGTAGATCGCGCCGAGGTGCGAATCGCTCTCATCCATGACCTGCCTGCGCTCGCACCAGCCCAGCAGCGACGCGAACATCGCGTCCAGCTCCGACGCGCCGAATTCCACGCTTCCGAGCATCGGCCAGAGCTCGTCCCAGCGCCGCAGGGCCTCGCTCTCTGTCACACCGATGTCTCGCCGGTACTCCGCGAAGACCGGCGCCTTCCGCGCGTCCGGCAGCTTGGTCCAGAACGAGTGTGCCAGCACCTCCGCCACGGGCGAGGGCCGGCCGGCGGCGGCACGGAAGAACAGGCTGACCCGGCATCGCGAGCTGGGGATCGGCGGGAGGGGCACCATGTCGCGGTGTGCGGGAATGAACTCAAAGCGCGACCCGTCGCGGCTGACCTCCAGGCCATCCCCCGGCTCCCCGAGGATCAGGGTGACCACGCACAGCTCCGGTGGCAGTGGCACCCCGTTTACCTCGAAGCTGAGGATGTCGTGCTCCTGCGGCGGACCGAAGTCCAGCCCGTGGTAGAACCACGGGAGCCTCGCGACGAAGTCCTCAGCTCTGAAGCGCAGCATCTCTCTCCTCCGTCAGATGGCGTCCAGCCCCTCCACGTACCCGCGCGCAAACCGGCGCCCGAGCTCGACGTAGCTGTCGCGGAAGGTGTGCATTCCCGGCAGCCGACAGAGCAGCAGCGTCTCGGTCAGGAAGCCGTGCTGCGCCACGCCGCGGTCCATGGCCTCGCGTGGGAGCCGCGCCGGCGTCCTGGGTGGTCCTGCGTCAGCCAACGCGAAGCCTACATGGCGGCGCAGCGCCTCGTTGATGGCGTCGGTCTCTGGGCCCGGGTCGCAGAACTGGTCCATCGCCCTGCGGTGCCGGCCGTTGTGCAGGCTCACGAGGAGTTCCGGCCGCAGCCACCGGAGGAAGCTCCACAGGTCGCGCTGCTCGGGCGCGGGCCTCTCTGCCCACGTGGCCGACAGGTTGACGCCCGGACCGTCGATGATCCGTGGCGAGACGTTGAAGTAGCTGCGACCGAAGAAGACGCCGTCCACGTTGAAGACCGGCACGAAGAAGAATGCGTAGCCCTGCAGCCAGGTCGGGTTCGCGAGCACCTCGCGCAGAAAGCCCTCACACGCGTACATCCCCGCGGTCTCAGCCGCGTGCTCACCGGCGATCACGAACACTCGGCGCCGCTCCCTGCAGTCGCCCGGCGCCGCGATGCGGGCCATGGTCACCGGGTAGCCCGTGGTCTCGCTGTGCGCCGAACGCGCCACGACACTGACCTCAACCGCGCCCGGATGCGTGCGCACAAGCTCGCCGAGCAACCGGTCCCGGTACTGCAGCGTGAAGGGCGTGGGCGAGGCGAACCAGATGCGCGGAGCGTCAAGCCTCAGCCGGTAGCGCACCCCGTAGGGGATGTGCGTGGCGTCGCCGTAGGCCTCGTCGATCTCCCGGTGGCCCGTCGGCGTCCACTCCACGATCTGCAGCCGGCCGGTATCGAAGGGCCGCCATGTATTGCCGTCCAGCGAGTGGACGGTCGCGCTCTCATGCCACGGGGTGCGCCCCTCGTGGTTGAAGTCCGCGACCTCCAGCGTGATCTCGCGCCCGTCGCCCGGGGACTCGACGGTGAAGAGAAAGCGCCACGCGTAGGGCGCGAGATGCACGCGCGAGCGGAAGCGGTAGTGGCCCTCGCCGACCTCGACGAAGTCGTGGGCGTTGCCGCAGTGCAGCATCGAGTCGAAGGTCAGGTCGCCGAAGCTGACCCGCTCACCGCCCGGCTTCCAGTCGGCGTACGACCACGTGCCCATTCGGCCCCCTCAGATGGTGATCGGCTCGCCGATCTCGCCTGATCTCGCGCAGGCGAGGGTCACGGCGAGCGTCTTGAGCCCGTCGCTGTAGGGCGAGAGGATGCCGCTCGCATCCCCCGTACCCACCGCCTCGATGAACGCCAGGTCCTCATACTGGTGCGGGTGGCCGTCGAAGGGCGGGACCTCCTCCTCGCCATCGTCGCCGCGAATGGCGACGCTCTTGCCCTGCCAGAACACCCGGCGGTCGGGCGTGAAGATCTCCGCGCCACTGCCCGTCGGCGCGCCTTCGGTCAGGGCGTAGCAGTTGGTGATCGTGCCCAGTGCGCCGCTCTCGAACCGCACGCAGGCGGCGCCGACGTCGTCGTTGTCCCAGTCGTCCCACCCCTGATGCACGAGGTTGCGCTGCCACCCGAACACCTCCGCGATCTCGCCCACGGCGTAGCGCATCGTGTCCACAATGTGCGTGACCTGCTCGACCACCTGCCCACCCGATCTCCGTTTGAATCGGTTGAAGAAGAGCTTAGGGGTGCCGATGTGCCACCACATGTTGACCAGCACCGGCGTGCGACCCGCGAGCGCCTCGCGCAGCGTGCGCCCGATCGGTGAGTGCCGCCACTGGTAGCCGACCATCGTGATGAGGCCCTTCTCATCGGCCTCCGCCGCGACCTGCCGGGCGAACTCCAGGTCAAGCGCCTGGGGCTTCTCGACGAAGAAGTGCGTCCCCGTGTCCAGGCAGGCCCGCTCGGCCCGCCCGTGCGCATTGGGGGGAACGGCGATGTAGACCGCGTCCGATCGCTCGCAGACCTCCACCTCGCTGTCCACGGCCTCGCCGCCGAAGTCCTCCGCGAAGCTCTCCGCGGCTTCGCGGTCAATGTCGTAGTACGCCGTAAGCTCGACGTCGGGGTGCTCGCCCAGCGTCGGCCCGATGTGCGCGTTGCGCATGATCTTGCCGCAGCCAATGACTCCGATGCGCACCATCTGCGTGTCCCTCCTGCAGTCTCTTGTGTTTCCAGCGGTGCGGTCCGGCATTCGCCGCGCCCTGGCAATGCCCCTTCCCCTCGAGACCCGAGAGCGCAGGCCGCTCGCGATCTGGCGAGCTGTCGCCCTGCCCCGGGAGGACCTCTCTGCGTCGCCCGCAGGGTGGCTGTGAAGCGGCTCCGCGCGGTCCCGTGCTCTCGTTGACAAGGGCCCGGCAACCTGTTAGTCTTCCACCGACATGGCGACGGGGACACCGGCAACGGTGGCCGTAACGGGCGCTGCGGGCATGTTGGGCCAGGACGTCTGCCACAGCGCGCCCGAGTGGGCCACGGTTGTTGCGTTAACGAGAGCCGACGGCGATCTCACCCGGCCCGAAGAGGCTCAGGCCGCGCTTCATGGGCCCAGGCCGCACATCATCATCCACTGTGCGGCCTATACGGACGTTGACGGCGCCACGCGCCATCCTGAGCGGGCCCAAGCGGGCAATGTGACGGCGACAGCGAACGTCTGCCGGGCCGCCTCCGAGCTGGGTGCGAGGCTGCTGTACGTGAGCACCGACTACGTTTTCGACGGGACGGCCGACGCTCCGTACACCGAGTCCGCCACTCCATCGCCACTGAACGCTTACGGCCAAAGCAAGCTGGCCGGGGAGCAGGAGGTGGCGGCGACCGAAGGTCACCTCATCGTTCGCACGCAGTGGCTGTATGGGCCGGGCAGGCGCAACTTCGTCGAGGCCATCCTGGAGGCGGCCAGGTCGGGCAGCGCGCTACGTGTCGTCGAGAATGAGCGCGGCTGTCCGACGTACACCCCGGACCTCGCGCTTGGCATCTGGCGTCTGCTCGAGACGGACGCGATGGGAGTGGTGCACCTCACCAACCAGGGCGCCTGCAGCCGCCTTGAGCTGGCGCAGACCGCGCTGCAAGAGGCCGGCTTGGAGGACGTGAAGCTGACCGGAATCGCGAGCGAAGAGTGGGACAGTCCGACGCGTCGGCCGCTCAACGCGGTCCTGGGCAGCGAGCGCCTGGAGGAGATAGGGCTCGACCCGCTCCGGAACTGGCGCTCGGCGGTGAGCGAGTACGTGGCTGTGCTGCGCCGGCGCTGGGCGAGCGAGTAGCCGGGTGAGGCGGGTGTCACCCATGGCCGGCGAGCAGCACAGGCCCAGACGCGCGCGAGCCCCGGTACGCATCGATCTCGCGGGCGGCTGGAGCGATGTTCCCCCCTTCAGCGCCGAGGTGGGCGGTGCCGTCGTCAACGTGGCCATCACCCGCTACTCCTACGCAACGCTCATCGCCAACGACACCGGCGAGTTCGTGCTTGAGTCGGCCGACTACGACCAGTACATTCACGCGCGCGACATCCGACAGCTCGAGTACGACGGCTCGCTGGACCTGCTCAAGGCCGCGGTGCGACGGATGGACCTGGGCTTCGGCGGGCACCTGATCACTCGCTCGGAGGCGCCGCCGGGCTCGGGAACCGGCTCCAGCGCGTCGATGGGGGTGGCACTCGTGGGGCTGCTCGACGCCATGCAGCAGCGGCATATGTCGCGGGCCGAGATCGCCGCCATGGCCAATCTGCTGGAGACCGACGAGTTGGGCATTGATGGCGGCAAGCAGGACCAGTACGCGGCGGCATGCGGCGGACTGTCCTTCATGACCTTTCAGGACCCGGAGGTCACGGTCGAGCGCCTCGAGCCCTCGCGCGACTTCCTGCTGGAGTTGGAGAAGTCCCTCCTGCTGGTCTATACCGGCAAGTCGCGTCTCTCGGGCGACATCATCAGCACGGTGATGGGCGCCTACCGGCGCGAGGAGCCGGGGATGACCGAGGCGCTGATGAACCTGCGCGAGGCAGGTCAGATGATGCACGAGGCCGTGGTCGCGGAGAACCTCCAACAGGTCGGCGAGGTGCTCGAGTTCAACTGGGAGAACCAGAGGCGGCTGTACGAGGAGATGACAACCGCCAAGATCGACGCGCTCTTCTCCGTTGCCTCCGCCGCCGGACTGCTGGGCGGAAAGGCCTGCGGCGCCGGCGGTGGCGGCTGCATCGTGCTGCTGTGCGAGCCGGACCGCGAACACCGGGTGCGGCGGAATGTCGAGGACCTTGGCGGGCAGTGCATCGACTTCAACTTCGACCACCAGGGGCTCCAGGTGTGGAACCCGGCGCGTACGGGGAGATGACCCTAAGAGTGAGGTTCGACATCGCGGATACGTCGCTCGCACCCGAAGGGAAGCTGCGCATCGAGTGGGCCGACCGGCAGATGCCGGTGCTCCGTCAGATCAGGGAGCGCTTCGCGCGGGAGCGGCCGATCGAGGGCCAGCGCGTGGCCGCATGTCTGCACGTGACGACCGAGACCGCCAACCTCATGCGCACGCTCAAGGCAGGCGGCGCTGAGGTGGCACTGTGCGCGAGCAACCCCCTGAGCACGCAGGACGACGTCGCCGCCTCTCTGGTCGAGGATGAGGGCGTCCCGGTCTTCGCCATCTGCGGCGAGGACCGCGATACCTACTACAGCCACGTGCACGCGGTGCTGGACATCGAGCCGACGACCACGATGGACGACGGCGCCGACCTCGTCTCCACGGTGCACTCTGAACGCACGGAGTTGATCGACGGCATTCGTGCGGGAACTGAAGAGACCACCACAGGTGTCATAAGGCTGCGGAGCATGGCCGAGTCCGGCGACCTGCGCTACCCGATCTTCGCAGTCAATGACGCCATGACGAAGCACCTCTTTGACAACCGCTTCGGGACGGGACAGAGCACCATCGACGGCATAATCCGTGCCACCAATATCCTGCTGGCCGGGCGGACAGTCGTGGTCTGCGGCTTCGGCATGTGCGGGCGGGGGGTCGCCATGCGGGCCCGGGGGATGGGCGCCAGAGTGATCGTTTGCGAGGTGGACGAACTCCGGGCTCTGGAGGCCGCGATGGAAGGCTATCAGGTGCTTCCAGTGGCCGAGGCGGCGGAGGTCGGCGACGTCTTCATCACCGTGGCGGGCAACACGTCGGTCATCCGCGGCGAGCACATCGCCGCCATGAAGGACGGCGCGATCCTCGGCAACTCAGGGCACTTCGACGTGGAGATCGACCTCGACGACCTCCGCGGTGCGGCGCAGAGCAGCCGGCAGGTGCGGCCGTCGCTCGAGGAGTTCCAGATGAAGGACGGTCGCCGCATCTACCTGCTCGGCGAGGGCCGTCTGGTGAACCTGGCGGCCGCGGAGGGCCATCCGGCCTCCGTCATGGACATGAGCTTCGCTAACCAGGCGCTGTGCAGCGAGTTCATCGCTGGCTCTCCCGGTAACTTCGACCTGGCGGTGCATGCCGTCCCGCAGGAGATCGACCGCCGGGTCGCCAAGCTGAAGCTGGCGGCCATGGGCATCGAGATCGACGAGCTGACCGAGAAGCAGAAGCAGTACCTGAGCAGTTGGAGGCAGGGCACCTGAGAGCGCGGTCCCGATGATGAACCACGAACTGGCCGTGACCGGCGTCATCTTCGTCGGTACCATGGTGCTCGCCAACGTGCTCCGAGCGGCGCTGTCGGGGGAGCGAGAGCAGGGCACAGCTCGTCTTGACGCACGGGGGCTTCTGCTCTTCGTCCCGATCGCAGTGCTCTTCGCGCTGGCGGCGCCCGCCGGCGTGCTGGTCCCTCTGACAGCGGCCCTCGCCGTCTACCTGTTCCTCGTGCTGAGGGACACGCTGCAGCTTCCTCGGGGCCTGGGCATCGCCTTCACCCTCCTCGCGGCCGCCGCGCTCTACCGCTACGGTGTGAGCATCGAGACCGTGCGCGTGCCCTTCACGGCCATCACCTACCGGTTGGGCTGGCTCTCTCTTCCGCTCACGGCGAGCTGGCTGCTGGCCTGCGGAGTGCTGTTCGGTCGCGCGGGGACGATCCCGAGCGTCGCGTACGGGGTCGCGGGCCTTGCCGGCGTGACCTTTTACCTGGTCTGTCTCATGGTGCCGTGGGCCACCGGCCCCACGGCCCGAATGCTCGCGCTCGCGGTCGCGGCCACTTCTCTGGCGCAACTGCCCGCAGTCGGGCAGGTGTCCTCGGGATCGGCGCGGCCCAGCAGCTACGCCATGGGCTTCCTGCTCGGGGCGCTCACCGTCGTCGGCGCGCTCAAGCACACGGCGGCAATCGCGGCCCTGCTGCCCATCCTGATTATCAGCGCTCCGCTCTTCGGTGCCACCTATGTGTACATCTCCGCCCTGTGGGGCATGCGCATCGGCGAGCGCCGGCAGCACCTGCACGAGTTGCTGCTCCAGGAGGGCTACTCTGAGCGCCAGGTCTTTGGGGTCCTGATGGGCCTCACGACCTACATGTGTCTGCTCGGGCTACTGATGGTCTCGCTTATCCCGCAGCCCCCGTGGCTCAAGGCACTGGTGCTGGCGGTGGGGCTGCTGGCGGGACCTCTGGTGTGCTTTCTGACTCTCAGACTTCTGGTCAGGACGACCTCGACCGCCGCAGCCGCGACATCACGCGCGGTCGAGCTGTTCAACCTCCGCCTGCACCCCGTGACCATGGAGGAGGCACTCGCACGCGCCGAGGGGTTTATCCAGGACGGCAGCCCGCACATGATCGTCACCAGTGACACCTCGGCGGTGGTGCGCGCGCAGGAGGACGAGGAGTTGCGCACCATCATCAACCAGGCGGACCTGGCCACCATGGACGGGCAGGGCGTGGTGTTGTGCGCCAGGCTCCTGAACTTCCCGGTCGGCTGCCGTGTGCCCGGCGTTGACATGATGGAGCAGCTCTGTGCGGCTTGTGCGCGGCTGAAGAAGCCGATCGCGCTGCTGGGCGCGCAGCCTGGCGTGGCGGAGGAAGCGGCGCGGGCACTTGAGCGACGCTACCCGGGGCTGCGAGTGGTCTACACCCACCACGGCTACTTCGGGCCCGCGGAGGAGCCGGAGATTGTGGCGGCGATCCGCGAAGCGCGCCCCGCAGCGCTGTTCGTCGCCATGGGCATCCCGAAGCAGGAGAAGTGGATCAAGTCGCATATGGATGAGATACGGGTGCCTGTCTGCATGGGCGTCGGCGGGAGCCTGGATGTGCTGGCCGGACACGTCAAGCGGGCGCCGCAATGGATGAGACAGTGCGGCCTGGAGTGGCTCTATCGCACGGCCATGGAACCAAGGCGCCTGCCCCGACTGGCGGCATTCCCGAAGCTGCTCTTCATGACGCTCAAGAGGCTCTTCCTGGCGCAGCCGGGCGACCTCCCGACCCGGCGTGCCGACGCCGGCGAGACGAAGCGACTCTGACCGCCGGCATGCCGTCCAACCGAGGCTGATCGACCATGGACGCTCCCGTCGTGGTGGGCTCGATGGCCCTCGACAGCGTGAAGACCCCCTTTGGCGAGGTGGAGCGCGTTGTGGGCGGAGCGGCGGTGTACGCATCGATGGCCGCCAGCCTGCTCGCCCCCCCGAGGGTCGTCGGCGTCGTCGGGGGCGACTTCCCGCAGGAGGCGCTTGAGCTGCTGAGCCGGCGCGGCGCCGACCTTACCGGCGTCAAGCGCATCGCCGACGGCAGGTCGTTCTACTGGAGCGGCGTCTACGACTACGATCTGGCGGACAGGCGCAGCCTGGCGACCGACCTCAACGTCTTCGCCGACTTCAACCCAGTTCTTCCGGACAGCTACCGCGGGAGCAGGTACTGCTTCCTCGCCAACATCCAGCCCCAGGTGCAACTCGCGGTCCTGGCCCAGCTCGGCGCGTCCTGCTTCGTGATGTGTGACACGATGGACTACTGGATTGAGAGCGAGCGGGAGATGCTGCTCGAGGTCCTGTCCAGAGTCGATCTGGTGCTGCTCAACGATGGCGAGGTCCGACAGCTTGCCGACACGCCGAACCTGGCGCGGGCTGCGGAGCGCGTGCTGGACATGGGACCCCGTTTCGTGGTAATCAAGAAGGGCGAATACGGAGCGGCGCTGGTCTCCAGGGAGGACTACTTCAGCATACCGTCGTACCCCCTCCCCAATGTCGTCGATCCGACGGGTGCGGGCGACAGCTTCGCCGGGGGCATGATCGGGCTGCTGGCGCGGCAGGACGACTGCTGCAACCGCGAGCTTCGGCGTGCCGTCGCCTTTGGCACGGTCATCGCCTCCGCCTGCATTGAGGACTTCAGCCTGGAGGGCCTCAAGCGTCTGGGCGGCGACGAGTTGCGGCGTCGATACGAAGCCCTGCGGGAGCTCGTTCGCTTCGAGGCCATGGAGTGGGAGGAGTTCCTCGAGGAGCAGTAGCCATGGGGCTCATGCAGGAGGAACTCGGCTCCGTGGCGCGGAAGGAAGTAGACGTGCGCGACACCTGAGGCGACGGCAACCAGTGTCCATGGGGGATGTGGGAGGACAGGCACGATGACGGTTGACCAGATCGCTGAGCTGCTCGGCGAAGACCGGGAGCTGCTTGACTACGAGTGCCAGGGCATCGGGAAGGAGCGGCTTCATCTGCCGGGGCCGGATTTCCTTGAGCGCGTGCTCATACAGTCCGACCGGCCCACTCGAGTGCTGACGAACCTCCGGCGCGTGTGGGAGCACGGGCGGCTGGCCGGCACGGGCTACCTGTCGCTGCTCCCGGTTGACCAGGGCATCGAGCACAGCGCGGCGTCGGCGTTCGCGCCCAACCCCGACTACCTCGATCCGGCGAAGATCGTGGAACTCGCCATCGAGGGAGGCTGCAACGGCGTGGCCTCGACCCTGGGCGTACTCGGGTCGGTGAGCCGGAAGTACGCGCACCGCATCCCCTTCATCGTCAAGCTCAACCACAACGACCTGCTCTCCTACCCCAACACCTATGACCAGGTCTTCTACGGCTCGGTGGAGCAGGCGTGGGAGCTTGGGGCGGTCGCGATCGGTGCGACCATCTACTACGGCTCGCCTGAGGCGGATCGCCAGATGCAGGAGGTCACGGCGGCCTTCAAGCTCGCCCACGAGATGGGCATGTTCACCGTGCTCTGGACCTACCTGCGCAACAGCGAGTTCAAGCGGGATCGGGACTACCACCTCTCCGCGGACCTGACCGGCCAGGCGAACTATCTGGGCGTCACGATCGAGGCGGACATCGTCAAGCAGAAGCAGCCCGAGAACAACGGCGGCTATCCGGCCATGTCGCGGGACGGGAGCTACGGCCGCACCGACGACCGCCTCTACAACGGCGAGCTGATCCCTGACAACCCCATCGAGTGGACGCGGTGGCAGGTCGCGAACTGCTACATGGGCCGGGTGGGGCTCATCAACTCGGGCGGGGCCTCCGCGGGCGCCAGCGACCTGGCTCAGGCCGTTCGCACGGCGGTCATCAACAAGCGGGCGGGCGGCATGGGGCTGATTACGGGCCGGAAGGCCTTCCAGCGGCCCTTGAGCGAGGGCGTCAAGCTGCTCAATGCCATTCAGGACGTGTATCTGTGCGAGAACGTAACCGTGGCCTGACGCGTGTCGGGCCGTGGATCGCCACAAGCGTGTGACACGACCGGCGGGAGCCGGCCCCCAGGGCGCCGGGACGCGGCCCGCCGAGAACTGCGTGACTCATGGTTCCTGCAGTCGGCAACCAGAGCACGAATGAACCCAGGAGGGTGGTTCGAGATGGGATCTCTTTTGAGAGGACGCGAGCTGCGCACGATCTTCGACAGTTTCTGCCCGTTCGATGAGGATCTGAGCCTCAAGCCCGAGGACGAGCGTATCACGCTGCTCGCCGCCAACTCCAACAACTGGTGGGAGACGCGCGCGTTCGTCATGCTCTCGGCGCTGGGCGACCAGTCGCCCATCATCGTTCAGTTCTCACACAACTCCAACACCAAGATCGGCGGCCTGACCGGAAAGGTCTTCACGCCCGAGGGCCTGGGATACCGCGGCAACGCCGCGCTCTACGGTGCCCGGGCGAACATAGACTGGATCACTAGCGAAGCCGAGGCCTTCGGGGCCGACCTGGTGGCCGTATCGCTGGACCACTTCGCCCTGCCCGAGTTCGAGGAGGACAAGCAGTACAAGCAGCGCGCCTGCCCGACCGGCGCGGCGGGCAAGGTCGAGGCCGCATGGTCCTTCATTGAGGCCGCTGGCCTGGCCGATGAGGTCGAGGACCTCACACCTGACCTGGCGCGCAAGTACCAGGCCTACCTCTCCAGCGACGAGTACATCGAGTTCGTCTCCGACTTCATGGGCACCGTCGAGATCATGAACCCCGCGTGGGGCATGATCGACACCGAGGGCATCCCGCCAGTGTTGGACTTCGTCATCACCCGGGACATCGCGGACGCCGTGCGCATGGGCTTGGGCAACATGGGGATGATGCTCGAGGCCGAGCTGGGCGCGACCGGCCAGAGCGGCGACGAAGTGGCGTACGAGGAGCTCAGGGGTGGCGAGCTCGACGCCTTCGCCGAACTGGCCGCGGCCTTCATCGACTACACCGGTGCCGAGGGGATCGCCTACGACATAGGCATGAAGCACGCCGCCAAGGCAGGGGAGACCCACGAGATTGACGTGGTCAAGCTCGAGACCGTGCAGCGCCGCATCATCGAGCGCACCGGCGTCTACGTGCCCTTCGCCCAGCACGGCGGCACGGGGTCGGCCGGCGTCGCCAAAGGGCTCATCGGCAAGCAGAACGTCAACACCGCCTTCCTCGTGGCCGGCTCTCAGGCCCGCTACGAGCACTTCGATGCACAGGCCGAGAAGGTGCGCGGTGGTGACAAGAAGGTCTGCGGCACGGACGTGGAGACGAACGTCTACCTCGAGGCCGTCTACAACGAGGCCCTCAGCCGCATGGAGCCGACCGGCAGCTATCAGGCCGGCCCCGCGTGCTTCGAGGCCCTCGGCTGGTAGGCTGTGACCAGTCACACATACCGACGGACAGCCGGGCCCCGAGGGCTCGGCTGTCCGCTCGTGACTGAATAGAATGAGCACTCATGCGCATGCAGAACTGTGACGTGCTGGTCGTAGGCGGCGGCGGGGCAGGTCTGCGGGCCGCAGTTGAGGCGGCGCGTGAGGGCGCCAGGGTGGTCGTGGTCACCAAGGGTACTCCCGGCGCCTGTGGCACGACCTACACGGCGGCGTCCGACTGGATGGCCTTTGGCGCGGCCTTTGGCCACGCCGACCCCAACGACGCCCCGCGCGAGCACTGGATCGACATCATGGTCAAGGGAGGCCTGCTATGCACGCCTGAGCTGGCACGCACCATCGCCGAGGAGGCCCCCGACCGCTTCCAGGAGCTGGAGGACTGGGGCGGCGACTTCGATAAGACGGAGGACGGCCGCTTCGTCCAGATACTGAGCGACGGCGCCCGCTACCCGCGCGCATGCGGACGCGGCGCCGACACTGGCCCCGTCATCGTCGATGTGCTGATGGAGCAGTGCCGGCAGATCAATAGGCGGGGGCCCGGGAGAGTGGAGTTCCTGCCGCGGACCATGATCGTAGACCTTGTGGTGGACCGGGGCCGCGTGCATGGGGCCTGGGGAGTGGGCATGGACGACGACGAGCCCACCGTTGTGGCAGCGCCCGCCGTGGTGCTGGCGGCGGGTGGGGCGGGCGAGCTCTACGCCATCAACGTGTTCCCCTCGGGCGCGACGGGCGACGGCTACGCGATGGCGCTGCGAGCCGGCTGCCCCCTCGTCAACTTCGAGTTCATCCAGATCGGGCCCAGCATCGTCCATCCCATCAACTTCGCGCTGTCGGGCGTCTTCTGGCGCATGGACCCGCAGATCACTAACATCGACCACGAGGAGTTCATCCCCCGCTATGTCCCTGAGGGCGTGGACATCGACGAGGCCATCAATATCAAGGGCGTCTCCTACCCCTTCACCGTGCGCAACGCGAGCAAGTGGGTCGATGTTGCGGTTTTCACCGAGATCAGCGAGGGCCGCGGGACCGGGCACCGGGGCGTGTACATGAGCCTCGCCCACCTGCCGGACGAACGTATCGAGAGCGAGGCGCGCGTGCCCTTTGAGCATCTGATGAAGCATGGTCTCGATCTGCGCAGGGACGCCGTCGAGTTCGCGCCTGCGGTGCAACACTTCAACGGCGGCGTGCGTATGGACGTCGGCGCGCGAACCTGCATCGAGGGGCTCTGCGTGGCGGGCGAGAACGCGGGCGGCCAGCACGGAGCCGACCGCCCGGGGGGCAACGCCCTTGCGGACTCGCAGGTCTTCGGCCGGCGGGCCGGGGCCGCGGCGGCGGATGTCGGCCATGCTGCGGACGCCGAGGCCGTCTCCAACGCGGTTGGCGCGGGGCTTGAGCAGCTCCAGGCCGGCGACGGCCCGGACGCTGATGAGATCGTCGCCGAGCTGGCCTGGGAGATGTGGAAGGGCGCCTCTGTGGTGCGCACCGAGGAGAGCCTGACCCAGGCCCTGGAGGCGGCAGGGACGGCGCGGGAGCGGCTCGCCGACGCGTCGGGATCGCTCCGCCGCCGCGCCGAGGTGCGGAACATGGCGCTGCTGGGCCAGTGCGTGGCCATCCCGGCCCGCATGCGCTCCGAGAGCCGCGGAACCCACTACCGGGCCGATTGCGAGGCCGTCAACGACGTGCGGTGGCAACGCCAGATCGAGCTGAGGCTGGATGGCGACCAGGTCGTGGCCGAGGCGCTGGATCCGATCGTGCTGCCGGACGACCTCGAGGGCCTGCAGGAGATGCTGGAGGGGTAGGGCAGGCGAGAGCCGCCCCGGACATCAGGCTGTCGTCGAAAGGAGCGCCCACGATGGCGTGCGTGAACCACCCGGACCGCGAGGCAGTGGCCAGGTGCGTGGTCTGTGGGGACGAGCTCTGTGCCGAGTGTCGTCATGTGGCGCCGGACGGGAAGTCGTATTGCGCCGAGCACCTTGCCCAGGCCGTGGCCGAGGGACAGGTCCAGGCACCCGAAGTACCACAGCCCTCGGCGGCGCCGCCGCAACAGCCGGCAGGCGCCGCATCGGGCGAATCGCCGGGGCTCGCGGCGGCCTGCTACTTCGCGGGGGTCGTGCCGCCGCTGACCTTCATCCTGCCTGTCATCCCGCTGGCGAGCGCCGACATGAAGCAGTCGCGCTTCATGCGCTATCACGCCTTCAACGGGCTGTTCTGGGGGTTATTCGTAGTCGTGGGCTTCGTCCTGCTGGAGTTCGCGCTCTTTTCCGGGGGCCTCCTGCACCTGCCGGGCATCCTCATGGTGCCCCTGCGCATCGTGCGCGCGCTGTGGTGGCTGGCGGCGCTGGTGGTCTCGATAATCTGCGCCGTGCGCGCCAGCAACCGCCAGGAAGTCAGGATTCCTATCGTCTCTGACCTCGCCGAAAAGCAGGTCCGAAGGATGGGGTGAAGCGTTTGTGAGGGACGTAGCCGGCCCTGAGAAGCCGGCCGCGTCGGGGAGTGTGACGGCTCTGCTTCCGTTCGCCGACTCGGAGACCACGGATGCCCCACCCGACAGCCGGGTTCCCCACTCGTCGCGCACGGGGAAGCAGGAGGGCTGCTGCTCGGAGGCGCCGTACCCCCTCGTGCGACGCGAGCAGCCCGGGGCGTGGCCCCGTGCGCTTCGGCGATGCATCGCCGCCGCATGTTACTTCGCCTGGCTGGGCTACGTGACCGCCCCGCTCCCGCTGCTGCTGCTGAGACTGCCGCGGCTCCCGAGGTCGGCTCGGCTGCTGCGCCACCTCTACTCTGCCACGGCGTGGAGCCTGCTCGTGACCGGCGTGCGCGTGATCCTGCTGATCGCCGCCACCTGGATGGGCACCCGCGGAGGCGACGCCGCTAAGGTGGTCTGCAGCGCCCTGAATCTCGCGCACCTCGTGGTCGTCCTCGCCTTTGCCCTGCTCCTGTCGAGCGTGTTCGCGCTTGAGGCCCTGCTGGGCCGCGACCTGCACATCCCGATCATCTCGGGCTGGGCGGCGCGGAAGGCCTTCAATGCCATGCGCCGGCAACGGGACTGAGGTCCCGGCGACCGGACGCCCGGGCCCGCACTTCAGAGCGCGTGGCCGCCGGCTCCGACCTGCTCCCCCTAACGCGTCGGGGCCTACCCGTTGAACGGCACCTGTCCGTAGACCTCGAGGAACTCAGCCACCTGGGTGGCCGCGGTGGCGGCCAGGATGGCGAAGTAGTCAGGCGTGAGGAAGTCGGACGGGACCTGGGACTCCCACACCACATCATAGTCCGAGTCCAGCGCCAGACGCCCCAGCGGGTCCTCCCAGTTGCGCTTGAGCAGTTCGATGGCGACCTGGCCTTGCTCCGCTCGCGTGGCGCCGGGCATGCCGCCCGTGTATGCGTGGGTGTAGACGACGCCCCGGTAGATCTGAGCGAAGACCGTCACATCGTTGTCGTAGGGCAGCTTGAAGTACTCATCGGCCTCCTCATAGACCAGTTCTGCGGCCTCGATCTGCTGCTTGAGGCGCGCCATCTGGGCCTTCTCGTCGCCGCCCGGGTACAGCTCCGTGGGCTCGCCGGGCTCTTCGGCGCGTAGCACGGCCTCCCAGCGCTTGACCAGACTGGAGCCCACGTCCGAGATCGTCCTCAGGTATTCTGGAGACGCCATAGACATCGGCACCTGACACTCCCAATAGAGCAGCAGCTCCTCGCCGGTGTCGAGGAGGCTGAGGCGACCGACTGGATCGAGGTAGTTGAAGCGCAGGGCCTCCATCGCGGCATAGCCCTGCAACAGCCGGTGCTCTCCGGGAAGCGTACCCAGGCCGCAGTACAGCCGGAGGAAGTCCTGATACTGGTGGGCCTTGATGGTCACGCCATTGTCGTACGGAATGGCGAAGCTCCCCAGCTCCGGCTCGTCGTAGATGAGATTGGCGGCCGCGAGGAGACTCCGCATGGCCGCGCCGGGGATTGCGGGCGGGTCCTCGCTGGCGGGCGTCGCGAGCCAGTCGCTGACCACACTCGACGGAATCGCGAACTTGGTCAGCATCCCGGAGCTGACCAGGGTCAAGGTATGCACGCCGACCACCTGCGCGTCGCTCGTGATCACCGGGCCACCGCTGTTGCCCTCCTCGGCCGAGGCGTCGTGCTCGATGTAACGCCGGCCCTCCCAGGTTCGGTGGGCCGTGACCGTTCCCGTGCGGATGGAGATCTCGCGCAGGCCAAGCGGGTGCCCGCAGACGTAGATCTGAGCCGTCTCCTGCACCGCGTCGGAGTCACCGAGATCGAGATGGACGGGTGTGGCCTCCTCGATCTTAAGTAGGGCGAGGTCCAGGTCACTGTTCTCGCGGAGCACCTGCGCGGGGACCGACCTCTCCTGTGCCGTGCCGGGATGGAAGACCACGCTCACCGCGCGCTCACTGGCCACGATCGGCTCCCCAAAAGCATTCTCGCTGACCAGCGACACGACATGGGCGTTCGTGATGATCTTGCCGTCAGGCGAAATGACGAAGCCGCTTCCGCTCGCACCGGTCTCTCCCGCGTCGGTCGTGAGCGTCACGTCGATCATCACGACCGCATCCTTGATCCTGACGATCGTCTCCGGGTCCAGCGCCTGCGCATCGGCAGGTGCGCTCTGCCATGCCGAGAGCGCCCCTACCAGTGCCACCGCAAGTATCAGGGCGCCGAGGGTCCTTCCCCGCAGCACGCATGGACCGGACAGCCTCAGGTGGTTCATTCCAATCCCTCCTCCGAGCAGGATTCGTCTGTCTCCGCCTCGCGCGACTACCGAAGGCACCTTTCGCCGCCCACCCCCAATCCGCCTTCACTGTGCGGCGCGGACGCGGGTCGAGGGCCGTCCCAGGCGGCGGCCGGTCCAGGCCTTTCTGCGATTTCTCTGAGGTTGAAGGGATTCGATTGCGTGCGGCGAACAGGCGTAAGGCAGGGAGGGGGCGCCGCGCAGAGGGCCGTCCCCCACGAGTATTTCGCGATCAGAGGGAACGAGGAGCATACTGGAATGACCAACGAACAGACCGCCATTCTGCAGGACTTGATCTTCCATACAGTTCCGGGGGATCTCGCCGACAAGATGGACGAATTCCGCGCCGACATGCGGGAGGCCTATACGGCCGCCGACGCCGACGGCAAGGCGGAGATCGCCGAGGCCATTGCGGAGAGCGCCATCGACCTCAAGTCGGTGCTTGTTGACTGGAACCTGCGCAACGCCGATCGCTATGGTGATGCCATCGCCACAGAGGAGCAACTGGACGAGCAGTATGAGGCAAACCTGGCGCTCCTGGCGGAGCTGGGCGCGGACGATGAGGCCGAGCGGGCGAGCGCGGAGGCCAAGCAGATCGCCAGCAGTAACCTGGTAAAGCTCACGCGCATGACCATGGCCGGGGAGCTGAACACCTGGTGGGGCAACGACTATGCGTCCGGCCTGCGCAAGGCGATGCAGAAGGGGGCCATCCTGGTCACCACCAACCCGGTGCTGGTAGACATCGCCCGCCAGGAGAACCCGGCGTACTGGACGCCAATCAGGGATGCGCTGCGCGACGAATACGGACCGGACGCCGAGCCCGTCACTCTCGCCTACGCCATGACCATCCAGGTCGTGCTCGAGAACGCCCGGCTGCTGCGGCCAATCTGGGAGATCACCGATGGCGATCTGGGGTACGTCAGCCTGCAGCTCAACCCCAAGGAGGCCTTGAACGCCGAGAAGATGATCGACGAGGCCACATGGGTTTATGGTCAACTCGAGGACGAGCTGGGCGGGAAGCCCAACACGGTGTTCAAGGTACCGGGCACGCTGGCCGGCATCGAGGCCGCCAGGCAGCTCACCGGCAAGGGCATGGGCGTGAACGTCACGGTCAACTTCGCGCTGCCGCAGCAGATCGTGTTCGCCGGCGCCATCGAGGAGAATAGCACCACCAAGGTCAGCTTCCGCACCCAGATGGATGGGCGCCTCGATGACCCGGTCGGCGAGGAGCTGGAGGAGGCCGGCGTGGCGGACTGGGAAGAGGTCAAGAAGTGGGCCACGACGGCCATGCGGCAGCGTGAGTACCGCATGCTCTGCCATCCGGCTGAGGAGGGCGGGCTGGGGTTCAAGAAGAGCTTCCCGTTGGCCGCCTCGGGCCGCGGCCCCTGGAACATCATCCGCGGCACCAACAACGGCCCGGTGACCTGCTTCATCACGGTCTTCCCGGACAAGCAGGAGCTCTATGATGCCGAGCCGCGGGAGATCGACCCCGACGGCATCTGGACCCCGCTGCCCGACGGCTACCTGGACAAGCTGATGAAGAGCAAGACCTTCCGCCAGGCCTACGAGCCCGACGGCATGACTCCCGAGGAGTTCATCGATCACATACCGGCAGCGCGAACGCTCCAGGGCTTCAGCGAGGGCTACGAGGAGTTCCTGCACTGGGTCTGTGAGGGCTAGGAACCAGGGGAGAGAGCGCAATGGCGCGGCCTCGCGACCTGCGGGGCCGCGCCTTCTGCTGCCGCAGGCAGGGCGCGTCGGCCGTGAACACAGCCCGGAATGATACCGTCAAGACACCACAGAGACCGGGCCGGCCGCGGGAGGAGGCAGCACCGCCCCGCGTACATCGCCAGCAGCAGGCGTGGGGTGTTCCCCCTTGTTGACCTGCGAACAGATGTTTGATAGACTCACAGATGCATCTGGGGGTTGACCGGGCGCGGTCGGCTTCCCCAGTTCTCCGTCGGAGTGGATCTGCGTGTCCGATACCATACGCATTCGCGGCGCGCGCCAGCATAACCTGAGGAACCTCGACCTCGACCTCCCCAAGGGCCGCATCATTGCCTTCACAGGGGTCAGTGGTTCGGGCAAGTCCTCGCTGGCCTTTGACACCCTGTTCGCCGAGGGTCAGCGCCGCTACATCGAGTCGCTGTCGAGCTACGCCAAGCAGTTCCTGCAGGAGCTGCCCCGGCCCGACGTGGACGAGATCGAGGGTCTGACCCCCACCATCGCCGTGGACCAGGCGGCTCGTAGCCGCAATCCGCGCTCCACGGTGGCCACGATCACCGAGATCTACGACCACCTGCGCGTGCTCTTCGCCGCCATCGGTGTGCCGCACTGCCCGCGCTGCGGCCGGGAGATCGGCGCCCAGTCCCCCGACGCCATCATCGCACGGGTGATGTCCGATCTTGAGGGTGCGCGGGCCATGGTGCTCGCACCGGTGGCGCGGCGGCAGAAGGGCGAGTTCGAGGACCTCTTCGAGGACATGCTCCGGCGAGGGTGGGCCCGCGCGCGAGTGGACGGCGAGGTCATCGAGCTGCGCCATCCGCCCGGGCTCGACCGCCAGCGCTTCCACGACATCGAGATCGTGACCGACCGGGTCACCGTCGCGTCGCGCTATCGCGCGCGCATCGCCGACGCGGTCGAGCAGGCGCTGGAGCTGTCCGAAGGCACCGTGATCGTGGCCACCGAGGGCCGCGACGACCTGATGCTCTCCAGCCGGTTCGCCTGCGCCGACTGCGGGCTGAGCTTCGAGACACCCACGCACGCGCACTTCTCCTTCAATAGCCCCAAGGGCATGTGCCCCGACTGCGACGGGCTCGGAGAACGGCGGGAGTTCGTCCCTGAACTGCTCGTCTCCGACGCGAAGCTGTCGCTGAACGAGCGCTGCGTCGAGCTGATGCACTCCCCCTCCAACCCCAAGTGGCGCCACTGGCTCGAGGGCGTCGCCAGGCACTACGGCTTCACCCTCGATACGCCCTGGCGCGACCTGACTGATGAACAGCGCCATCATCTGCTCTATGGCTCCGACGCGGAGCTGATCGAGTTCCACTTCACGCATCCCCGGCGCGGCTGGGAGTGGAAGCACGCAGATCCCTGGGAGGGCCTGGTGGCCCACCTGATGCGGCGCTACCGGCGGCTGAGGGCTCGGCCACTGCGCCGCAAGTTCGAGGAGGCAATGCGCACCACCACCTGCTCGAGCTGTGGCGGGAGGCGGCTGCGCCCCGAGAGCCTGGCCGTGACCGTGGGAGGAGCGTCGATCGCGGACATTGCCCAGATGACCGTCGGAGATGCGCTCGAGTTCTTCGAGGCGCTCGAGATACCGGAGACCCAACAGGTGATCGCGGAGGACGCGCTCAAGGAGGTGCGCTCCCGCCTCCGCTTCCTCTCCGACGTCGGTCTCAACTACCTGAGCCTGGACCGCACCGCACCGACCCTTTCCGGTGGTGAGGCGCAGCGAATCCGTCTGGCCGGCCAGGTGGGCAGTGGGCTGGTTGACGTGCTCTACATCCTTGACGAGCCCAGCATCGGCCTGCACCACCGCGACCAGGCGCAGCTCCTGAGGACGCTCGAGCACCTGCGCGATTGCGGGAACACGATCATTGTCGTGGAGCACGATGAGCAGAGCATCCGAGCGGCCGACTACGTCGTGGACTTCGGGCCCGGTGCGGGCCAGCGCGGCGGTGAGATCGTCGCGATGGGGACGCCCAGGCAGATCGCGCGCCGCAGGGCCTCCATCACCGGCCAGTACCTGTCCGGCAAGCGCCAGATCGCCGTGCCGGAGCAGCGGCGCGATGGGAACGGTGGGCGGCTGGTGCTGCGCGGCGCCAGGCACAACAACCTGCAGGACCTCGACGTCGAGTTCCCGCTTGGCCGCCTGATCGTGATCACGGGCGTCTCGGGCTCGGGCAAGAGCTCCCTGGTTGCCGATACGCTCTTTCCCGCTCTGGCCAGGCAGCTCCAGGGCGCAGAGACGGAGCCCGGTGAGCATGACTCGATCGAGGGGCTCGACCAGCTCGACAAGGCCGTCATGATCGACCAGGACCCCATCGGCCGCACTCCGCGAAGCAACCCCGGGACCTACGTCGGCGTCTTCGACCACATCCGTGAGCTCTTCGCCAGGCTCCCCGCGTCGCGGCAGCGCGGCTATCAGCCGGGGCGGTTCAGCTTCAATGTGCCGGAGGGCCGCTGCGCCGCCTGCGATGGCCACGGCGCGATCAAGCTCGAGTCGGACTTCCTCGCGGACGTGTGGGTGACGTGCGAGGCCTGCGGCGGCAGGCGCTATGACGAGGAGACACTGACGGTCCGCTATAGGGGTAAGAACATCGCGGACGTGCTCGAGATGGAGGTCGCCGAGGCGATCGAGCACTTCGCAAACGTGCCGAAGATCCGCGACATGCTGCAGACTATGGCGGACGTCGGGCTCGGCTACATCAAGATCGGCCAGCCGGCACCAACGCTGTCCGGCGGTGAGGCCCAGCGCGTGAAGCTCGCCGAGCAACTAGTGCGCCCGCGTACTGGCCGGACCCTCTACATCCTCGACGAGCCGACGACCGGCCTGCACTTCGCCGACGTCCAGAACCTGCTCGACGTGCTCCACCGCTTCGTGGACGAGGGCAATACAGTCATCGTCGTCGAGCATCAGCCGGACGTCGTGAAGAGCGCGGACTGGGTCATCGACCTGGGACCGGAGGGGGGCGAGGAGGGCGGCCGGATCGTCGCGTGCGGCACTCCCGAGCAGGTCGCCCGCTCCAGGGAGTCGCACACAGGCGCGATGCTCCGCAAGGCGCTGGGCGGCGGCGAGGTGGAGAGCGCCGGGGTCCACCCGGCCCGTCGCCGCACGAGGGTCAGGGCGGGCGACATCGAGGTCAGCGGCGCGCGACAGCACAATCTGCGCGGCATCGACGTGAAGATCCCACGCCACAAGCTCACCGCGGTGTCCGGGGTCAGCGGGTCGGGTAAGACCTCCCTCGCCCTCGACACCATCTACGCCGAGGGCCAGCGGCGTTACGTCGAGTCGCTTTCCTCCTACGCGCGCCAGTTCGTCGGGCAGATCGACAAACCGAAGGTGGACCGCGTGACGGGTCTGCCGCCGGCGATTGCCATCGACCAGAGGCAGCCGTCCCACAACCCGCGCTCGACGGTCGGGACGGTCACGACTATCTACGACTACATGCGCGTGCTCTTCGCCCGTCTGGCCACGCCTCACTGTCCGCGGTGCGGCGCCGAAGTGGGCGCGAAGACGCGCGACCAGATCACCGGCGAGATCCTCGCGGAGTTCTCCGGACAGCACGTCGTGATGCTCGCGCCGGTCGAGCCCCGCGGGAACGAGGAGTACGCCGACCTGTTTGGGCGCCTGCAGCGCGACGGCTGGGTCCGCGTGCGCATCGACGGGGGGGTCGTGCGCCTGCCGCTGGAGCGCGACATCCGGCGACGTCGGCGGCATGACGTTGAGGTGGTGGTCGATCGCATCGAGCTTGCGCCGGACCGGCGCTCGCGGCTGGCAGAGGCGGTCGAGGCCGCTCTCGACCTCAGCGGCGGACGCCTCACGGTCGCCGCCTCGGAGCGCGGGACCGAACGCACCTTCTCTCAGCACTTCTCGTGCGAGCAGTGCGGGGCGGCCTACGAGCCCCTCACCTCCCGGACCTTCTCATTCAACCATCGCGATGGCTGGTGCCCCGAGTGCGAGGGGCTCGGCACCCGGCGGGGGGCGGACCCCCGTGCGCTGGCGCCCGACCCATCTCTATCCATCCGTGATGGCGCGCTGAGCCCCTGGGGCAGGCTGCGTCCCGGCTCGATGCTTGAGCGCATGCTCGGGGCCGTCGCCGCTGAGTGCGGGTTCGACCTGGACACACCCCTGGAGGAACTGAGCGACGAACAGCGCCACGTCATCTTCTACGGTACGGACGACCGCGAGTTCCAGGTGGATGACACCCTCGCGGTGCGCTTCCGGGGCCTGATCCCCTCAATCGAGGAGACCAGCCGGCTCAGCTCCCGCTTCCGCAAGCGCGTCGGGCGCATCCTGCGGGACCTGCCCTGTCCGGCCTGCGGGGGCGGGCGGGTCAACCCGCAGGCCGCGAGTGCCAGGCTGCGCGGGCACACCGTCGTGGAGGTATCGCGGATGCCGCTCGATGAGGCGCTGAGCTTCTTCGAGGGCCTCGAACTCGATGAAGCTGAGGAACAACTGGCCGGCGAGGTGTTGGCGGAGATCGTTCGGCGCCTCCGGCTACTGGTGAGTGTCGGTCTGGGCTATCTGACGCTCCATCGCCCCGCGCCTTCGCTGTCGGGGGGTGAGAGCCAGCGCGTGCGGCTCGCCGGACAGGTCGGCTCGGGGCTGACGGGCGTCTTGTACGTCCTCGACGAGCCGACGGTAGGTGTGCATCCGGCGGACAACGAGATGATGCTGCAGGCGCTGGAAGACCTGCGTGACATGGGCAACACCGCGCTGGTCGTCGAGCACGACGAGCAGACTCTGCGCGCCGCCGACCACCTGATCGATCTCGGGCCCGGCTCGGGGCCCGACGGGGGGCGGGTCGTGGCGTCAGGCACCATCAACGCGCTCCAGCGGCGGCGCGGCTCCAGGACCGGGCAACTGCTCTCGGGCGAGCTCCAGGTACCGGTTCCCGCTCGGCGACGGGAGCTGCCGCCACCCCCGCGCAACAGCGACCCGGCCGCCGGGTGGCTGAGCGTCATCGGTGCGACGCACAACAACCTGAAGTCGATCGACGCGCACTTCCCGCTTGGCGTGCTCACCTGCGTGACCGGCCCCTCGGGATCGGGCAAGAGCTCTCTGGTCAACGAGGTCCTCTACCCGGAGCTGGCCTACGCGTTACACGGCGCCCAGGAGGTGGGCGGGCCGCACCGCCGCATTCTCGGGCTGGACCAGGTTGACGGTGCTATCAGCATCGACCAGTCGCCTATAGGTAGGACGCCGCGCTCCAGCCCCGCCACCTACATGGGCATGTTCGACCTCGTCCGCGAGCTTTACTCCATGCTGCCTGAGGCCGTGGTCCGGGGCTACGGCCCTGAGCGCTTCAGCTTCAACAAGGCTGGCGGCCGCTGCGAGGCCTGCGAGGGCATGGGACGGCGCCTCATTGAGATGCACTTCCTCCCCGACGTGTGGGTCGAATGCGAGGAGTGCGGCGGCCGGCGCTACAACCAGGAAACGCTTGAGGTCGAGTACCGAGGCAAGAACATCGCCGACGTGCTGGAGATGTCTGTGGGGCAGGCGCTGGGGCACTTCGAGAGCTTTCCCAAGATCCGGCACATCCTGCAGACGGCCGTTAACGTTGGACTGAGCTACCTGCCGCTGGGGCAGCCCGCGCCGATGCTCTCCGGCGGCGAGGCCCAGCGCGTCAAGCTGGCACGCGAGCTGGCGCGGCCGGCCGGGGGAAGCGTGGTTTACCTGCTGGACGAGCCGACGACCGGTCTGCATCGCGCCGACGTCCTCAAGCTCGTGGAGGTGCTGCAGCGGCTGGTCGCGGCCGGCAATACCGTGATCGTCATCGAGCACAACCTCGACGTGATCAAGTGCGCCGACCACGTGATCGACCTCGGGCCCGGGGGCGGCGAGGCGGGCGGGCGGATCGTTGTCGCAGGGACGCCGGAAGAGGTGGCGGCCTGTGATGAATCCCCGACGGCCCGCTTCCTGCGGCAGGCGCTGGAGGGCAGTCGCCATGAGGAGGCCACCTGGCAGGCCGTGGGCCCACCGCCCGGCCGGAAGGCTCACCGGGAAGCACTGGCCGCACTCGCCGCCGACGCTGAGCGCCCGTGGGAGCGAGACCCGCGCGGCTGGCACCTCGGTCCCGCCACGCCCGAGGGAGCCATCCGAGAGTGGGAGCCTGGTGCGCTGGAGGCATTCGTGGCCACGGTCACCGAAGCGCTGGGCGCCGGCAGGGCGAACTGGTCCCATCCCCGCTATGTGACCCTCTACCGCGATGGGGAGAGTGACTGGTGCGCCCGTGCGCGCACCGACCGGCGTTGGGACGTCAGGTTCCAGCTCAGAGCGCGGAAGGGCGTGCTCGACCAGGCCAGGCTGAACGAGCAACTCAGGCTGCCCACCTGGGACGAGATTGAGGGGCTGCCGCGCTACGGGAGGGGCTCCCGAGTGCGCGTCCACACCCGATCGCGAAACTATGACCTCATCACCGTCTGGGGCTTCTACGAGCATGAGATCCGCACCGACGCCTTCGGCGAGATGGTGAGGCGCGCGCTTCAGCAAGAAGCCGTTGTGACAGGTGCGGAGGGATGAACGGCTCAGAGCACGAGTTCCCACCGGCCGCGCTGTTCCGGAGCATCGCCATCTGCCCCTGGCGCGAGCACTCGCCTGAGCTCGACGGCGTGCTCGAAGAGTGGTCGGAGCGAGAGTTGATGCCCCCTCTCGCTGAGCTGGCGGGCGGGGAGCAATACGCCGACCTGTACCTGGCCTGGAACGGCGACGGGCTGTACCTCGCGCTCTCGGTCCCAAAGCAGGAGCGCGTGGTCATCAACCGCCAGAGCCCCGGGACGGGCGACGCCCTGCAGCTCTTCATCGACACGCGTGGCGCAGAGACCGGCCATCGCGCCACCCAGTTCTGCCACCACCTGGTGGTGTTCCCCACCGGGGCTGGCCCGGAGGACGAGAGGCCGTCAGTGGTGCAGAGGCCGCTCCGCCGAGCCCTGCAGCGCGCGCCAGAGGCTGACTTCGACGCCATCGGTGTCGCCTCGTCGCTCGGTAGCGAGCGCTACGTCGTCGAACTGGGATTCCCTCCCGAGTCCCTGCACGGCTACGAGCCGGAGGAGGGCCTGCGCATCGCCATGGCCGCGGTCGTGAGCGACATCCAGCGAGGAACGCAGTACTGGGGCACTGCGCCTGACTTGCCCTACCTCTGGGACCCCAGCACCTGGGGCTTGGTCGAGCACGGGCGCCGCTCCGACCGGCGGCGGACCGCCGACCCGCGGGCAGGACTTCACCCCATTGGCCCGGAAGTCCCATCGTAGTGCATCTTCCGACCGACCTTCGCGGGCAACCGCGAGACCTCAAGGGACGTGAGCGACGTGGAGTACAGGCGACTGGGCAAGACCGAGCTCCAGGTCAGCGCCGTCAGCTACGGCGCGATCAAGCTGCCGAAGATCTCTGAGGAGGAGGCTGCGGCGTGTCTGAACCGCGCCCTGGACCTGGGGATCAACTACATCGACACGGCGCGCGGCTACGGTGACAGCGAGCGCAAGATTGGGCTCGCGGTGAGCGACAGGCGCGACGAGTTCTACCTCGCCACGAAGACGCCCTCCCGCGACTACGACGGCGCGATGGGGGACCTGGACACCAGCCTCAGCGAGCTGCAGACGAGCTACGTTGACGTCTGGCAGCTCCACACGGTAAGCAACGAGCGGACCTGGCAGCAGGTTATGGGGACCGGGGGCGCGCTCGAGGCCGCTCGCGAGGCGCAGGACCAGGGCATGGTGAGGCACGTGAGCATCACGATACACCGCTCACTCGATGTGATGCGCAAGGCCATCAACTGCGGCGAGTTCGAGACCATCATGCTCTGTTACAGCCCGCTGGACAGCGAGAACGTCGCCGAGATCCTGCCTCTCGCCAGGGAACACGACCTGGGCACGATCATCATGAAGGCCCTTTCAGGCGGGCAGATCTCGTACCCCAAAGAGGCCAGACAGCCGGGCCTGGGAGGGCCGGACGCGCTGGTGGCCGGGTCGCTGCGCTGGGTGCTCAGTGACCCCAACGTGGATGTCGTCATCCCGGGGATGCAGGCCGTGCACGAGGTCGAGGAGAACGCAGCTCTGGTCGAGCCATTCGACCCTCTCAGCGACGCCGAACGGGAGGAGCTGGTGCAGCGGCTGGCTGAGCGTGGGATGTCCTATCGCTATCGCCAACAGTGCCTCCGCTGCGGGTACTGCCAGCCCTGCCCCGAGGGCGTCAATGTGCCCGAGGTGTTCAAGGCGGCACAGATCGTGGCGAACTACCCCGATGATCTCCGCTACCTCGGCTACGAGATCTACGAGGGCCTGGAACCCCAGGCCGATGCCTGTGTAGGCTGCGGCGAGTGCCTGGAGAAGTGCCCGGTTGGTCTCGATATCCCCACACTGCTTGAGGAGGCACACGAACTGCTCTCCGTCAGGTCGCAGGCGGTATAGGGCACAGGGGTGTCGCCGGCGCCGCTTGCCTCCGGGCTCGAAGCGCCTTCAGAGCTCCTCGCGGGTTCCGAAACGGCGTTCGGCGATACCCATCCGCTGCAGGGCACGCTCTGCGGCGTTGGCGACCATCGGGCTGGGGTCACGCATCGCCCGCTGAAGGTCGGGAACCGCCTCCCTGTCCCGCAGCTCGCCCACCGCCAGGACGGCAGCCCAGCGGACGTCCACGGTGGGATCATTGAAGAGCTGGACGAGCGCCGCGAGACTGGCGGGTGTGTGGAAGCGCCCCAGCTCCGTCGCGGCGGCCTGGCGGACGCGGGACGAGCTGTCGAGCGTCGCCCGCATGAGTGGAAGGGCCGCCTTCTCGTCATCGATCCAGCCCAGCGCTCTCACCGCGGCCGCGCGGACTCGCTCAGATTCGTCCCCGGTCGCGGCCTCGGACAGCTCCCCCAGCGCCGCCTTTGCGGGCACCGTCTCGAGTGCGAGCGCCGCCCACCAGCGCACCTCCTCGTTGCTATCGCGAAGCGCCTCTGCCAGAAACGGGGCGGAACTCTCCTGGCCCAGGTAGCCGAGGCCCTGGGCGGCAATGGCGCGCACGCGGAAGTCAGGGTCATTCGCGAGCGCGTTCTCCAGCGGCTTAAGGCCGTCGAGGTTCGCGGGGTGCGGCTTCGGCAGAGTCTCCTTCACGATCGCCTGCGAGAGCTTCGCGAACTCCTGCTGTTGTGGGCTGGTTCCGGCGCAGATCAGCGCGATGGCGCACGCGGCCGCCTGCCGCGCATGGGGGTCCTCGGCCTCTGCGAGCACCTTGGTCAAGGGCGGCAGGGCGCGCTCGCCCTGGAGCACCAGCCTGATCTGCAACTGCGCACTCGCGTCATCCCGCGTCCTGCTCAGCACACTCGCGAGCCACTCGGGCGACGGCTCCGTCTCACGGTCCTTCAGTTGCAGCTCGATCTCCGTCATCAAGGCGGCGACTCTGACCTCCGGGTCCTCCGCCTCCTGAATCTGCCGGAGCGCAGCCAGCAGCTTCGGCGAGGGCGGGACCTCCTGCAGGGCCTCCACCGCACGCAGACGCACCACGCCGCTCGGGTCACTGACTGCGGCCTCCGTCAGCTCCTCCACCGCCGATTCGGGGGCGACGCCCAAGGTCGCGGCCGCATTCTCGCGGGTATCCTCGACGTGGCTCTCCACCAGCAGTCTGGCAAGAAGACGCGCTGCCCGTTTCTTCTGCTCGGGCCTTCCCGAGTAGAGCACTGCGCGCATCCGCTCGAAGTCAGGCGTACTATAGCGCCTGTCAGGATCGATCTCGATGGTCTCGCTGATCTCCGCCAGCCCTTCTTCGGGGGCGACCTCGTCATCGCCGGCCGTCTCCAACGCTTCCGCCCCGGCGTGTTCGTCCTTGGGCACCTCGACCTCGGCAGCCGGTTCCGGACCGGATTCAGCCTCCTCCGGCTGCTCTCTGCACCCCGGCAGGACCCATAGGGTGAGACAGGTCACGATGCCGATCAGCCACATGGCGGAACCGGTTCGCATGACGGCGTCGTCCTCTCGTTCTCTTTATCCTCCGCGCCTGCATCACGGCCCACGCGGCGCCGCTCCCGCTCGCAACGCCGGGCGCGCAAAGAAAGGAACGCCCTCCGCGTCCGGGGAGTTCCCGGTCGGGCGGCACTGACCGCGCCCACCTCGTGGCTGCCCAAGCCGGGCAGGTATGGCGCCTGTGCGGCGCGAATCTCTGACGGTGGTGGCCCTCTTGAGAGTCAGCGACTTCGACTATGAGCTGCCCCCGGACCGAATCGCCCAGTACCCGGCCGGACGGCGTGATCAGTCGCGCCTGCTTACGCTCGACCGGAGCACGGGGGCCATCCGGCACGGCGTCTTTCCAGAGCTTGTGGAGCTGCTTCAGCCGGGCGACGTGCTGGTCCTCAACGACACGCAGGTCATCCCGGCGCGACTGCTGGGGGAGGCGGAGAGCGGAGGGAGGGTCGAGCTCCTGCTGCTCGAACCGGCCGACGGCGGTCGCTGGCACGGGATCGGCCGACCCGGACGGCGGCTCCGCCCGGGCGCCGTGCTGCGCTTCGGCAGCCGACTCACCGCGCGAGTTCTCTGCCTCGAAGCGGACGGCGTGCGTCTGGTCGAACTGGAACACAATGGGAACCTGCTGGACGTGCTCCAGCAGGTGGGGGTGCCACCTCTGCCGCCGTACATCGATCGCGATGCCGAAGAGCTCGACCGGAGCCGCTACCAGACCGTCTACGCCCGTGAGCCGGGCGCCGTCGCGGCGCCGACCGCGGGCCTTCACTTCACTGAGGACCTGCTCGATCGGCTGCAGGAACGCGGAGTGGCGTTAGGGCGTGTCACCCTGCACGTTGGGCTGGGGACCTTTCGGCCGGTGCGGACGGAGAGCGTGGAGGACCACCGGATGCACGCGGAATGGTACTCGGTCCCCGCACAGCTTGCAGACATGGCGAACACTCGGGAGGGCCGCCTCGTTGCCGTTGGTACGACGGTTACCAGGACCCTCGAGTCAGTGACGGATGAGGACGGGACGGTCAGGCCGGCATCGGGCAGGACGGAGCTGTTCATCTACCCCGGCTACCGGTTCCGGGCGGTCCAGGCCATGCTCACGAACTTCCATCTGCCGAGGTCAACGCTCATCATGATGGTTGCCGCTTTCGCCGGCAGGGAGAAGGTCCTGAAGGCCTATCGCGAGGCAGTCGAGCGGGGATACCGCTTCTGCAGCTACGGCGACGCGATGTTCATTCACTGAGGCTGCCCAATGCGCTTCGAGATCAACGCCGGTCTGAGCCGCTCGCGCGCCCGAACGGGCGCGCTGCATCTGGTGCACGGCGTCGTTGAGACGCCCGCTTACATGCCCTGCGCCAGCCGGGCCGTCGTACGGGCCTGCCCGCCCGACGCAGTGGCGGCCACGGGCGTGCAGATCGTGGCCGCGAACGCTTATCACCTCCATCTGCGACCCGGGGAGCAGGTGATTGCCGAGTGCGGCGGGCTGCACCGCTTCATGTGCTGGGACCGCCCCATATTGACCGACAGTGGCGGCTTCCAGGTCTTCTCCCTGACCGACAGCAACGATGTGAGCGACGAGGGTGTGACCTTCCGGTCTCCGGTGGACGGCTCCGAGATACTGCTCACGCCCGAGCTGTCGGTGGCGATCCAGTCGGCGCTGGGCGGGGACATCGCGATGCCCCTCGACGAGTGCTGCCCATGGCCGGCGGAGCGCGACTACGTGGAGCGATCGGTCGAGCGCACCCTCCGCTGGGCCGAGCGGTCGCAGGAGTCACACTCCCGGGAGGATCAGCAGCTCTTCGGCATCGTGCAGGGCGGCGTCTACCCAGATCTGCGCGAGAGGAGCGCCCGCGAGACGGCCGCCATGGGCTTCCCCGGCTTCGCCGTCGGCGGACTCTCCGTCGGCGAGGGTCGCGATGAGATGCTCGTGTCCCTGTGCGCCGCGATGTCGGCGCTGCCGGAGGACCGTCCGGTGCACCTGATGGGAGTAGGCACTCCGCTCGACATTGTGGACTGCGCGGCGGAGGGCGTGGACCTGTTCGACTGCGTCCTTCCCACGCGCAACGCCCGGCATGGCAGCGTGATGACGTGGGAAGGTCCGGTGCGTATCGGAGCCGCAGACCATGAGACCGACGTACGACCACTGTCGGAGAGCTGCGACTGCCCGGCCTGCGCCGGTGAGCTGTCGCGCGCCTACCTCAGGCACCTCTTCCGCACCGGGGAGCCGCTCGGCTGGCAGCTTCTGAGCCTGCACAACCTTCGCTTCTACACCCAGCTCATGGCTCGGGTACGCCAGGCCATTGCGGCCGACTCGCTGGACGATCTCAGGTCTCAGGTCGGCGCCTGGACCGAGAGGGACCGCAGCTGATGGAGATACAGGAGTTGCCGGTGGCGCTCGATCCGCCCGCCGGCCAGCCAATCTACTTCGCCACCGTAATAGCCGGCCTCGAGTCGATCGCGAGCGACGAGCTCATCGAGCGCATTCCACTGGCGACCCCGCTTGCTCTGCTCAGAGGCAAGGTCCTGTTCGCATCGCCCGATCAGGCCGGGGCGGGCCTCGACCTGTTGACGATCGAGGATCTGCTCGCCTTTGTCGGTCAGATCGGCGGGATACCGGCATCTGCGAGCGGGCTGGGGGTGATCGAACGCCGCATGGCGGCGATTGACCTGGAGCCGGCGCTCGCCATCCACCATGAGCTGCATGGAAGGCCTGCGGCACAACGCTTCCGCATTACGGCAAGCCGCGACGGCAGCCATGACTACAACTCCCTTCAGATCGCAGCCGCAGCCGGGAAGGGCGTCGAGGAGCGCTATGGGTGGGGGGTGGACCTCGAGGACTACGACTACGATGTTAGGGTTTATGTCACCGATGATGCAGCCCTGGTCGGTCTGCGGCTTTCGCCCGAGTCGCTCCACCGGCGCGCCAGGGTCAGGCACGGCCCCGCATCGCTGAACCCGACGGTGGCGCACGCGATGTGCCGACTAACCGATCCTCGCGCGGGCGAGGTGTTCGTGGACCCGATGTGTGGCACCGGCACGCTGCTCATCGAGCGCGCGCGCTTCGCACATGGCGCCCTTCTGATCGGCGGGGACCTGTTCGACGAGCCGCTGGATGCGGCTCGGGAGAACCTGCGCGCTGCCGACACGGCCGCGGCTCTCGTGCGCTGGGACGCCCGCAGGCTCCCGCTGCAGGACGCATGCGTGGACGAGATCGCCTGCAACATGCCGTGGGGTCGGCGTGTCGGCTCACACCGCGTCAACCGGCACCTCTATCCGGGCTTCATGAGAGAGGTGGCTCGGGTTCTGCGGCCGGGAGCGCTCGCCGCTCAACGATCTACCTACTGCGACGCACCGGGGACTGAGGCGAAGCGTCGCGCCGAATCGCGGCGGCCCGCGGCAAGCCGCCGCGGGCCGCCGCCCCTACAGGAAGCTCCTGTCACTCGTTGATCTGGAACTTGTAGCCAACGCCCCACACAGTCGCGATGCTCCAGGGCACCGCTCGCCCTTCCTCGATCTTGCGGCGGAGCCGCTTGATGTGCGTGTCCACTGTGCGCAGGTCGCCGCCGCCGTCGGTCCGCCCCCAGATGTCCCTGATGATCTCCTCCCGCTCGAAGACCACATTCGGCTTGGCCGCGAGGTACACCAGCAGCCCGAACTCCTTCGGCGTCAGGTGCACTGACTCGCCCTGCACCGTGACGCTGCGCTTGGGGATATCGATCTCCAGGTCGGGGAAGCTCAGATGCTCCAGCGGCTCGGTGTGTTCACGGTTGATCTTCACCCTGCGCAGCATCGCTCGCACACGGGCCACGAGCTCTCGTGTGCCAAACGGCTTCGTGATGTAGTCGTCTGCGCCGACCTCAAGGCCGATCACGGCGTCGATCTCCTCGTCCTTGGCGGTCAGCATGATGATGGGGAGATCATACTTGCGCCTGATGCGCCTGCAGACCTCCAGCCCATCGATGCCCGGCAGGACCAGGTCCAAGAGGAGAAGGTCAGGCATCTCCTCCTCGATGGCCTCGAGGCCATCTTCGCCCGTCTCCGCCACCTCTACCTCGAACCCTTCGGCCTCAAGCTTGGTCGCCACCAACTTACTGCACTGCGGGTCGTCCTCGATTATGACGATCCTTCTGGGCTCCAGAAACGACACCTCCAACCGCCTCATGTTCGAAACATGAGGTTGACGTTTACACGGCTTCCCGGTATTCTCCCGCGAAGACGCGGGGGGCATTTGTGAACCTAATCATATCACACAATGTCTCCGCGCGCAACAGCATTTGCAGGTTCCGTGAAGACCACAGGGAATGAACCCCTCCTGCCTCACTCTGCATACATTGGCGCCACCGCTGACCAGCGGCACACCAGCCCGACGTTTCGCTCCCTTCAGTATGGCGCAGGCAGCCTATGGCCTACATGCGGCCAGCCGGGTAGAATCTCGTGAAGCTGAGGCAAATGGTGGCGGGATCGCTAGCGTGCGCTGCAAAGGCGGCCGGATTGTCAGGAAGTGTTCGATCTCCTTTGGGCGATCGCCCCGGCCGCACGGGCGTGCAGGTCGAGCCGTCAGTCAATTCCACGGTCGGCGAGTGCGGCGACCTCATCGAAGGCTGGGCTGGGCGCTGAAGCGTCCCGGCTGATCCGGAGTGCCGCCGCGTCCGAGGCGAAGCGGCCGGCCCGCGGCGGTGGCCAGCCGGCGAGATGCGCGGCGAGCAGGCCGGCATGGAAGCTGTCGCCGGCGCCTATGTCGTACACGACCTCCACGTGGCGCGCGGGGATATCACTCACCGTACCTCCGGCCACCAGCGTGGCGCCCTGATCGCCCGCGGTGATGACCACGATGCTCGGACCGAGTGCCGCGATCTCCTCCAGGGCCTCGGCCGGGTCCTCCCTGGCCGATATGAGTCGCGCCTCGCTTCGGTTCATGACCACGATGTCGGCGGCCGCACAGGCGGCGCGTTGGACCGAGACGATCTCCTCCTCCGATTGCCCGCACCAGGCGGCGGGCCGGTAGTTGGGCGCGTAGCACACTTCACGCCCGCCTTCGCGCGCAAGCCTCGCCGCACGCAGGGCCGCGGACCGAAGCGGCTCGTTGCGCACCGCCGCCTCCGTGAGATCCAGCACCCGCCCTGCGGTAACGTCGCGTGGATCGATCTCGTCCGCGGTCAGGGTTCCCATTGGATCGCTGAAGCCGGGGAAGCGATAGAAGTAGAAGGTCTTCTCCCCGTCCTGGTCCATCCACGCGAATGACACAGGAGTGAGCTGGCCCTCCACGGGGCGGCTGAGGTCAACCGCAATGCCGCGCTCTCTCAGGCTCTGGATGAGCCACCGGCCGAGCTCATCGTCGCCCACGCGCGACATGAGGCCCACGCGCACGTCGAGCGCCGCCAGCACGCTCGCGAAGTTGGCCGCGGAGCCGGACGGAAGCGGCGTCATCCGCCTGACGTGCGCCAGAGGCTGCCCCATGCGCGCCGGCGTGATCTCCACCATCGCCGACCCGATGACGACCACATCCAGTTCAGGACGGCTTCCGGGCGCCATGCCGGCTCATACCTCGCCGAGGAGCTCCGGCACGGTCAGCGCTCTGTCGAGCGCGCGCAGGAAGGCCGCGCCCACGGCGCCGTCGGCCGCCCTGTGATCGAGCACGAGCGTGAGCTGGGCAGCCTTGCGGGCCACCACCTCCCCGTCCAGGACCATGGGCTGCGGCTTGACCGAGCCGACGCCGAGAATCGCCACCTGTGGCGGGCTGATGATGGGCGCGAAGGAGTCGACCCCCGCCGGCCCAAGGTTGGAGATCGTGAAGCCGGCGCCCATCTGGAGCGACGCCCGCAGCCGACCCCGCCGCGCCAGGTCGATCAGCTCACGCGTCTCCTCAGCGATCTCCGTCAGGCTCCTTGTGTCTGCCTCGCGGACGGTCGGGAGCAGCACGCCCTGATCCGTGCTGACCGCGAACCCGATGTTCACGTTGTCCAGGATCTTGAGTTCGTCGTCGTCGCACCAGGCGTTCAGGCGGGGGAAGTCGCCCAGCGCCACCGCTACCGCCTTGATCATCAGGTCGTTAAGGGTCGGCACGGGGTCGGCGGAGCACTTCAAATCCTCTCTGAAGGCCAGCAGCGCCTCCATGTCCACCAGAGTCCGCAGGTGGAACTGGGGGATCTCGTTCACGCTTTGCAGCACGCGCTCGCCGATCGCCTTGCGCACGCGCGTGTGCTCCTCCACGCTGTAGCTCTCCTCAGGGCGGGGCACGGGGAAGGACCTCCCTTCATGCCGGTCACCGCGGCCGCGGCACTCCTTCGCGGCCGGGTGCGCGATTCCCTGCGCGCAATCGGGGATCGGGGAGGTGTGACCCGGGGCGCGACGAAGGCCACGCCAGGAAAGCAGGAGGGGCAATCGTGGGCGAGGCGGAAACCGCGGAACGCGGCCGGGAGCAGTCTTCTCCAACGTCTGCAGATATGGGTGATGAGCATGCCGATCAGCGATCTGTCAGGACAGAAGGTGCGACGCAGCGGCGAGGAGCTCGTGAAGCATCTGGAGAGCTTCGAGCTTGACCTCAAGTTCACCGCGGGCGTGTGGTTCTTCGCCCCCGGAGGCGGTCGCTTCCACGATCGCTATGTCCCGGACATGAGTATGGAACAGCGGATCGAGGCCGCCATCGGGCTTATGGACCACGGACTTGTGGGTCTGGAGGCCCACTACCCGAACGAGGTCAACGACGAGACCATCGACCTGTTCAAGAGCGCGCAGGAGGACGCCGGCCTCAGGCTGATCACAGTGGTTCCCAACCTCTTCTACGAGTCGCAGTTCGAGTTCGGCTCGCTGTCCTCGCCCATCGAG
>JALGUJ010000049.1 GCA_029820945.1 Candidatus Zipacnadia bacterium | reverse complement strand
GGCCACAACGGCGGGTCGAACATCGGCTTCGTGGACGGGCACGCCAAGTGGATGAAGCCCGAGCAGACCGTCAGCCCGGACAACTACCCCGATCGCTTCAGCTCCGGTCCGCCGGGAGGCGACCCGCACTGGTACGACGTGAACATCTGGGACCGCGTGGCCAACTGATCGGATCGCCTGGGCGGTGAACCCGCCATGGAGAGCCGGCGGAACAGCGGGCGTGCTGATAGCCCGGTCGGGCCGAAAGCCCGGTGCCATGGCCGAAAGGTCATAACTCTCTCTCGTACGCAGTGGCAGCGAGGTAACCGCCCACAGCAAGGAGAATGTATTTCATGCGTCAGTCATTGCCGAGCTAAGGAGAGGAGCAGCTATGAAGCGTATCGGGTTCACCCTGATCGAGTTGCTGGTGGTGATCGCGATCATCGCGATCCTGGCCGCGATCCTGTTCCCGGTCTTCGCACGGGCGCGGGAGAAGGCGCGACAGTCGTCCTGCTCGTCCAATCTCAAGCAGCTCGCCACGGCCGTCCTGATGTACGTACAGGACTACGACGAGAGGTTCCCGGGGTCCTACTGCGCTCTGAACCCCACGGGTTGGGGCCGCTGGCACACGGTCATCTCGCCCTACGTGCAGAATGAGCAGCTCTTCATCTGTCCCAGCGAGCCGGACCGGGACTACGACCTGTCGCACGCGGGCGGGTACGGCTACAACGGCTACGGCACGACGGCCAGCAACGGGCTGGGATGGCGTAACAAGTACTCCAGTCAGTGGGCGCCGCTGCTGGCCAAGGTTGTCTACCCGGCACAGATGGTCATGCTGGGCGAGCCGAGCGCGCACACGTTCGACCTCCGCGGCTACGGCGGGGCGGGGCAGAGCTATGCGCCCGACGTGCGCCACAACGGGGGCTCCAACATCGCCCACGTGGACGGCCACGTTAAGTGGTACAAGGGAGAGCAGATCGCGGCCGGGCCCGATCGCGCCGCGGGCTGGACCGACCCCACTGATGCGCAGTGGCCGTACTGGGTGCGGAACCCCAACTCGAGCAGCGGCAGGTAGCAGCACGCATTCGCGAGCATTCATGTGCACACCGCGCGCGGGCCCTGCGAAGGCGCGGTGGGTGTAGTCGTGATCGCTGGCGAGTCGTCCGTGCGTGCACAGAGCCGCGCTGCGGCAGGGCGTGGGAGCTGCAGCACAATCGGGGGCTTTCCCCGGTCTCTCCATCCCTCTGTGCAGCGGGGAGCCATCGGTCAGTGAGTTGAGGCGAGACGAGTCTGTGCGGAGGCCGGGGTCATGCGGGCCGCGTTGTGGGAGGCCGCCTCGGGCCGCCGCGTGCGGTGTCGGCTGTGCGCGCACCGCTGCCTCATCGCCGACGGCGGGCACGGCACCTGCCGCGTGCGCGAGAACCGCGGCGGGGTGCTCTACACGCTGGTCTACGACCGTGTCGTGGCCCGGCACCCCAATCCCGTCGAGCTTAAGCCCTTCTACCACTTCCATCCGGGGACGTCGCAGTATTCCATTGCCACCGTCGGCTGCAACTTCACCTGCCGGTGGTGCCAGAACGCCGACATCTCGCAGATGCCGCGGGACGAGGAGCGGATCGCGGGGGTCGAGGTCTCCCCCGGGGAGCTTGTCGCAACCGCCAAGCGCGCGGGCTGCCACGCCATGTCCTACACCTTCACCGAGCCCACGGTCTTCTTCGAGCTGGCCCGGGACACGGCGGTGCTGGCACGTGAGCGGGGCCTGGCGAACACCTTCGTGACGAACGGCTACCTGAGCGCCGAGGCCCTGGGGATGGCCGCCGACTGGCTCGATGCGGCCAGCGTCGATCTGAAGGCATTCCGCGACGAGTCCTACCGCCGCTGGTGCGGCGGGCGGCTGGCGCCGGTGCTGGCGACGCTCAGGCGCATGCGGGAGCTGGGCATCTGGGTGGAGGTCACCACGCTGGTCATCCCCGGCGTCAACGACGACGACAGTGAACTGCGCGAGCTGGCCCGCTTCCTCGCGACAGACCTCGGCCCCGACACTCCATGGCACCTGAGCCGCTTTCACCCGGCGCATCGCATGACCGACCGGTCGCCCACGCCCCTGAAGACCCTCCAGCGCGTCCGGCAGATCGGGCGGGACGAGGGCCTGCGCTACGTCTACCTCGGCAATGTCCCCGGCGAACAGAATACGGTGTGCCACCGCTGCGGTGAGCTGCTGATCCGGCGGGGGCTGCCCGGGGTCGTCGCCAACCGCGTGGCGCCCGGCGGGCGTTGCCCCTCCTGCGGGGAGCCGGTCGCGGGCGTCGGAATGGCGGTGGAGGGGTAGCCGGCCGGTAGGCGAAAGGTATTGGCGGCCCGCGGGTGCACCGGCAACTGCCCCGAGGAGGTCGCGACCGTGAGAGCACTCCTTCCCGTGGCCCTCGCGCTGGGAGCCGCCATGCCGTGCCTGGCGCAGGAGGAGCCGGCAGCCGACCTGCCGCCGCCCATGATGGCGGTGGCCAGGACGCCGACCGCGCCCACCGTAGACGGTTCAGTCGAGCCCGGGGAGTGGCGCTTCGCCGCAGCCACCACCGGCTTCGTCAACATTGCGGACGCGGATCTCGCCGAGGTGCAGACCACCGTTAGGGTGGCGTGGGACGACGAACGCCTCTACATGGCCTTCGAGCTGCCAATGGACGCCGAGGCCCTTCCCCGCACCTCGGCGACGGAGCGCGACACTGGCGTCTGGGCCGACGACTCCATTGAGGTGTACCTCCTGCCCGAGGGCGCATCGGAGGAGGACGATTTCTTCCAGTTCGTGGGCAACTCCGCGGGCACGATCTTCGACCGCCGTGGCCAGGACAGGTCGTGGGATGCCGACTGGCAGTTCGCGAACCGGGTCGAGCGCGGGCACTGGAGCGCCGAGCTGTCCGCCGCGTGGGACGAGTTCGGGGTCGAGGCCCCCGTGGGACAGACGTGGCGGGCGCAGTTCGCCCGTTCCGCGGGCGTCTTCACAGCCTGGGCGTATACCGTCCGCGGTTACAACAACCCGCCACTGTGGGGCTACCTGCGCTTCACCGAGGCCGGCCCCGTGGGGCAGATGACGGAGATCGACGCCTCGCAGCCCGGCCTCGTGACCGTTGATGGCTCAATGATGATGATCGGGGACGAGGGCGGGCGGATGTCCGTCGGCGCCGACCTGGAGGCATTCGGCCCCGCTCGGGAGCGAACCCCGCCCGCGCCGAACAACACCGACTGGCCCCAGCGCCGCACATCGACCGCCGCGCACGGCGGGCAGGTGCCCTTCTCGCTTCCGCTTGCCTACCGTGAGGAGGGCCACAAGCTCCTCTCCATCGCCGCCGCGGACGCCGAGGGAGTGCTGGCCTACCGCCAGTTCGTCCCGCTTGTGGCGGAGACGCCCGAATACGTGACGCTGCTGGCGCATCCTTCGGAGCGCATCGCGTTCCTCAAGGCCGACCTGAGCGCCGTCGATGGCCCCGAGCGAGTGGACGTGCTCGTGCGCGTCAGCCGGCCCGGCGGCGAATTCCTGCGGGTGCTGAGGGAGCGGGGCCTGCGCGCCGGCGCCGAGCACCAGCTCGCGCAGAGCATTGAGGACTGGCCGCAGGGGGCGCTGGAGTGCAACTGGCGGATCGTCGATTCCGCGAGCGGGGAGGTGCTTCGCTCCGGCGAGTTCACCTGGGAGCGTCGTACCCCGCCCGAGTGGTACAGCGAGGGCGTGACGCTCGGCCGCAGCGACTCTGTCCCGCCGCCCTGGACGCCCATGGCCTACCCGGACGGGGCCGTTGAGTGCTACGGCCGGCGCTACCAGCTTGGCGATGAGCCGCTGCTCGCGCAGGTGACCTCAGCGGCCGAGGAACTGCTGGCGGGACCGGTTCGCCTGGAGATCGACGGCGGGGGCCAGACCGACGCGTTGCGCCTGGACGAGCGCCTCACGATCCGCGAGCGGGAGATAGACTGCAAGTACTCGGCCGCATGCGACCTCGGCGGCGTGCGGGTGCTGGTGACCACGCAGGCGGAGTTCGACGGGATGATCCGCTACGATCTGCGTATCCTCGCTCCCGACCCGGTGCTGGTCGAGGGTCTGCGGCTTGTTATCCCGCTCAAGCCCGAGCGCGCGCAGTACTACCATCACTGCTCCTCGTACTATGCGCGCGGATACGCCGGTGAGCTGCCGGACGAGGGGCTCTCACTCGCATTTCGGCCCTTCGTGTGGCTCGGCGACGCCGAGCGCGGGCTGATGTGGTTCGCCGAATCGACCGACGGCTGGAGCTACGACGGTGAGCCGATCACGGTCCGGCGCGGTGAGGGCGCGACCGAGATGGTCATTTCTCTGGTGAACGTGCCGACGGAGCTGACCGACCGGCGCATCACCTTCGGGCTGCAGGCGACGCCCGTGAAGCCGGTCCCGCCGGACTGGCGCGCCTGGCGCGTGGACCGGGTGTGGCCGAGGCGGCTGCTGGAGCAGGCGGAGATGAACTGGGAGGAGCGCGGCGTGCCGCTGCAGTGGCGCCTCCTGTGGTTCTGTGACGGCCCGCGCCCGCTCTACGCCAACGCGCACACCGCGCCGCTGGACGTCATGGACACGCTGGGCGATTTCGCCGCACAGGTGCACGAGCGTGGCACGCGCGTCGTGCCCTACCTCTACCTGCACGGCGTCAGCACCACGGCCACGGACTTCGAGCGCTACTACCCGGTGTGGCGGACGACTTCGCCTCGCCAGATCGGCGGCGGCGACCGCGTCATCATGGGCGCGTGCCCGGGCAGCAGCTTCGGCGACTACATGCTCTATGGCATCGAGCGCTGGGTGACCGAGCACGGGGTGGACGGCGTCTACTTCGACGGGGCGGGACCGCCGGTTCCCTGCGCGAACTCGCTGCACCGACACGGATGGACCGATGGCGGCACCCGCCGGGTCGAGTACCCCATCTTCGGGCTGCGCGAGTTCTACAAGCGCCTGTGGACCATGCTGACCGAGCGCCACGAGGACCCGGTGATCTGGGTCCACGCGGACGGGAAGATGGCGACGCCCTGCTTCTCCTTCATCACCGCCAACTGGGAGGGCGAGATGGTGCAGGGGCCACTGCGCACCGGCGACGCCTTCCTCTCGGACATGCTGCCGCCGGACTTCTGGCGCGCGCACATGATGGCCACCCAATGGGGCGTCGTGCCCATGTGGCTGGTCACGACCGCGCGCACGAACGAGGAGATGCAGGTGCGCCAGATGTACGACACCCTGGCGCTGCTGCTCGTGCACGGCACGCCCTTCGCGAGGCGGGGGCACATCAGCCGGGAGCTGATGCTCAGGATCTGGTCCGCGCAGGAGCAGTTCGGGGTGGGCGAAGCGACCTTTCACGGCTACTGGGAGAACGCGGACCTCGTCACACTGAGGCCGCAGGACCCGCGCATCGTCGCGAGCCTGTACGAGCGTAAGGGGCGCATCATGCTCATCGTCTCGAACCTGACCGAGGACGCGCGGGAGGTCACCCTTGACCTCGCGGAGCCGGTTCGGCCCGCGGGTGGGCTGACCGACGCTATCAGCGAGGAGACGGTGGGCGTCGATGACGGCAGAGTGACGCTGACGGTGGAGGCGAAGTCGTTCAGGATGCTGCAGGGGTAGCTGCAGAGCGCGTCCTGCCAGGACAGAAAGGGGAGTCGCGATGCACAGGATAACCACGATCACGGTGGCGCTGGTGCTGGTGGGCGCCGGCGCGTGCACGGCGGAGGTCAGGGAGATCATCGCGCCGCGGGGAACGGGCATCGAGCTTGATGGCATCCTCGACGATGAGGCATGGCAGGCGGCGCCGGTCACCGAGCCATTCCTGTACCTGTCCTCGCACACCGAGGCGCACATCCAGACGCGCGTGCGCATGGCCTATGACGACGAGACGCTCTACATCGCGGTGGAGGCGGAGGAGCCGAACATGGCCGCGGTTCGCAGCAGGCCGCGCGAGCGCGATGGGGACGACATCTGGCGCGACGACAGCATGGAGGTCTTCCTCGCGCTGGAGCTGGGCGGGATGCGCTACTATCACCTGATCTGGAACCTCGATGGGGCGAAGTACGACGCGCGGCACGGCGATGCGGGCCTCGCCACCGCATGGGACCCCGAGCCCGACTGGAGCGTGGCGGTGGCGCGCGGCGAGGATGGCTGGACCTCCGAGGTCGCGGTGCCCTTGGCGGCGCTGGGCGCGGAGACGCCGCTCAAGGGCGAGCTGTGGGGCCTGAAGCTGGCGCGCAGCCTGTGGGGCCGTGGCGGCAATCGCGATGAGGACAGCTTCACATCGTGGACCTTCTGCCCGGGCGGCTACCACGACCCCGCAGGCTGGGGCCGGCTTTACTTCGGCGGCACGAACATGCTGGCAAACGGCGACTTCGCGTCCGAGCCGACCGACACCGGCCTTCCCCCCACCTGGGCCCGGTCGCTGAAGTGGGAGGACGACCAGGAGGACACCGGCAGCGTGGAGCAGGTGACGGTCGATGGTGAGAACCTGCTGCATGTGCGCAAGTTCGAGGATGCGAGGGGCAGCCTGCTGCCGCGCGCATACTGCCACACGACTGTCCGGGGCGGGCATGCCTACCGGCTATCGGCGCAGATTCGCGGGGAAGGTACTGCGACGCTGATCTTCTCGTGGCGGACGGAGAAGGGCGACGGCTACATCCCCACGCCCGTGGAGCTAAGCGACCGGTTCCAGACCTTCAGCGCCGAGTGCGACCTGCCCGAGGACGTCGCGACCCTCGCGACTATGTTCGCGTTCACCCGCGAGAGCACCGGCGACATGTGGATCAGGCGGGTTGAGCTGACCGACCTCGGGGTGCCGGTCGAGGCTCCAGAGGCGGACGCGATCCACAACCTGCGCGCGGCCGCCTCGACGCTGGTCGAGATGAAGCCCTACGAGCTGCTGGCGGACGAGGAGGGCCGCTACCAGTTCGAGCGGCTCATCTTCACGGACACCGGCACGGGAACTGAGATCCGCCGCATCGACTGGGATCGCAGTGCCGGAGATATCATCTACTCGAACCGGTACCCGTGGAACCCGGACGGCAGCGCGTTCAAATTCAGTGCGTGGGAGCGCCCCGGCCCGCTCTACTTCATCGCGGAGCCGAGCGGGGCGTCGTTCCGCACCCTGGGGATTGAGTTGCCGAGCCAGGGGCCGCGCTGGGGCAGCGACCCGGACTGGCTCTACTACGGGACGCGCGAGGCGCTGATGCGGGTGAACTGGCGCACACGAGAGGAAGAGGAGGTCTTCCGCATCCCGGAGGAGATCATGGAGGGCGGTCGGCCGCGCTTCCAGTGGAACATGGAGCTGCCGGGGCTGGTCTACTACGAGCAGGCCTTCGGCCCCGACGCGCCGCTTTACTTCATCGACCTGGAGAGCGGCGAGTACACCCGCATTCCGATCACCACGGACTCCACAGGCGATCCGGCGGACGACTGGCTCTACAGCGCCGGCCTCACCAGGCTCCGCGGCCAGTGGTGGGTGGGGTACTCGCTCAACCACCTGCCGCATCTGTCCGAGCAGAACCCCTACCAGCAGCGGCTGTCGTCGCTGGACGGGACGGTCGGCCTGAACCGGCTGTCGTTGTCGCAGCCCGAGGGCGCGGACCCACAGCCGCTGTATAGCCACGGCGGCCGCTCGCCCGACGGGAAGCTCGAGTGCGGCTATCACGGCGGCGGCATTGCGCTGTGGGACTACGAAAAGTGGGAGGGGAAGATGCTCGTGCCCGGCGCCGGCGGCGGGCACATCTCGTGGATGTACCTGGATGACTGGTTCTTCGCCGGAACGCATGGGAGGCCGCTGTCGGGTCCCTTCGCCAGCCAGCTCCTGAAGGTCTACGTCGATGGAACCTGGTACCGCGTGGCCTACGGCAACACCGACAACACCGAGTACAAGACCAACCTGTTCGCGAACATAAGCCCCGATGGCACGAAGGGCGCCTACATGTCGAGCATGCTCGGCCCGGTCTGCGTCTACTGGTGCGTGATATCCTACCCGGAGCCGCCGCGGAACGTGGTGGCGGAGACCGACGGCGCCACCGTCGCCCTCACCTGGGACCGACCGGAGCGCTCGGCGGAACTCCTCGGCTACAACGTCTACCGCAGCGACCGCAGCGGCGTGGGCTACGAGCGCGTCAGCGACGAGCCGGTCGCGCGGGAGCGCTTTGTGGACACGGTGCCCGATGCCGGGCGGCCGTGGTACTACGCGGTTACGGCGGTCGAACGTTCCGGGTTGGAGAGCCGCAGCCACACGGGGGAGGCCGTGGGCGGCGCGCCCGCCCCGGACGTTCCGGAGCGGCTCTTCGTCGAGGCCGAGGCGGGAGAGCTGCTGGCGCCGATCCGCGAGAACCTGCACGGCTCGGCGTCGAACCTGCTGTTCGTGGACTACCGCGACGGTGAGGGCGAGGGCCGCGCGACCTGGCGCTTCCCCACGCGCAATGCGGGCGCGCACACGCTGTGGGTGCGCATGCGCTACCGGGGCTCGGGCACGCCCGATGCAGGCTGGCAGGTCAGCGCGCAGGGCGAGGACATCGGGCGCCTGATAACCGGCTCGCGCGAGTGGGAGTGGGTGCGGCTGGACCAGTCGATCCAGGCGCCGGCCGGCGGCGCTGAGGTCGCGGTCACGGCCTCCGAGGCCGCCTTCGCCATCGATAAGCTGCTGCTGACCGACGACCCGGACTTCGAGCCCGCGGGGAAGCACAAGATCGACGCCGATGCCCCGCCCAGCCCAACCGGCCTGTCGCTGGCCGGTGCGCGGAGCTTCGATCTGGCGATCGAGTGGGGCCCGGTGACCGACTGCGATCACTATCAGGTCTACCGCGGCGATTCGGCCGACTTCGAGCCGACTCAGGAGCACCTGGTGGGTTCGCCTTCGGTGGCGCGATTCATCGAGTGGGGCCTGCAGCAGGGAACCCGGTACTGGTATCGCGTGTCGGCGGTGGACGCGTTCGGCAACGAGTCCGAGGCCACGCCGGCACTGGAAGTCGCCACCGAGCCGCTGGAGGACGGTCCGGTGGAGATCGAGCTGGAGGCCGAGGCGGGTGAGATGACCGGGCTGGCAGAGCTGATGGACGAGCCGGCGGCCTCGGGCGGCAGGTTCGTGAAGATGGCGCCCCAGGGCGAGGGCGAGGATCAGGTCTTCCCGACGCTGGATATGGACTTCGAGGTGCCGGTCGAGGGCGAGTACGTCGTGTGGCTGCGCATGTGTCCCGTCAGCGACAGGGGGTACGCATACGTGCACGCGAGCGTTGACGGTGGGCATCGCAACCATATGCTCTGCCGCTTCCCCACCCGTATGCCGACCTCGTCATTCGAGGACGTCAACATCTGGCGCTACGTCTACGACATGCGCAGCGAGGTGCCCGTCCGGTTCCATCTCGAGCCGGGCGAGCATACGCTGACGCTATCCGAGGCGCACATGCAGGAGTTCGGGATAGATTGCGTGGTGGTCAGCAACGACCTGGGGAGGCGGCCCGAGGGGCGGCACCTGCAGTGGGAGTAGCGAGCAGGCGGCGGGAGGGAAGACGCGCGCGACCTGAGGCACACGCGCACGCTGCGAAGCTGCCGCAGACACGGCCGGCCCCGTCGCGCGTCCGCTCAGTCCCTGCCCTTGCTCATCGACTTGACGCGCAGGTACTCCACGGCGACCATGGTCGGTGGCAGCTCGGAGAGGCTGGCGATGCGATCGATAATGCGGTTGAGCTGCTGCTGGTGGAAGTCTTCGGAATCGGGCGCCTCCTCGCGGGCCCTGGCCTCGGTGTCACGAGTGGCGAGCAGCGCCTCGGCCAGCATGCGGGCGCGCGTCGTGGGGAAGCGCCGCTCGCGCACGGCGCCGAAGATCCTGGCGACCTCCTCATAGAGCTCCGCCCATAACGCCCTGAGGCCGGCCGTCGCGCGCGACGCCTGCTGCTGGCGCTCCGCGAGCCTCTCGCGCGCCTCGCGACGCCCCTTCTCCTGTTCCCATGCGGTCTCGTCCGTGCCCTCCACCAGCTCCACGGTGACAGGCCGACCCAGAGCCTTGGCCACCGCCTGGCGCACCATAGGGCCGTTGGCGGTGCTGGTCAGGTGGCTGCCCAGCGCCATCTGCCCCGGCGGAACCCCAAGCACGAAGCTGTCGCCCTCCAGCGCCAGCGGTCGCGCGGCGTTGGCGGCGTCCCACAGGCTGCGGTTGAAGTCGGGCATCTCCTCCAGGATCGTCTCCTTGGCCTGCTCCCAGATCGCGTTAAGGTCCTGCTCTTCGCTCATTCTCGGGCCTCCCGCCGGATTTCAAGACCGGCCTCTGCGGTGTCTCGCTGTCGGCACAGCTACGGCTGGTGCGCCTCACCACCAGGAACGATGAAGGTCTCGGTCCATTCGGGCCTGGCCGGGGCCGTGCCGCTTTGGAGCATCGCCTGCCACTTCTCGTCGGTCAGCCGGTCAGAGGCCGGCCAGTGGAACTCCCAATAGCTGAAGGCGCCGCCTCGCGCTATCTGAAGGCCGCCGTCCGGGTGCGGCACCACGACGTACACGCGATACGCGGGGCCGACGCCGACCTGCAGAACCTTGTCCCAGAAGCTGTGCACGTCGGCGATGCACGCCATGTTGCGGTCGGTCTCATTCTCAATCTCGAACCAGTGGGCAGCGCCCTCGCCACCCTCGGTGACGTTAAGGGTCAGGCGCTCAAGCTCGCCGCCGAAGTACTGGATGCGCTCGTACTCCTCCGCCGTGCGCGGCTGGTTGGTCAGCTCCTTCTCAGCCACCAATTTCAGGAACAGCAGCGTGTCCTCGAGGCTGTCGTAGGCGTTGCCCAGCCGCTCGGAGAGCATCCCGCGTTCCGAGAGCCCCTGCCTGGAGCGCCACGCGAGGTAGGCGAGTCGCGCGAACACCTCGGGGTAGGGCTCCACGTAGCCCTTCGGCGCACCCGCCGGCCCGGCTCCCATCTCCGCGCCCGACTGCTTCGCGTAGAGGATCGTGTCGTGTCGCAGCTCGGCCCAGCTCGACAGCGAGGTGCTCAGCTCCTTGTCCAGCCATTCGTCCGATTGCATGAAGGTCGGGTAGCCCTCGCCTTTGGGCTCCAGCAGCGGCCGCAGGCTGTAGAGCCAGCCCCAGTAGAGGTTCGAGCGCCAGGTGCTCTCGTCGGTCCCCTCGAGGTGCTGGGTGACGGCGTCGAGCTGGGCCTCGTAGTTCCTGTAGCGGTCCTGCTCGTAGCGCTCGGTCAGGATCTGCCGCGCTCGTGCCGACCCGAGCGCCGCCATGACGTCGAGCCCCATGGGCACGTCGCGGGCGGTCTCCGGCCCGGGCTCGCCCACGAAGGGCGACACGAGCTGCTGCAGCACCCACGAGTCGGGGATGAAGCGCTGCCCGAGAACGCGGAACTGCCGCCCCTGCGCCCTCGGCTCGCCCACCAAGTTGCCGGCGCCGTCGGCCTCGAAGAAGAGTGGGGCGATCTGCGGAGCCGGCAGCTCCTCGCGCGCCCGCGCGATGAATTCGTCGAGCTTGGCGTCGGCGCCGATCTCCTGTAGTGGCAGGTCCTCGCCGAAGAGCTGGCGCGCGAGTGGCAGATACTCGTTATAGCCGAGGTCGTCGGCGCCGCCGACGAAGAACTCGACGGGCTCGTAGAGGCGCTCCCAGCTATCGCGGGCCTGCTCGTCCTCCCCGAGGGCCTTGACGATGAGCAGCGCCTGCCGCGTCTGTCGCCGGTTCACCGTCTCGTCATCGGCCTCCAGGTTGAAGCCCACCAGCCCATACCACATCATGGCCCGGAAGTAGCGCTCCAGCTCCTCGCTGCGGGTGTAGTGCCCCCGCGGGTTGAACTGCGTGTAGTGGATGGTCGTGCCCATGATCGGCGACTCTGCGCGCGTCTGGTGGGCCGCGATCAGCGCCAGCTCCTGCTCGACCGTCTGGAGGACGGGCTCGGGAGTCTCCGCCGAGGGTACGAGCAGGCGCTGGGCCACGGCGAAGTAAGCGAGGTTGCGCAGAGCGGCATCGCGCAGCAGGTCGTCCTCGGCCAGCGCCTCGAGTTGGGCCTGCGTGGCGTTCACGAGCAGATCGGTCAACTGCTGCGCCAGGCCCGCCAGATGCTGCTGCTCGACCGTGCGCAGGCTGAAGTCGAAGAACACGTGGTAGGCCTGCAGCAGCGAGTCCACGGTAATAAAGCTCGCGGCGTCATCCGACTCGTCGTAGCTCTCGTAGAGCATGAACATCTGCTCCGCCTCGTCGGGCACCACCACGAAGCCCAGCTCGCCAAGCCGACGCTTCTGGGTGCTCGTCAGCTCGGAAAAGTGGTCGAGGTTCCGCACCGTGGCGAGGTCGCGCGGGATCTCGTAGGTCTCGGCCTGCGGGGTGATGTCCACGGTGAAGCGCTCGGGCACGGCGGCCTGCGCCGCCGCAGACGTTGACCGCGGGGCCTGCTCCTCCTCGTCGTCGTTGGCGCCACAGCCGCACAACACGGTCGCAACCAGGCACAGGGCAAGCGCGAGCATGCACAGGCGGGTGAATGTGCTCAGGGCTCATTCCTCCTTCACCAGCCGGCATCAGGCGGCGTCCTTCGGCAGCGTATGGAACCAATGCCATTGGGAGTTCGCCACGCGGTGTCGCGACTCCTTGCGGCCGCCGGTCGCCGCTGGGTCGGCCGCTGTCGGGACTACCCGGCGTCGGGCTCGTCCGGGGACTGGTCCGTGGCGGGCGGGACGTTGAGGTCTACCGTCTCCGGCGCGGCCTGCTGGTCGCCCGCAGCGGGGACGCTGGCCAGCTCGCCATTCTCGTGCTCGGGGCGGGAGTTGTAGTCGTAGTAGTAGTAATAATAGTAATAGTAGTAGTAATCGCCGCCAGTCACGCGCAGCTTGTTGAGCACGACCCCGAGCACGGTCGCGCGGGCGTGGGAGAAGAGGCGCTCGGTGTCGTGGATGGCCCGTTCGGTGACCTGTCCGGACTCGGCCACGACGATGGTGCGGTCGGTCTTGGAGGCCAGGATGCCAGCGTCGCTCAGCATCACTGCCGGGGGCGAGTCGAAGATGACAATGTCGGCTATATCCGCTAACTCGTCGATCAGGGCCGTCATGCGGTCGGACTCAAGCAGCTCCGCGGGGTTTGGGGGCAGCGGGCCGCTTGGGAGCAGGCGCAGGCCGGGCAGCTGAGTCTCGCACAAGACATCCTCGACCTCGACGTCGCCCACCAGGATATTGGTGACGCCCTGGCCACCGTCCACCTCGAAGAGACGATGCAGCACAGGCCTGCGCAGGTCGGTGTCCACGAGGATCACCGAATCGCCGCTCTGTGCGTAGGCGATGGCGAGGTTGGCCGCGGTCACGGACTTGCCCTCGCCGGTCCCGGCGCTGGTGATCAACAGGGACTTCGCGGTCTGATCGAAGAGCGAGAACCTGATGTTGCTCCGCAGCGTGCGGTAGGCCTCCGCCGGTGGGCTCTTGGGGGCCGTCATGGTGACCAGCGGGCCGGCCTCGTCGCTGCGCAGTGGGATCACGCCCAGCAGGTGCTCGTCGGTGATGCGCTGCAGGTCATCCACGGAGTAGATGGTGTCGTCCAACGCCTCGAGTAGAATGGCCAGGGCGAGGCCGACGAAAAGACCGAGGGCGCTGGCGAAGGCGAGGGAGCGCAGGCGCGAGGCCTCTATCTTGCGGGGCCGTTCCGACGTGTCCACGACACGGGCGTTGCCCTGCTTGATGGCCTCCGCGAGCTTCGCCTGCCGCAGGTCCTCCTGGAGGGCTAGGTACGCCTGGCGCACGTTCGCCGCGCGGTCGAGCAGCGCCTGGTAGCGCTCTCGCTGCTCGGGCAGATCGCGGATCTGATCGCGGAGCACGCCCAGCGCCTCTTCGGTGCTTGCCAGTCGTGCCTTTGCCGCCTCCGCCTCGACGTGGGCGGACTTCAGCTCCTGCCGGATGCCATGGACCGCCGGATTGGCCGAGACCGTCTCTGCATCGATCAGCTCCGGGATATGGTCTATCTCCTGCTCGAGCTCCTGGACCAACGCCTTCGCGTCCAGTACGCGTGGGTGGCCCTCGGTGTATTGGGCCTGCAACTCCTTGAGGTCCAGACGGGCACGGGTGAGCTGCTCCTGGACCGCCGCCCACTGCGGATTCGGCACCGGCACGGTGCGTACCAGCACCTCAGGTTCGCGCTCCATCACGTCCTGGAGTTCGCGGATGCGTGCCTCAACCGCGCGGAGTTCGGTCTCCGTGTCGCGGCGCCGGTTCTCATAGCTGCGCAGGTCGGCCACCGCCTGGGCGACCTCCTCCTCGATGTCAACGAAGCCGGACTCGCGGGCCATGGCGGCCAGCTCGTTCACGATCGCCTGCAGCTCGGTCTCGTGCTCGGCGACCTGCTCCTGGAGGAACTCCCGGGCGACTCTGCTCTCACTCTGGCGGTCTTCGGTGTTCACCTCGACAAAGGCGTAGGCCACGTAGTTGGCGAAGTACCTGGCCTTGCGCGCATCGGGGGATGTGCAGTCGATGCGTAGCAGGTCGGGCTTGATGACCGACACGCTTATCGCGTTCTGGATGTCGCTGGGGTCCGCGATGATCCGCGCGTCCGAGGGAAGCTTCGCGAGGCGCTCTGCGGCCAGCTTTGCGACGTCACTGCTCCGAACGATGCGCGCGTAAGTCTCCATCGCGACGTTGGGCAGCATGCTGGCCTCTTCGCCGGTGACCCAGAAGAAGCCCTGAGGGCGCTGGCGCACCAGCACCAGTGCCGTCGCCTCGTACCTCTTCTCGCTGGACTCCGCATAGAGGCCGCCAACCAGAGCGGCCACGGCCGTGACAACGAGGATGAACCACTTACGTTTGGACAGGATCCGGATGTAGTCCGGAAGCTCCAAGTGGCGAGGTCTGGTTTCCTCTTCCGCCAAGGGAGACACCCGTGAGCGTACTGCGTTGCAGAGGTTCCGGCCGCACTCGATCGCGCTCGACCGTGCAATCATACCATCGGCCAGCGCGGGGTGTCAACATCGCGAAATGGCCCGGCAGCATCCAGATTCGTGTGGATGCGCGGACCGAGCGGCGACGTCCCGTGCCTCCGCATCCCGCTCCTGGGCGGGAGGGACGGGGGGGGCTGAGGCCAACCCCGTTGCGGCGCGAACGCCTGCAGAGCAACGACCTGCGGATGGGGGCGTCCGTGTGTCATCCACAGGAATCTGGATGCCCTCAATGGCCTGTGTCAGAGCACGGTGATAGTGTCCGTCCGGCGCGAAGTGAAGATGTCCTCGCTGCTGCCGGCCGGGCCCGGCAGCAGCGCCGCTTCGCTCCGGGCGGCTCGAGGGGACAGCCAGCGGCATCCCGACGGATTGGCTTGCCTCGGCCCCGGCATGGCCGTATAATGCCGCCACCGCCGCCACGCGCAGACGAGGAGCAGGTCACGATGCAGCAGCGGACGCGACGATGGCTGACGGTGGGCGGCGTTCTCCTGGCGCTGACGCTCTGCGCCACCGGGAGGGCCGCCGTGCAGGTACGCATCCTCGGACAGCCGATCGAGCTCTCCCCGGCACCGCAGCTCGCTGAAGGTGTGATCCTGGGATCGCCCGCGACCGTCGTCGGGAAGCTCGGCTGCCGATTCATGTCAGGTGGCCGCGAGAGCCTGATCGTCATCAGCCCTGAGGGGCGCCGCATCATCCTGGTCGCGGGCAGCAGCGAGATGAGCATCGACGGTCAGGTGCGGCGCATGGCCCGCGAGGCTGTGATGGCCGGCGGCAGGCTCATCTGCCCGCTGCGCCCGGTGCTCGAGGCCGTCGGCTGCGTCACCCGCTGGGACGAGGACACGGAGGTTCTCGACGTCGAGGTGCCACTTCAGGCCGTGGACGTCTATGCGGACGAGGAGGGCGCGCGGATCGACGTGCGGGCCCCGCTGCGCGTGGAGGGAGCGCTCTTCCGCATCGAGGAGCCGCAACGGTTCTACGTGGACCTGCCGGGCGTGACGGTGGAGTTGGAGCATGAGCGAACCTACGTCAACCTCGGGTCGCTGCTGCGCGTTCGGTGGGGGCAGTTCAAGCAACGGCCGGCGATCGCGCGGGTCGTCGCCGACCTGCGCGAACCCGATGACGTGCGCTGGCAGCCGGATGAGGACGGCCTCGGGGGCAGCCTGATCGTGGGCGACGTGCACGGCGACGAGCCCCTGATCGAGCGTCACGTCGCGTGGATCACCGGCATCTCCTCGCGCACCGACGACGGGGACACCACACTGGTGCGGGTGGAGCTGAGCGACCCGGTCGTCTTCGACTACGACGTGGCGCGCCGGCCGCCGCGCGTCACCGTCGAGTTCCCGGACGCCGCCGTGCAGATGCCGGTAGCGCCTTTGGTTGTGGACGGGCCCTTCGTGCAGACCGCCAGCCTGGAGGGCAGTCCGGGAGAGCCGGGCCTCACCCTCTCGCTGCAGATGCACCAGCTCGTGCACTTCGAGGTGGTGGAGAGCAGCGACCCGCCCGCGGTGAACCTCATCTTCAAGCGCGGCCGTCTCCGCGACAAGCGCGTGGTGGTCGATCCCGGCCATGGCGGCCGGGACTCGGGGGCCCGGGGCGCGCACATCTACGAGAAGGACGTCAACCTCGACGTGGCGCTCCAGGTTGCGTCGCGGCTCATGGCGATCGGCGCCCAGACGGTTCTGACCCGTGAGAGCGACGTCTTCGTGGACCTCTACGACCGGCCCGAGTTGGCGAACCGCATCGGCGCAGACCTGTTCGTGAGCATCCACTGCAACGCCATGCCCAAGCCCAACACCGGATGGGGGACCGAGAGCTACTACTACCACGCGCACAGCAAGTGCCTGGGTCTGATCATGCAGGCGGCGCTGGTGAAGGCGCTCGGTCGGCGGGACAACGGCACGCGCTGGGCCAACTTCTGCGTCATCCGCGAGTCGGATATGCCCGCGGTGCTCGTCGAGCTGATGTACATCAACCACGATGAGGAAGAGTCCCTGTTGCAACGCCCCGAGGTGCGCACCGCGGCGGCCGAGGCCATCGTCGAGGGGCTGCGGCAGTACGTGGAGGGCACGGGCACCGAGGCCGAGCACACCGAGATGGGGATGTGACGCCGCCAAGGAGTACACCCCCGTGAGGTCGAACTGACTCCGTGCAATCAGTGGACAGCCGCGACGGAGGACGCCAGCGTGCTGCGACAGGACGGCCGCGACAACGGTGAGCTGCGCAACTGCCGCATCACCCGGAACATCAACAGATACGCCGAAGGGTCGTGCCTGATCACCCTCGGCCAGACGCGGGTTCACTGCACGGCCACCGTGGAGGACTACCAGCCGCGGTTCCTGCGCGATACGGATGAGGGCTGGGTGACCGCGGAGTACTCGATGCTTCCCCGCGCCACCTCCGAGCGCACCTCTCGGGCCTCGGAGAGGGGCGTGTCCGGCCGCGCGCACGAGATCCAGCGGCTCATCGGCCGCTCCCTGCGGGCGGTCTGCGACACGAAGCTCATGGGGCCGGTGACGGTGAAGATTGACTGCGACGTGCTCCAGGCCGACGGCGGCACGCGCACCGCGTCGGTTACGGGCGCGTGGGTGACCCTCGCCGACGCCTGCCGCTGGCTCATCGACAAGGGTCGCGTCAAGCGCTGGCCGCTGCGGGCCCAGGTCGCGGCTGTCTCAGCCGGCATCGTCTCGGACGAAATATTACTGGACCTCGCCTACGCCGAGGACTCCCGCGCGGCGGTTGACATGAACCTGGTCATGACCGACGACGGCCGGCTGATCGAGGTGCAGGGCACCGCTGAGGGAAATCCCTTCACCGACCAACAGCTCATGCAGATGGTGTCCCTGGGACGCGAGGGCCTCCAGGTGCTCTTCGACCTGCAGCGGGAGGTACTCGGCGACGTCCTGCCATAGGGCGCCGTGACCTGAGCTACGAGCCGTGAGCCCCAAGCCGCAAGCGAGGACAGGCTGGTAAGGTGAATGGCGCACGGCAGGCAAGGGATGAGTGGTCGTGGCACGGCGCCTGATCCTCGCCACTGAGAACCCGCACAAGGTGCGCGAGATACGCGAGCTGCTGGCGGACTTGGACGTCGAGGTGGTGCACGTGGGCGAGCTTGACGACCCCCCCACCCTGGTGGAGACCGCCCGGACATTCGCTGAGAACGCCAGCCAGAAGGCCCTGGCGACGGCGCAGGCCACCGGGGACCTGGCGCTGGCCGATGACTCCGGGCTGATAGTGGATGCGCTGGGCGGGGAGCCCGGCGTGCGCTCCGCGCGCTACGCCGGCGAGGGCGCGACCCAGCAGGACCTGATCGACAAGCTGCTGGGCGCGATGGCGTGCGTCCCCGACGATAGGCGCGCGGCACGCTTCGTCTGCGCCCTGTCGCTGTGCGGACCGGAGGGCGAGGTCGGCCGGTGGGAGGGCCGCGTCGAGGGCGCCATCACCCGCGCGCCGCGCGGTGACGGCGGCTTCGGCTACGACCCGGTCTTCTACTACCCTCCGGCAGGCATGACATTCGCTGAGATGGCGCCGGAGGCCAAGAACGCGGTCAGCCACCGCGGGCGGGCGCTGCAGCAGTTCCGGCGCGACCTGCCCGATATACTGGAACGCGTCGGTCCGTAGAGCCCGCGCGCAGGAGGGCAACCTCACCGGACAAGGCGGCCGGGCTGAGCGGGATGAAGTGTGATGAGGCGGGCAACAGGGGTGCCTACAGGTTGGCGGCACACGATGACAGCCTGGCATGACAGGGAGATGACCATGGAACTGAAGCTCTCGGCGCGAGAGTACCTGAGCCGCGGTGACGGCTATGAGGAGAAGATGGAGTACCTGATGGCCGCCGGCTACGACGCCATCGAGCTGACCGGGCGGCCGGACATACTGGAGATGGTGGACGAGATCGCTGAGGCCATGCGAAACACCGGCTGCGCGGTTAGCACCATCTGCAGCGGCGGCCGTGGCGCGCTCATGGCCGCCGAGCGGGATCAGCGCGAGCTGGCCGTCGAGGACCTGAGGAACTTCCTCACGGCGGCGGGCCAGCTCGGGGCGACCGGAGTGATCTACGCCCCGCTGATTGCGGTGAAGATGAACCCCGATCAGTACACCCGGCTGCCCGACCTGTCGCCGTGGAAGGGCCAGGAGGAGCTGGAGATGGACCTGCTGGTCGAGCTGGCGACGGAGCTGGCCGAGCACGCCGAAAGCCAGGGCGTCTGCGTGCTGTGGGAGCCGCTCAACCGCTACGAGCAGTGGTGGTTCAACCGGCTCGAGAACGGGGCCGAGCTGTGCGACCGGGTCGGGCGCGACGGCTGCAGGATCATGGCCGACTTCTTCCACATGAGCATCGAGGAGGACACGATTGCGGGCGCCCTTGAGCGGTACGCGGCCGATTACGTGCGCCACATCCACCTGGCGGACAGTAACCGATTCACGCCCGGCCATGGGCACACGGACTTCGCCGCCGCCTTCAGGGCGCTCGACGGCATCGGCTGGGAGGGCTACATGGCGCTGGAATGCCGCACACGCGGCGAGGCCGCCGAGGACATCGCACGGACGGCCCGGCTTCTTCGCTCGCAGGCGTAGGCGACGGGAGGCCCAGATGACGACGGCGGCGGACGGGGGGCAACCGCTCACCATCCTGACGGTCATCACGCCGGCGCGGTATTCGGGCGCCGAGCGCATGGCCGTGTATCTCGCCGACGGCCTGCAGCGCCGCGGCCATCGCGTGAACTTCGCCTGCAAACGCAACGATCGTATGCTCGCGGCGTTGGCGGAGCGACACATCGCGGCGCGGGTGCTGCCGATCTCCGGCAAGCTCAACCTCGCCGCGCCGCTGGTGCTCGCCCTGGAGGCGCGGCGCGTCGGCGCGGACGTCATACACACCCACCTCTCCACCGCCAGCCTCTGGGGCTCGGCCGCCGGAGAGATAGCGGGCATCCCTACAGTCGCCTCCGCGCACGCGCTGAACATCAAGCACTGCTTCATGCTCGCCGATCTCGTGACCGCCTGCTCCATGGGAGTGCGCGACCACCTGGTCGAACAGGGCATGTCCCGGTCACTGATCCGCGTGCTCTACAACGGCCTCGCGCCCGAGCAGTTCGACGACGTCCCCGCCCGTGACGACATGCGCCGCCGTCTGGAACTGCCCCTCGACGCCCCAGTGATCGGTGCCGTGGGGCACCTGTCCCCGAGGAAGGGCCAGTCGTACCTGGTAGAGGCCATAGCGATCCTGCGCCGGCGCTGGCCGAACATCACCTGCCTGCTGGTGGGGGAGGGCGAAGACCGCGAGCCGTTGCAGGCAAGGGCGCGAGAGCTGGGCGTCGGCGACTGCGTGCGAATGCTCGGCTACCGCTCGGACGCAGCCGCGGTGATGCAGGCGATGGACGTGGTGGTGCTGCCGTCGGTGGCCATCGAGGGTCTGGGCGTGGCGCTGATCGAGGCGGCCTTCCTGGGCAAGCCCGTGGTCGGCAGCGACGCGCCGGGGATCCGGGAGGTGCTTGCCGATGGCGAGACCGGTCTTCTGGCACCGGTTGGGGATGCGCGCGGGCTGGCCGAGGCAATCGAGCAGATACTCGCCACGCCTGATCTGGCGCAGCGCATGGGGGAGGCGGGGCGTGCACGCGCCATGGCATTGTTCACTATCGACAAAATGGTCCTAAATGCGGAGGCAATCTACCGCGAGCTCGTCGATTCGCGCTGAGCCTTGAGCTGCGGGCAGTGAACGTGTTGTGAACGCAGCGGCACCACGCCCTTGGCCTGGGTGCATGAGACCCCGCGGCACAGCCCCGACATGACCGCTATCTCATGCTTGACTTCTGAGCGCGGTGTGCTATAGTGCAGGATTACCGGGTGCACCTACAACAATTGCGTTTGTTTGAATGCCGCGAGGCAGCCGTGGGGTACAGTCAGGCGAGGACGTGTCTCTCCTAAACCTCGTCCGCCGCACGGACGTGGGAGGTGGCCGTATTGGCCGATCTGAACTTGGTTGCACTCACGGGTTTCTCCACCCGAGAACCCGCGCTGAGGCAGAAGTCATCCGGCCAGATCAAGGCGGAGTTCAGCTTTGAGGTGGACCGGCCGTTCCTTCGGGCGAATGGCGAACCCGTGTCTGACCTGTTCCTTGTGGACGCGTGGCAGGAGCTGGGCGAGTGGGTTATGGAGAACGTGCACGCAGGTACCCGCTTGATGATCGTCGGCACTCTGAACAAGGAGAGCTACAACAGCCACGGGACGCGCGAGCACATGACTATCGTCAAGGCCAAGTACCTTCGCACGACCACTGGAACCCTGGCCGATCGCTGCGACGAACTCGAGGGACTGAAGGCCGACGCGTGGGGAGAGGACCTGCTGCTGCTGGCGGTGTCGATGATCGAGGAGGCCATTCGTGACGAGGAGGCGCCGGCCAGTCTCGACACGATCGAGATGCTCGGCAACGTCTGACGCGGCCCGAACACCGTCGCAATGATCCTCTCAGGCGGCAGCCCGATATTGGGCTGCCGTTTCTCTTGCAGACTGGCGCGCCAAAGCGACTGAGGCGGCCATGGATTCCCACGCTCAGCAGCAAGTCTATCTCCACCTGTGCTCCGACGGGGCGGGCGTGCGCATCGCCACCGTTGGAGCCGTCGAGGCCGCGGTCGAGTGGACGGCCACGGCGCGGCCGCAGGAGATCGACGACGCCCTGGTGGAGCTGGTGCGGCGGCTCGAGACGCGCACCGTCCTGGCCTGGGACTACCAGATGCCCGCCTCGCTGCTCTCCCGCGACGGCGTGGCGGAGGCCACAGCCAGCCTGCGCGCGCGCCTCCATGACGTGCTCGCCGCCGCCCTGATCGTCACGCCCGGGCTGCGAGACTACTCGCTGTCCGCGGTCACCCGCGCGCTGGGCGTGGCCGATGAGGACGAGGTACCGGAATTGATCGACGACCCGCGGCTCGGCGCGGAGCTGTGCCACGCGGTCGCGGTCGAGGTGAGCGAGCAGCTTCTCCGGTTGCCGCCGGGGGTCATGGCGCTGGTGCGCGAGCTTGTCGGCGCGGACGCCGAGTTCGCCTGGCTCCCCTGGGAGCGGGTGGAGATGCCGGCGCTTGACGGCGGCGCCCTTGAGATGCTCCTGGCGGGCCGGCCGGTCATGCCGCAGGCCCGGAGGCGCGAGCGAATTACGCTGGACGAGCCGCTGCCCGAGATGGCCGCCCGCCTGCTGGAAGCGGCCGGCCCCGTCGCCGCCGCACTGGCGCGCTACGAGCACCGGCCCGGCCAGATCGAGATGGCTGAGGCGGTCGGCGAGGCGCTGCTCGACGGCGAGCTGATGATGGTCGAGGCCGGCACGGGAGTCGGCAAGTCCCTGGCCTATCTGGTGCCCGCCATTCTCTGGGCGCTGACCAACGCAGAGCCGGTGATCGTCTCCACGAACACCAAGAACCTGCAGGAGCAGCTCCTCAACAAGGACCTCCCGCTGCTGGCGGGCTGTCTCGACATGGACTTCCGCTCTGCGCTGCTCAAGGGCCGGAGCAACTACGTGTGCGTGCGGCGCTTCATGAACGCGATTCGCGACGTTATCGGGTCCATGATGCCCGACGATCGCCGCGCTGCGGCCTACCTGGTGTCGTGGTTCGCGGAGAGCGAGAGCTGTGACCTCGATCTGATGCCGCCCGAGGCCACGCGGGTCTTTCGCGGGCTGGGGCAGCTCATCGATCGCGTGCGCTCGGACCGCGCCTCGTGCCTGGGTCCCTCCTGCCAATACGCCCGTCGCTGCCCGATGAGGGTCGCCCGCGCCACGGCGCGCAACTCCGACATCGTGGTCTCCAACCACGCCCTGACGCTTGCCGACACGCGGTTCGACGTGCTGCCCACCTCCAGCCGGATCATCTTCGACGAGGCGCACAACCTCGAGGCCGTGGCCACCGACCAGCTCGGCCACGAGGTCTCCAACTTCAGCTTCCAAGAGATGCGGCGGACGTTCGGCGGCGACGGCCGGCGCCGCGGGCTGGCCGATGGCTTGGCGGACTACCTCGCCGGCGCCGACCCGCACAGGGCCGGCGAGATCTCGGAGGCGCGCCAGCGCCTGCTGGTTGCGCTCGACGGCCTGGCGGCGGTGGGAGAGGGCCTGGGCGGGGCTGTGATCGACCTGTGCGTGGCCCTGGACCCCGAGGCCGGCACCGGTCGGGCGCGCGTGCGGTTGGGGCCGCAGGTCTACGCCAGCCCACAGTGGCAGCAGGTCGGGGAGGCGGTGGAGGATGCCCGCCGCATCCTGGACACGGCCGAGGACGCGCTCGGCGAGATAGCGGAGGCGCTGGGCGAAGGCGCCGAGCGGCGCTCGCCTGAGAGCGACCTGGCCCTGGAGGCGGCGGGAGCGCGGGCGGCCGTGGTGGAGTTGTGCTCTGCGCTGGGCACGCTTATGGACGATGAGGCCGGCGCGGGCTACGTCCTGTGGGCGGAGACGGTCCGGCGCCGCTGGGGCGAGTTCTGGCGGCTCTGCGCCGCGCCCATTGACGTCGGCCCGGCCCTGCAACGCGCGGTCTACGACCAGCACAGCGCGGTCGTAATGACCTCGGCCACGCTGACCGTCGATGGGACCTTCGAGTACATGCGCCAGCGGCTGGGGCTGTTCGACGGCGAGACGCAGGTGCGTGAGGAGATCGTGCCCTCCCCATTCTCCTACCCCGAGCAACTCCTGATGTGCGTGCCCGCGGACATCCCCACGCGGGGCGAGCACGGCCGGAGCGAGGCGCTGATCGAGGCCCTGCTGGAGATTGCGCAGGTGGCTATGGGCGGAGTGCTGCTGCTGTTCACCTCGCGCAATCAGATGGAGCGCGTCTTCGACGAGACGTGGCAGCGGCTGGTGGCGATGGGCCTCTCACCGGTCTGCCAGCACCGCTCGGGGCCGCGCACGTGGCTGCTCCAGCAGCTCCGCGAGCGGGACAACACCGTGCTGTTCGGGCTCAAGAGCTTCTGGGAGGGCGTTGACGTGCCCGGCCAGGCCCTACGCTGCGTCGTGATCGTCAAGCTCCCATTCGCGGTGCCCACCGATCCCATCGTCGAGGCGCGCTGCGAGCTGGCGGCCAGCCGCGGCCTCGACGGCGGTTACGATTACTACATCCCGGAGGCCATCCTCGGCTTCAAGCAGGGCACGGGGCGACTGGTCCGCTCGACCACCGACCAGGGCGTCGTCTTCGTCCTGGACAACCGGCTGCTCACGCGCAGCTACGGGCGCCGCTTCTTCGCCTCTATCCCCGACTGCCGGTACCAGGTCGGCGACTTCGACGAGTGCCTGCGCGAGGCCGACCGCTGGCTGAAGAGGGGCTGAGCCACTGAGGCACGATGAGGACTATTCCCGGCGAGCTCTGGACCGATGACAACTGGTGCATGGCCTGCGGCGAGGACAACCCGCGCAGCCTGCGCCTCAAGTTCCACTTCGAGGGCGAGGACTACGTATGCCACTTTACCCCACAGCGCTACCACCAGGGATGGAAGGGCGTCGTGCACGGCGGCATCCTCGCCACGCTGCTGGACGAGGCCATGAATGACATGCTCAGCCGCAACGAGCGGCCGGTTGCGACCGCCGAGCTGCGCGTGCGTTACCACCGACCGGCCTACACCGGCGTCCCGCTGCGAGTGAGTGCCAGGCTGACGCGCTCCCGCCCCCCGCTCTACGAGGCCGAGGGCGAGATCACCGGCCCGAACGGCGAGGTGCTCGCGACCGCCACCTCCAAGCTCATGAGAATCGACGCGGAGCTGGAGGAGCGCGGGGCGACGGACACCAGCGGAGAGCGGTGCTGAGGCGCGATGATCGTCGATAGCACCTGCCTGGCGCGACTGGTCGCCGAGGCCGCGGACTACGCGGTCGGCCTGCCCGTGCGTCGGATCGTGCAGCCGCGCCACGACCTGGTGGCGCTCGAGCTGGGGCGGTCCGGGCCCTGGGACTGCCTCCTGATCGACTGGTCGCCGGAGTTCGGCCGCCTGCACCTGGCACACGAGCTGCCCGCCCCTGGACTGCGCGAGCAGCCCTTCGGCAACGTCCTGCGCCGCCTGCTGCGGGGGGCGCGCATCGAGGCCATCGAGCAGATCGACTTCGACCGGCTGATCCACCTCCGGCTCTCGAACTGCGAGCAGCTCGGACCTCACTCCCGCCTCACGCTCGTGGCCGAGCTGATGGGCCGCCACAGCAACCTTGTGCTCATCGACGAGGACGACCGCATCGTGGCGGCCGGCAAGCACGTCACCGAGCGAGTCAACCGGTACCGCCAGACCCTCCCCGGCCTTGCCTACGTCCCGCCGCCTGACTTTGGGCGTGTGCCACCGTGGGAGGCCGACCCGGCGGAGATCGCCGAGGCCGCGGCGGCCGTGCCCGATCAGGTGGTGGGTAAGTGGGTGCGCGCCACCTGGCACGGGGGCAGCGATCTGTTCGTGGCCGAGGTCTGCGCCAGGGCCGGCCTGGAGCACGGCGCGCCGCTATGCGAACTGGCGGACGGCTGGGAGGAGCGCCTGGCCCATGCCCTGCGCGCCGTGCCCGAGCAGGCCCGGGAAGCGGGCGAGGCATCTATCTACTTCGATGAGCGCGGGGAGGCACCCGAGTTCGCGTATCCCATTGAGCTTGAGCACCTCGCCGAGCGGCGGCGCGAGACCTCGGGATCCCTTAGCACTGCGATGGAGGACGTGCAGGCGCGCATCGCCGAGCGGCGGCGCCTGGACCAGCAGCGGCAGCGCCTGCTCTCGGCGGTGCGCGACGCTTCCTCGAGGGCCGAGCGCACGCTCGAGAAGCGCAGCGATGCGGTGGAGCGCGCGTCCGACGCGGAGCTGGACCGCGAGCGCGGCGAGCTGCTCATGGCCTACCTCCACCAGATCCCGGAAGGCGCCGAGGAGGTCGCCCTGCCGCGGTTCTCGGACGATGGCTATGTGACCATCGCGCTGGACCCCGATCGGAGCGCGCTGCACAACGCCCAGGCGTACTTCCGGCGCTACAAGAAGGCCGTCCGTCTTGGGGAGCTGGCTCCGAAGCTCCTGGCCGCGGCCCGGCACGAGCTGGACTACCTGCGGCAGGTGCGCACGCAGATCGAGACGGCGGAGGACGTCCAGGACCTGCGGCTGATCGAGCAGGAGCTGATCGAGGAGGGCTATCTGAAGCGCCGCAGGCCGGACAGGCCGGGCGCGGATCGGCGTCGGCGTGGCGCGCGCAGCGCGACGACTACCGATGGCTACCCGCTGCTCTACGGCAGGAGCGGGTGGGAGAACGACGAGGTGCTGCGCGCGGCGCAGGCCGACGACCTGTGGTTTCACGTTAAGGGCGCGGCCGGACCGCACGTGCTGCTGCGCACCGACTCACGGCCGGAAGAGGTACCGGCCTCAAGCATGGAAGAGGCCGCGCATCTGGCCGCCGCGCTGAGCAGCAGGCGGCGCGACAGCAAGGTTGAGGTGGACTACACCCTGGCGAAGAACGTAAACAAGCCTCGCAGGGGACGACCGGGGCTGGCCTACTACCGGGACGCGCGCACCATCGTGGTAGATCTCAGCTCGTATCGATCGCCACATCCATGACAACGTCGTTGATGTCCGACATCATCAGGAAGGTCTCCTCGAGCTTCTCAAGCACCTTCGCTAGGTTGTCCGGTGCGTTCGGCGTGCGCATTGGGCTGATGCGGCCGTCCATGTAGACCACGTGATTGATGACCTTCACGTTCAGCAGGGTCGTGTCCATGTCGTACTTGGAGATCTCCCGCATCACCCGCAGCCTCGCAGCCTTATCCTCCAACGGCATGCCCCTCACCTCTCTATGTCAGTGACCGCTCGGAGCAGGAATCACCAATATATTATACCCGCCCGCAAACAGCCTTACTCCCATGCCTCAGACGCCGAGCCACAGGCGCGCATGCATCGCCTCTGGCAGCCCCGCCTCCTCCATCTGCTCGGCCGTGGCTGCAATGTCGTACGCCAGTCGCTTGATGACGACCTCATTGGTCTCCGTGTCGTAGATCGCGTATCCGGCTTTCGGGTTGCCGTCGCGTGGCTGCCCCACCGCTCCCGGGTTGATGAGGTAGCGCACGCCCTCCTGGATGCGCAGGCTTCCGCCCGAAGGGGTGGGGTGCTCGGCCGGCAGTCGGCCATCGCGGGTGCTTGCGAACCACTCCGCGTAGTGAGTGTGCCCGAAGAAGGCGACGGCGGTCTCCATCGCTTCGAGGCTCAGGACGGCGTCGAGCGGAGTGACTGTGTAGTGATCCGGGTCGGGGATGGAGCCGTGACAGATGGTGATGCGGTCGTCCACGATTCGCAGTCGAGGGAGCGATGCGAGGAACTCCCGATTGTCGCTGCGGAGTTGCTCGGCGGTCCACAGCAGGCAGGCCCGTGCCGGCGCAGTGAACCATTCCGCCTGGGCCGTGTCCACGGCGGCCTCATCGTGGTTCCCGCTGATACTGATGGCATCCAGCTCGCGGACGAGGTCGCAGCACTGGTTAGGCCGGGGACCGTACCCGACGATATCGCCGAGGCAGAGATACCGGTCGATCTGCGCGTCGGCCAGATCGTCACGGACGACCTGCAGTGCGACGAGGTTGCTGTGGATGTCCGACAGCACCGCGTAACGCAACTGTACCCGCCCCCTCGCTCGAGGCATTCCCTTTCTCCCCCCAGGCGACCTGCTCCTTCGCCCGAAGGAATGCAATCCGCATGAGAATCTGCGTCGCGCGCAGATCGGAGCTGAAGCGAGCATCATCAGGCTCGAGGCCCCGCCGGATGGCGGCCAGAACGGCCTCGCCAAGGCCGCCCAGCTCCTCCCAGCTCGCCAGCAACTCGTCGGAGTCAGGACACACTCGCCGCGAGGTCAGCGCCGCCATGGCGCGCCGAGCGCTCGGGCCCGCGGCGATCCCGGCCACCGTGAGTTGCAGGCGCCGCAGCCGGACCGACTCCTCCCACGCGCCTGCGGCGATGGTCTCCGCCTTGTGGTCGAGGTCGCCGATGCGGCGGTCCAGAGTGCGCACCTGCGTCTCGATGACCATGAAGCGGCTGAAGACCAGCCGGCCGAGCGGGTCGCCCTCGCCGGCGAGTGCCAGCTCGATGAGCAGTGGTGCGACGAGCCGGCCGGACTCGTGGTACTCGCGGGCCAGCCGCGACAGGTCTCCGACCTCTGAGGCCTGCCGCTCGAGCCGCCGCGCGGCGTCGGCCAGTTCCGCCGCCGCCCTCACCAGCACCGGTCCGTCGTCGGCCGCCGCGCGGGTACGACACAGCTCTTCCGCCAGCTCCGTCACGCCCCGTGCCGTCGTCGAGCGCATGGTGAGCGTCCGCGCCACCAGGTTGCCGCCCCGCAGCGCCCGATGCATCAGGTGCGCGGCCTGCGCCAGCAGTCCCAGGTAGGCGGGGTCCCGCATTTCGGGGTCGTACGCCTGCGCCACGGTGAGCGCGCGGTTGATGTGGTGGTCACGCCACAGTCTGCGGAGCCGTTGCCATGCCTTGGTGCGCGCCGCCTCGTTGCGTCGCCGCGCCCGCGCAAGCGCCTCTCCCGCCGCGAGCACAGCGTCCGTACTTGCACTCGGGAGCAGGCCGCCACGGGCCGATTCACCGCTCGGGACCGCGCATTGTGCGGCCCGCTCCAGCAGCCGTAGGCGCTCCTGCTCGAGACCGGGCAGCGGCTCTGCCAGCAGACGCCGGGCGGCGCTGCAGCGCCCGCGGTCGATCAGCGACTCGGCCATCCTCGCCGCGCCCGAGGGGTCATCCTGGCGTAGCTGGCCCACGCGCTCGCGGAGCCACTGGGACCGCCGATTCGGGTGTGGGTGCGTGGCGAAGACCGTCTGCAGGTACGACCACTTCGGCTCGTCGCCCAGGAACGAGGTCATGGCGATGGGGTCATAGCCGGCGGCCCAGGCGATGCCGGCGCCGGCCCGGTCGGCCTGCGCCTCGCGCTCACGGCTGTGGTGCAGGCTGTTGACGAGTTGCACGGCCCGTACGAGCGGCACGAGGTCCGTGCGTTCCTCGCGTCGGAGCAGCTCCGCGATCCCCAGGAACACTGCCGTGCGCACCGCTACCCGCTGGAAGTCGCGGTTCGCCAGGTGCGCCAGCTCGTGGGCCATCACCGCGGCCAGCTCGTCCTCGTTGCGCATGCTTTCCAGCAGCCCGGCGGTGACGAAGACCCAGCCGCCGGGGAGCGCGAAGCCATTGGCTTCAGGACTGTCGAGGACCACGAAGTGATAGTCGAGGTCGCGCCGAGGGGAGTGCGCGACCAGCTCCCGGCCCAGGCCCACGACCCAGTCGTCGATGGGCGGCTGGCTGAGGCGACCGCGCTGGGCGATGAAGACCTCGGCCATCCAACGCCCGATGCCCTCCTCCAGCTCGGTCTCCACGCTCCCCGTTGCTCCGGTGCCAAGGAGCAGTGCCAGGGCGCTCAGCGCCGGAGGCAGCCATCTGGCCCTGCGCGGGATGAGCATGGTCTCGGCATTATATCACACGCCTGCGGAGGGGTCGCAGAGACACACCAGCATTGCGAAGGGCGCCGCCCCGTCGCGGAGTCGGCGCCCTTCGTCTCGCCGCCGGTCGTCGGGCACTGCTGCAGCCGGTGCGTGCTGGTGGAGGCCTGGTGACTCGCACGCGGCTACGGCACCTGTCGGTCCGGGCGCTCCTCCTCGCCGGCCTGCCTGCGCGCCTCGTCCCGCAGCAGCAGGCTGTTGATCGCGTTGAGGTAGGCCTGCGCGCTGGCCTCGATCACGTCCAGGCTGGCCGCCTGGCCGAGCGCCTCATCGCCCTGCCAGCGCACCCGCACCGTCGCCTCGCCGAGGGCATCCCGGCCCCGGGTGATGCCGCGCACGTCGTAGTCGGCGACCTCCAGCCCCTCCATCTGCACAATGCTGCCGATGGCGTCGTAGACGGCGTCCACGGGACCGTTCCCGTGCCCGAGCATGGTGTGCGTCTCGCCGTTGCGGCGCAGCACCACCAGGCCCATCGGCGTGATGTCCGAGCCGGTCGTGACCTGCACCCGCTCGAGGTGCCAGACCTCGGCCACCGTGTCCGTTGAGGCCTGGCGCATGATGACGTGCAGATCCTCGTCGTAGACGCGCTTCTTGCGGTCCGCGACGGAGAGGAAACGCTCGTAGATCTCCTCCATCTCCTCATCGGCGATGGCGTAGCCGAGCTTCTCCAGCCGGCTGCGCAGACCGTGCTTGCCCGAGCGCGGGCCGAGGGTGAAGACCGACTCGGTCAGGCCGACGTCCTCGGGCCGCATGATCTCGTAGGTCTGTCGGTCCTGGATCATGCCGTGCTGGTGGATGCCCGCCTCGTGCGCGAAGGCGTTCGCGCCCACGATGGCCTTGTTCGGCTGCACCACGAAGCCCATGAGCGTGGAGACCATGCGCGAGGTGTTGATGATCTCCGCGGTGTTGACGCCGGTCTCGGTATCGAACTCGTCCCGGCGGGTGTACAGGGCCATGACGATCTCCTCGAGCGAGGCGTTGCCCGCCCGCTCGCCCACGCCGTTGACCGTGCACTCAACCTGCCCGGCTCCGGCCTTGACCGCTGCCAGCGAGTTCGCCACCGACATGCCCAGGTCGTCGTGGCAGTGCACGCTGATGACCGCCTCGTCGATGTTGGGCACGTTCTCGAACAGGTAGCTGATGGTGTCGTACATCTGCCAGGGCGTGGCGTACCCCACGGTGTCGGGGATGTTGACCGTCCCCGCCCCCGCCTCGATGGTCGCCTCGACCACGTCGCGGAGGTACTCCAGACGGGTGCGCAGGGCGTCCTCGGCGGAGAACTCGACGTCATCGCAGAGGCTGCAGGCCAGCTCCACGGCGTCCACGGCCATCTGCAGCACCTCGTCCTCGGTCTTGTTGAAGCGTCGCTCAACGTGGACCTTGGAGGTACCGATGAAGGTGTGGATGCGCGGCCTCTGGGCGTGCTGCACCGCTTCCCAGCAGCGTTCGATGTCCTGGGGCAATGCCCGGGACAGGCCCGCGATGCACGGTCCCTCCACCTCGCGGGCGATGGTGCTGACCGCCTCGAAGTCTTCGGGCGACGAGATCGGGAAGCCGGCCTCGATGATGTCCACGTTCAGGCGCGCGAGCTGGCGGGCGAGCTGCAGCTTCGCGGCCATGTCCATGCTGGCGCCGGGCGCCTGTTCACCGTCGCGTAAGGTCGTGTCGAAGATCCTGATCTGTCGGGCCATTGGTCTCGCCTCCTGACGGGGCTGGGACGCTATCTGCCGGTGCCGGGACGTCGCGGGAAGGCGGCCGGCACCGGGCCGCCAACCCGCCCGCTCAGGGACAGGTCGAGATCGGCGTCATCCATGCGGCCACCTCCTCGCGACTGGAATCCATGCAGAACAGACAAAGCCCCCGCTCTCAAAAGAGACGGGGGCTCGAAGCCTTCCGCGGTACCACTCTTCTTGGCTGCGTGACGCAGCCCTCTCATCCGGCACGGCGCCTGGTGCTCGCGATGCCGTCCTCCGGGTAACGGCGGAGGTCTCCGGCGCCACCTACTGAGCGGCGCTGTCACCAGCGCTCGCCGTTCCGCGCGCGACTCCGGGGCCAGTTCGGCGGTTAGCGGAGGTCGCCTCTCAGCCTGGATCCCTCGATCACCGAGCGACCTCTCTCGGATCCGCGTACCCGCGTACTACTCCCCTTCGCAGTCTTTGAGCGCACATCCGTGCGCTGCGACCGATTCTGGCGACCCCATCGGGATCGGTACGGAGTATAGCCGCCGCGCCTTACGCTGTCAAGGGCCGGTTGGGCGGCGGCAGCATCTAAATCCGTGTGCCTGGGGCGCTGCATGAGACGGCATGTTGTGGTAGCATGGTGGCAATAGGGCCGATCATCGCAGCAGGAGGATGCAGCCATGGCCAAGCGCAG
>JALGUJ010000169.1 GCA_029820945.1 Candidatus Zipacnadia bacterium | reverse complement strand
CGGACATCGCGGCGCCGAGCACCGCCTCCCGAACGACGGGCAGCGCCGCACCACCGCCAGCGCGAACTCCTGCCGCTCCCGCCACGTCATCCCCGCCAGCTTCCTCTCCAGCTCGTCCATCGCGCTCCTGCCCTCCCCTCCTGCCGCTCGCGTCCTCGCGCCTACGTGCCCCCGCCCGCACCCGCCAGCGCCCTCGCGTGCCCGCGCGCGCCCGCGCCGCCGGACCGCGACCGCCCCCCCGGGGGAGGGGGGGTAGTTCGGTGGCGGCCCCGGCCCTTCGGTGGGGATGTCTTACTCCGACGCATGGCCGGTACACCCAGGCCCCAGGGGGCGGGTAGTTCGGTCGAGGGGCCGGCCCTCGCTGCCCACCGTCTCACTCGCACGGCCGCACGGCACGGAGGGCGTGGACCGGCCCTCTCCCCCGTGCCCCAAGCTCCCCCACGGCCTCCAGCGCGCCCACAGGCGCCCACGGTGACACTCTCCCCAGAGGGTTACCAGAGTGTTATCAGAGTGTAACCTGCAGTCGGCTCGCACGGTCAGTGTGCGCACACGCGCGCGGGCGGGCGCGTGACGGCTTCTCGCTCGTGCGTGGCGGGCTCAGGCATCGTCCTTGCCGTCCCAGCGGTGCGGGTTGGCCTGGTGCTCGTCGGGCTCGGGCGGGATGTAGCGGCCGGCGCAGGGTGCCTGGACGCCGCCGTGCCGCATGACCTCGCCGAACACGATGATGTCCTGGGCCGAGATCCCGATGCCGACGTCGTCCACGGCGGCCTCGTCGCCGAGGATGATGTCGTCGGAGCAGGCGATTACCGCAGGCGGCACGTAGCTGTCGATGGGGCCGTAGGCGATGCGGACCAGATCGTTGATGGCGTCGTAGTCGGCGCGGACCCAGATCGCGTAGCTGACGCCCGACTGCAGCGGCGTGGAGCCGCTCAGAGGAAACTCCACCCAGCCGGTCTGCGTCTCCGTGAAGACCTGCGCCGCCGAACCGTCCACGAGACTCCCAGCCTCGGTGTAGATGGCCGCCGCGATCTTCCCCAGCCCGGTCACGGCAGTGAGCTCGAGGTAGGCCCAGATGGCAGTCGGGATGTCGTTCTCGTCGAGCAGCGCGTGGGTGCTGTAGCAGAAGTACGGCGGGCCTTCCTCGGCGGGGCTGATCGGGTCATCCCAGGAGCCCATCGGTTCGGTGAAGGTGGAGAACTGGTAGCTCTTCGCGGGTGCTCCGCTGGGGAAGGCGGTCGCGCGCGAGTCTGCGTCGTAGATGATGCGCCAATCGCTACCCGGCTTGGTCATGCCCAGGACGCCCATGTCCGTCGTCACCTCCTCGGGGTGATCCTTGGTGGTCGCGGTGTGGTCCGGCAGGTGCGTCGGGGGCCGCGGCCGAATAGGCCGCCCGACTGGCGGTGGGTGCTCGATGCCCCACCAGGCGCCGCCCAGCAACAGCAGCACGGCCAGGAGTACGACGAGCGACGGGGTCTTCTCGCGACGATCCATCTGACCCGCCTCCTCCCGTCTTCACGGGCATCGGCGAGGCCCTATTGCCCTGCTCTCAGGAAATGCAGGCTTCCCGGCACGTCAGGCCCCTGAGGTACCGCCGCGAGAGCGCGTGACCCGGGGGAATCGGGTGGGAGCGTTGCGCAGTCAGGCCGGGTTCTGATATCGTGACGGGCAACGCTACGCGGAAGGAGCGTGACCATGTCGGCAGACGAACCAGCCCTCCGAGAGCTTGTGGACATGTTGCCGCAAGTCGTCTTCGAAGCCGATGCATCGGGCCGGATCACCTTCGTGAACCAGAGGGCCTTCGAGATGTTCGGCTATGCGCCGGAAGACCTGGGACGCGGTGTCCACTACCTCGAGACCCTGGTGCCTGAGGAGCGGGAGCAGGCCCGCGCGGATTTCGAGAAGGCTCTCGCGACAGGCCACCAGGAGAGTGGCGAGTACACCGGGCTGCGCAAGGACGGCAGCACCTTCCCGGTGATCGTGTACACGCGCCCTATCATCAGCGATGGGCGGCCCGTCGGCCTGCGTGGCATCCTCGTGGACGACAGCGAGCGGAAGGAGCTTGAGGCGCAACTGCTGCACTCGCAGAAGATGGAGGCGATGGGCCGGCTCGCGGGCGGCATCGCCCACGACTTCAACAACATGCTTACGGCCATCCACGGCAACGCTCAGCTTCTGCAGTCCGAGCTTGCCGAACACCCGCAGTGGGTGGGCCTGCTCGAGGACATCCTGGCCGCCACCCGACGCGCGGCGGAGCTGACCCGGCATCTGCTGGCCTTCAGCCGCAAGCAGGTGCTGAGACCGCAGCGCGTCAACGTGAACGATGTGGTCGCCGCTCTGGAGCCGATGTTGCGCAGGATCATCCCCGAGAGCATCGCCATCGAGACCAGTCTGGCGCCCGACCTTCACCAGATCAGGGCCGACCCCGCTCAGATTCAGCAGGTGGTCATCAACCTGGCGGTGAATGCTCGGGACAGGATGCGGGACGGCGGCGTCCTGACCCTGGCGACCGCCAACTGCATCCTCGACGAGACTATGGGGGCGGGAGGAGCAGTGGTCGGCCCGGGCGTGTACGTGATGCTTGCGGTGAGCGATAGTGGCGCGGTCATGGACGCTGAGACGCAGGAGCGGGTCTTCGAGCCGTTCTACACGAGCATTTCGGGCAACGAGGGCGCGGGGCTGGGCCTGTCCGCGGTCTATGGGATCGTGCGGCAGACCGAGGGTACCATTCGTGTTGTGAGTGAGGCGGAGGCGGGCACAACGTTCCAGGTCTTTCTTCCTGTGACGACTGGGGAGGTCGGCGTCATGGATGGCGAGCGCATCGAGTCATCCGCCGGGGGATGCGAGACGCTGCTGGTTGTCGAAGATGAGGAGATCGTGCGCAGCCTCATCGTAGAACTGCTGGAGCGCTTCGGATACACGGTTCTGCAGGCCGGGACGGCACAGGAAGCGCTCGAACTCTGCGAAAGCCACGACGGGCGGATCGACCTGCTGGTGACCGATGTGGTCATGCCCGGCATGGATGGGGTCGAGCTGGCGGAGGCGGTTACCGACCTGAACCCTGACGTCAAAGTACTCTACATCTCCGGCTACACGGACCGCAGTCTGGCCTTCCGCGGCCGACCGGAGGAGGACGTGCGCTATCTGTCGAAGCCGTTTGAGGTGCAGGAGTTCATCGCAGTCATACGGGAGATCCTCGCCGCACGGGGATAGGTACCACCCCGCGTGGGCACGCGCGGCGGGCACCGGGAGCGTTGACCCATGGGCACGATTCTGATCGTGGACGACGAGGATGCGGTGGCATCGGTCATACAGCGATGCCTGGCGAAGCAGGACCATGAGGTCTACGCCGCGCCCGACGCTGCGGAGGCTTTGAGGCTCGCGGTGCGTATCCGCCCCGATCTGGCCATCCTCGACATCAACATGCCCGGGATGGATGGACTGACACTGTGTCGTGAGCTACGCGCCATGCCGACGCTCGCGGGCATGCGCATGCTCTTCCTCACCGAGCGGGATGCCGTGGCCCAGCGCGTTGAGGGGCTGGACGCGGGCGCGGACGACTACCTGCCCAAGCCCTTCGACCTTGAGGAGTTGAGCGCGCGGGTGCGCGCCCTGCTGCGGCGAGGGCAACCGCAGCCAGCACCGCATGCCGGCGACGGGCAACGCATCCTGCAGGTGGGAGAGGTGGCGCTCGATACGGCGTCACGATGCGCGATCGTGCGGGGAGAGCGGATTGCGCTCACGCCGGTAGAATTCGACCTGCTGACCTGCCTGCTCAACCACGCCGGGGAGGTGCTCAGCCCCCAGCAACTCCTCCAGCGCGTCTGGGGCTACGCTCCCGGCACGGGGGACAGCGGGCTCGTCCGCTGGCACATCAAGCAACTGCGTGACAAGATCGAGCCCGACCCCAGCTCGCCGCGCCTCATCGAGACGGTCTCCGGCCATGGCTACATGCTCACCGGTTCGGCGTAGCTCCCCGGCCTGATCGGATCCCCTGCAGCGCGCAAGTCCTGCGCCCCGGCGAGCGCCGCGATGACTCTCACCGCGATCCCAACGGCGCCCTAACGACTCCGCCCGTCCATCTGCGGTATACTTATCGCGCCTTGCGCGTGTTCGCTGTCGGAGCCCGTTGACACTATCGCAGAACGCAGACGCGGGCGGGGACTCTGATCTAAGGAGATGATCAGAACATGGCGCACTGTGAACTGCTGTCGAGCGGGGAATGGGCATGGGCGGAGGCCCCCCCGGAATGCGAAGAGGATCGCCCCTTCGAGTTCTCCATCATCCGCGCCGAGGATAACGTCAGGATTGCCGTCCTTGTGCTGTTGCTGGTGTGTGCGCTGAGCGCCCCGGAGCTCATGACGAACCGCCTGCTCCTGTACATGGGATTGCTTACCGGGGCGTTCCTCAGCATGTGGGCGCGGTTCGAGGCGAACTGGCCGGCGCTTCGCCAGTTGGGCCGGCTCGGGCACGGTGCCGTCGTGGTGGTGCTGGGGGATCTACTGTGGCTGTCGCTGGTCGTTATCGGGACGGGTGGCCTCAATGGTCCGTTCGCCGCTCTCCTGGTTGCGCCCATTATCTTCTCGGTGGCGCTGTTCAGCCGTCTGCGGTTCGCGGTAATGCTGGTGACGGCGATCGTGACGCTGGTCTACTTCTCACTGGCCGCCACCGCTCCCGTGGGGCCGTGGAAGCTGGTGGGGCTGCTGCTCGCGGTGATGGCCCTCGCCTGGGTCGCGCACGGCGTGTGTCGCATCCTGGAGCGCGAGCGCCGGGCGAATGAGCTGATCGTGCGCAGCATTTCCGACGCGGTGGTGCTTCTCGACAGCGAAGGTCGCGTCTCCGTGACCAACCAGCAGTTCCAGCGGCTCACGGGCATCCCGCCGAGTGCGATACTCGGGGAGCGTGCGCAAGATCTGGTGAGGTGCGACACATCCGACACGATTCCGCAGCTCCTGCAGGACGTGGCCGAGCTAGATGACGGGCTCATGCACCGCACGCGCGAGATTACGGTATGCGTGCCCGAAGAGGCCGACCTGCGCGTATCGACATCGCGCTTCCTGACCCCCACGGGCGAGTGCGTGGGGTATGTCATCATCGCCCAGGACGTGACGCCCGTCAAGGCCGCGATGCGGGCGCGCGAGCAGGGGCTGTCGATGCTCTCCCACGAGATCCGCTCGCCACTGACCACCCTGAAGGTCACGGCCGCCATGCTCTCGGCCCTCGCGGACCGCGCCAGCGAGGATAAGCTCAGCCGCTTCGCGGAGGTGCTCGAAGCCGAGACACAGCGCCTGGTGTGGACGGCGGGCGAGCTGCTCAACATCACGGCTCTCGAGGACCCCGATCTCCAGCTGCACCGGAAGGGCTGCGATCTGGCGTCGATGGTGCAGAGGGTGCGCCGGGTCATGGATCTGCGCGCCGGCAGCAAGGGCGTGACTCTCGACGGCCGGGTGGTCGGCGACGTGTCCTCGGTGCTGGTCGATGGTGAGCGGCTCGAGAGTGCTATTCACCGCCTGTGCGAGAACGCGGTCAAGTACACGCCGGAGGGCGGGCACGTGAGGGTCGATGTGACGAGGGACGACGACACCGTCGCCATCGCGGTGAGTGACACCGGCCCGGGGATCCCGGCCGACAAGCACGAGCTGATTTTCGAGAAGTTCGCCCAACTCGATGACGATCGGCATCGGGAGAAGAGCGAGCGCGGTGTTGGTCTGGGCCTCTACGTGGTGAAGCGCATTGCGGAGTTGCACGGTGGCCACGTCAGTGTCGAGAGTGAAGTCGGCAAGGGCTCGACGTTCACCATGTGCATCCCCGCCGTCGACGAACTCCCGCCGGCAGAGCACGCCGAGCGAACGCCCCGCGCCGCTGAGATGTCGGAGACCGTGCCGCAACCCTCCTGAGGGGGCTGCCGCCGCACCGCACGCGTCGGCCGGGCTACCTTCTGCCCGGCCGCAGCAGCCGCAGGCAGTGCGGGATGGCGGTGGCGGTGAGGCCGTCGCTGAGCTGGGCCACCGTGCCCAGGCGCTCCCCGGTGACTACGTCGATGACCGGGCCCGGGAACAGGACGGGCATGCCCAGAATCACCGGATCGCAGCGCACGGTGGCCTCGATGGGCTCGTCGGCCTCGCTGACCAGCGCGATGATGTGCGCCTCCGGCCAGGCGTAGACGAAGAGGCCATCCCCGCCGGTCACGTCGAGGCGCGTCGCCTGGCCCTCGCGCTTCGCCGCCAGGAAGATCGCCGAGCGCAGCAGCCGCGAGAACGCGTACTCCGCCGACCAGCCCCCCAGCCACACCGCGCGCCCCTCCCCCACCTCGCGCACGGTCATGCCGGGCGCCGGCGCGCCATCGTCGCCGACCAGCGCGTAGGCGACCGTCAGGTCCTCGGCGATCGGGCGCGCGGTCACCGTGGCCACCATGCCGGCGATGGCGGGCGGCGCATCGAGGCCGGGCACGGGCGTCGCCAGCGCCAGCGCCGTGCCGCCGACCTCGCGCGCCTGCGCCAGCGCGGCCTCGTCGATCCACTCATCGCCGGAGTACGCCGCTGCCGCCCCGGCGTCGGCGACCTGGCCCGCACCGGTTACGCCGAAGAGGTCGGCGAGCGCCCAGCGGTCATCGAGCGCCGACGGCGCCTGCACGCCGACCAGCCCCCCACCGCCCTGCACGAAGGCGCGGACCGCATCCGCGAGGCGTTCGTCCTCCCAGATGTACCCGCCGCTCCACGCGGTGCCGGGCAGACCGTAGAGGAAGAGGCAGTCGGCCTCGGCGGGGACGCCCGTGTCGATGACATCGCGGAAGCTGATGAAGCGCACGCGCACCGGCAGGTCGGTCAGATGCCAGAGCAGGGGGTCGCCCCACGGCCGCCAGGAGTACTGCCGGCCCCACGAGTGCACCACGTAGAGGTTCAGGCCGCCCTCCCAGGCGCGCGCGCCGCCAAGCTGGCCGGCCATCAGCCGGAACTCGTCGCTGATGTGCGCGATCTCGCCGACCACGTCCGCGCGCAGCGCCTCGTCGGCCAGGCTGGTGACGTTGGGCATGGGCATCCAGTACAGGCCCTGCGGCGGCCGCATGAGCAGGCCGCGCTTTGCGCGCTGCCACCTGCCCGCCAGCCAATCGGCCGCGTCGGCGCGGCCTACCACATGCGCGTGCAGCCACTCGACGCGCAGGCGGCGGTAGACGTCGCCGGGGAAGTCCACCAGCGCGCGCGCCGTGACCGGATCGCCGGCGGGCTTGTCCACCTCATCGACGTTGCCGGCTTCGAGGCTGCCCAGGAAGGGCTCGATGCCGACGTGACAGTCGCCCCAGTAGAGCCAGGTGCGTATCCCGTGGGCGTGCACGACGTCGGTGGCGCGGCGCATCCACGGCTTGACGCGTTCCTGCACCCACGTCATCCACACCAGGTACTCCGGCTGCGGGGGCACGTCGAGCGTCCGCGGAGGCATGACCAGCCAGCGCGGGTCGAAGGCGATGCCGGTCTCCTCGCTGAAGGTGTGCTGGTTCTCGGGCCGCGCGGCGTTGGTGTATGACTCCCAGTCGTAGCCGCCCTGCGGGTTGCCACCGGGCCAGGCGTAGGCCAGGTCATCGTACCAGAAGGTCTCGAGCGCGCCCTCGAGCGGCGCGACCTCCTCCTCGAGGACGGCCAGGCCGCGCCGGGCGAAGGGCTCGTAGAGCGGGTCGCCGATGCCGCCGGTCGCGTTGAGGTAGTAGACGCGGAAGACCTGCCCGTCGCGCGCGCCTGAGATGGTCACGGATTTCGCCGCCGCGTCGTACTCCCAACGCTCGGCGGGCAGCGCCTCGCCGGTGGCAAGGTCGAGCACCAGCCAGTGCTCGGCGGGCGGGAAGAAGTCGCTGACCGCCAGCCCGCCCCACGCCGGGGCCTGAAGCTGCACCGTTGCCGACCCGCCTGCCGCCGGCGGCGTGTCCATGTACCAGTAGCCGAACTGCGCCTGCTCGGGCTGCGCGCGGTCCGCGGTGTGGATGGGCGCGCTGGAGAGTGTGGCGGTGTGATAGCCGGCATCGCGCCAGGCCTGCAGGCCCTCGCGGCTGACCGCGCCGTGGGGCGCGACCAGCTCGTTCGCGCCGATCTGCTCGGCCCACTCGAAGGCGGCCGCCGCGTCGGTCGCCGACCAGCTCATGGTGATGCGCACATCGGCGTCGTCGCGCGCCCGCACGAAGCGCCGGACGGCATGGCGGTAGGCGGCCTCTCCGGAGACGAGTTGGGCGACGCGGCGCTCGCCTGCGAGCAGATAGCCCTCGGCGCCGGCGAAGTCGCGACGCTCGATGGCCGCGCGCGCGGCGGCCAGGA
>JALGUJ010000168.1 GCA_029820945.1 Candidatus Zipacnadia bacterium | reverse complement strand
CGCCCACGCCGGGGGCGGCGCGAAGCGCCGCTGGCGTGAACCCCCACCGCTATCCGCCACGTTCCCAATACCACGGCCACTCACTCGGATGCGCGACCAGCCCGGCGCGCCATGGGTTCAGCCAGATGTAGTGCTTGAGAGCGGAGTACTCGCGCGCGGACCGGATCTCATGGTCGAAGTACTCGTCCAACCAGAACGCTCCACGGCGCCCCAGCAGCCGATTGATCCCGTGCGCGCTCGCGCCCTTGAGCGCCTGCATGATCTCCGGTATCGGGACGAAGCCGTCGCCGCGGGGGAGCGGGCGCAGGATCATGTGCAGGTGATCAGGCATGAGCACCCAGCAGTGCATCTCATACCGCAGGCCCTCGTCGTGCCGCAGGGATGCGACGATGACCTCCGTCACCGCTCGGTGCGCCGTCAGCAGCCCTGCGGTGTCCCACTGCGTAGAGCAGCGGAGGAAGTAGGTGCCCTCAGGGCGCTGCCGGTGCGGCAGGTTGTCGTGATGACGGATGACGTCGGTCACGTCCATCACGGCCACCTCGTGTTGGACCTATTCACGACAACGGCAAGCGCCCCTGCGGGGCGCCCCCCGGCGAGGGCGCCGGGGGCACAACAGCAACGACGCGATCACTCGTCCTTGTCGGGGCGCCTCTTGAGCCGCCGCGCACCTATTCACGACAACGGCAAGCGCCCCTCCGGGGCGCCCCCCGGCAAGGGCGCCGGGGGCACAACAGCAACGACGCGATCACTCGTCCTTGTCGCGGCGCCTCTTGAGCCGCCGCGCCTTCGACGCCAGCGAGTCCCCGTGGCGGATCGGCTCCTGGTCGCTCTCGGCGCTGTCGGGCTGAGCGTGCGGCGTCTCGGCCTCCTCATGCTGGTCCTCGGGGCGGCCGCGGAACCACCCCGGTGGCTTGCTGCGTCCCCGGCTCATGCCCTCCGGCGGCCCGTGACGAGGCGCGTCCGCGTCCAGCCGGTGGTCCGGCTCGCTCTTCGCCAGCTTCCGCCGCAGGCGCCGGTGGAAGTCCACGCGCCTGCGCCGCCGCTTCGCCACATCCGGCGTGTCCAGCTCCTCCTCCGGCTCCGCGTCGGGGTAGGCGGTCTCCACGTGGGCCTCGGGCTCGATCGGGTGGAAGACCTGCGGCTCGCGCATGCGCTCCAGGCGCCGCCGCAGCGCGGCCTCGAGCCGGATGCGGCCCTGCTCATCGGTGTCGGTGAGGGACGTCGCGTCCGGGCTGTCGAGGTTCGAGCCGTCGCCCAGCAGGCCCTCCAGAATCATCAGCGCCGACTGCTTCGAGGGGATGTGCGCCTCGCCTCGCTCGATGTTCCAGGTCGTGTAGCCGCGCAGCGGCTTGCCCACGCAGACGGGGCAGCCGTCCGTGCAGTCGCACGAGCGGATGTGCTCGAAGACGCGCGGCACGATCTCGTGCAGCCGCTCGTAGGCCTTCTCGGTGAAGCCCAGCCCGTGCTGGTAGCGCTCGAAGACGAAGATCGCCTGCCACGGTGAGTTGGCCGAGCCGATGGAGTGGGAGAAGTCGAGCGTGTCGCAGGTCATGAAGGCCGGCAGCATCATGCGCGTGGCGTAGCCGATGCCGCGCAGCCCCGAGTGGGCGTCCAGGCCCGCCAGCCGCACCTCCTCCAGCAGCGGCTCGGGCGGCACCAGCCAGAAGGCCATCGTCTCCAGCGCGATCGTCGGCAGCTCCACCTGGTGCTGCGAGACGGCATCGAGGGAGTAGAAGTGCACCCTCTCGTAGCCCCAGGTGTTGTCGTAGGCCGTGACCTCGCCCCAGTAGGCCATGCCGGTGCCGAAGGGCTTCTCGCGCAGGCGGTGGTCGATGTGGTGCACGTCGGTGCCGCCCAGCGGCTGGGTGTAGTAGTCCACCTCGACGCGCTTGACGCGGCACAGCCGGCGATCGAGGTCGAGATCCTGCACCTCATAGGTGTCGCCGCGGTGCATGTAGATCGCGTGCGGGTGCAGGATCGGCTGGGCGTCGAAGCGCGCGACCTGGCCCAGCGTGTCGCCGGTCTCCTGATCCTGGATGACCACGTTCGCGATGTCGTAGGCGCGCAGCGACACCTCGTGCTGGGGGAGCTCCGAGGCCGCGTGATACCACCGGTCGCCCACGCGCTTGAGCTTGCGGCTCTGCTCCAGCACGTGCAGGACCGTCTCGCAGTGGCGGCCGAACTGCCTGACCTCGCTCTCGGCCAGCGGCAGCTCATGGGCCGCGCAGCGCAGGTGCCCGGTGATCACGAAGGGGTTGTCCGCGTCGATCACGGCCTCCTCGATCGGGCGGCCGAAGAGGTAGTCGGGATTGCCCATGATGTACTGGTTGACCGCGGTGTCGATGCCGATCAGCACCGCCAGCGCCTCGCGCTTGCCCCGTCCGGCGCGGCCGGTCTGCTGGAAGAACGAGGCCAGCGTTCCGGGATAGCCCACGAGGATCGAGGCATCGAGCGCGCCCACGTCGATGCCCAGCTCCAGGGCGCGAGTGCATGAGACGCCCATCAGCTCGCCCTCGAAGAGCCGGCGCTCGATCTCCCGCCGCTCCTCCGGCAGATAGCCGCCGCGGTAGGGCGTGATCCTGCCGATCAGATCCGGCGCCTCGCGGCTCAGCGTCTCGGCCACATAGCGGTGGATCATCTCGGCGGTCATCTTGGCCTTGGAGAAGGTGATGGTGGGATGGCCGCGCTGCAGCAGCTCGGCCATAAGCTCGTGCGCCTCGACGTTCGCGCTGCGGCGCGAGCGCCACTGGGTGGCGCGGACGCGCGGCGGGTTCCAGAAGACGTAGGTGCGCCGGCCCCGTGGCGAGCCGTCGTCAGCGATCACGTGCGCCGGCCGGCCGATGACGCGGCGAGCCAGCTCCGCGGGGTTCGCGATGGTCGCCGAGCAGCCGATAACCTGAGGCGCGGCCTCGTAGTGCGCGCACACGCGCCAGAGCCGCCGCATCAGGTTCGCCATGTTCGCGCCGAAGATCCCGGAGTACACGTGCATCTCGTCGAGCACGATGAGCCGCAGCCGCGAGAGGAAGTCGGCCCAGCGCGCGTGATGGGGCATGACCGCGGCGTGCACCATGTCGGGGTTGCTGAAGATCAGCGAGGCCCGCCCGCGCAGCCTACGGCGCAGGTGCGAGGGCGTGTCACCATCGTAGACGCCGGCCACGATCTCCGACAGCCCGGCATCACTGAGCAGGCGGTTCATGGACTGGAACTGGTCCTGGCTGAGCGCCTTGGTGGGGAAGAGCATCAGGGCGGTCGTGTCGCGGTCGGCAAGCAGCATTTCGACGACCGGGATCTGGTAGCACAGCGACTTGCCCGACGCGGTGCCCGTCACCACCAGCAGGTCCTGGCCCGCGCGCGCCAGCCCCAGCGCCTGCGCCTGGTGCGTGTAGAGGCGGTCGATGCCGCGCGCCGCCAGCGCCCCGCGCACGGGCTCTGACAGCGGCTCGGCCGGGTCTGCGTACCGCGCCTCGCGCTCGGGCAGCTCGCGCACGTAGACGATTTGCCCGCGATAGCCGGGTGATGACCGGATCTCGTCCAGGAAGGCGGAGAAGTCCATCGCGCTCCGGGCCGGCGACGGCAGATGATCGGACCCAACCCCGCGTGGGCATTATACGCCAAGTCGAACAGGCGTTCAAGCAAACGGTGAGTCTCGAGAGCATCCAGATTCCTGTGGATGACACACGGACGCCCCCGTCCGCGCGCCGTCCCGTCCGCGCGCCGTTGGCCGTAGGAGGGGGCAGGCCTCAGCCCCCGGTCCCTCCCGCCCAGGAGCGGGATGCGCAGGCACGGGACGTCGCCGCTCGGTGCGCGCATCCACACCAATCTGGATGCTGCCGTGAGTCTCAGCGCGACATGCCCTCTGGTCCTGCGGCGTCATCGTCTCAGAGGCAGCGACCTCCCATGAGCAGATCAGGCCCCTTCGTGCGACGGGAAGGTCGAAGCTCCCTGGATGGGACTGGGGCTGGGCACCGCGCCCATCGCGCGAAGATGATGCACAGCCGCGAACCAAGCCGTGCGGAGAGGCGGCGTGCCTACGCCGCCCGCCCTTGGCGGCCCGCCAAACGACAACTGCAGACGGCGCACGGGCCCCCTCACGCTTCCAGGAGGCCGACAACGGCAAACGCCGCACGGCCTGGCGGCCCGTGCCACGGGAAGGGCGAAGTACCCGCGGGCGCTCGGCAAGGCCTCTCAGCGCCCGTTGAGGCCGTACAGCTCCGCCGCGTTCTGCCAGCCGATGCGCGCGATCTCCTCGTCCGAGGCCCCGGCCTCCCGCAGGAAGCCTACGAAGCTCGCAACCTCCGGCGGGAAGGGGTTCTCCTCCTCCGGCACGTCGAACATGGTCCCGTAGGCCTGGAAGGGCGGACCCACGCGCGTCGTCCAGTCGGTGCCCGACAGGATGCGATCGGCCGGCACCTCGGCGATGGTTCGTGGCAGGGCGTCGCAGTGGAAGTCGCGGACCTCGATCCAGAAGGTCTCCGGCCACCGGCCGAACACGCCGAAGATCGCGTCGAGGAACATGTCCGCCCATGGCACGTACTCCGGCGTCGGCCCGCAGCCGATGGCATGGGCGAGGATGTACTTCGCCTCCGGCACGCGGTCGTGGCAGCGCAGCAGGTCCCGCATATGATCCATGCCGTCGCAGGAGCCCTCGAAGTCCTTGTGCCAGTAGGTCCCCAGATGCACCTGGACCGGGACGTCATACGCGGCGGCGTGGCGCACCACGCGCTCGGCTCCGTCGCTGTCCATGATGTAGCCGTGGGAGTAGGGCAGCAGCTCCCCGACCTGGACGAAGCCCCACTCGCCGAAGGCTACGTCCATCACGCGCATGGCCTCGTCAGGGAAGCGCGGGTTGACCATGCAGCTTCCGAACAGCCGGCCGGGGGCCCGGCGCACCAGCTCGTGAATCATGCGATTGGCGGGCATCATGCCGGCGGGATCCCGCGCCATGCCGCCGATGTAGGGGAAGTCAGGGCTGATGGCAGGGCGGAGGTCGGCGTCGCAGCGATCGAGGACGTCGAGCAGATGCCCGAGCATGTTCTCGCGCGGCTCGCCGTCGCGCCCGGTGTCGCTGACGTGGATGTGCGTGTCGATCCAGCGCAGGCTCATGGCGTGCCTCCTGAGGCGAGGTCCCCGACCAACTGCAGCCAGTCATCGGGCAGCCAGCGCTCCGGCTCGGCCTCGATGATGGCGATCCACTGCTCGACCATCGGCCGCGCGCGGGCGCACCGGAAGGTGGCCGAGCCGATCCGCGAGTAGCGCACGATGCCGCGCTGTGCGAGCATCTCCTCGATGATCTCGCGGTCGTCCACGCGGATGCTCGGGAAGGGGCCGGGCTTCATCCACGCGGCCACCTGGGCCGCCAGCTCCTGGCGGCGCTCGGGCGCGGCACGGTCCAGAGCGCGCTCGGCCAGCGACGCCTCCACGTAGTGCACCATGGTGCAGACGCGGAAGGTCACGCCGATGAAGCAGTAGGCGGCGTTCCAGTCCACGAGACGCTGCCAGGGGCTCTGGTGGGCGAACGCGCGAGGCCCGAACTGGCTGGGCCGATGCCCGGACGCGCCGTGATCGGCGGTCAGCGCCTCGGCCCGCGCGCCGATGGCGGCGATCGAGTGCGTGGCGTGGTCGCTGCGCACGGCCTCGGCGCGCCCCCGGAGCGTCTCGGTGATCAGCCCGACGTAGGAGGGCGAGATCGCCGGATCCCAGCGCTCGAAGACCAGATGCTGCTCCTGGGGCGTCCAGTTGCAGAGCGTCGGGACGGCGACTGTGCCCTCGGGGCCGACCGCGTCCAGGAAGCCGTCGATGACCGTGTCGGGCCCACCGACCACGTGGCCCATGCTGCTGAGCGAGCTGTGGAAGAAGAGCGTGTCGCCGGCGACGACGCCCACCTCGTGGGCGGCATCGGCGACGTCACCGCGCGTGACCTCAATGCTCCTGTCGCCTGTTTCGGGGTCCAACGGTGCTCCTCCTGGGTCGCTGATAGCTCAGACAGACGGCCTATCCGTGCCACGGGCCTCCAGGCCCGTGGGGCGTTGCGGTGCGCTATCGCTCTCGCGGCCGCTCCCACCGCCATGGCCGGTCGTGCGGATCATCCACCAGGCCCGCCCGCCACGGGTTCAGCCAGATGTAGTTGTACCAATCCCAGTACTCCTCCTGGCAGCGGATGATCCGGTTGTAGGCCTCAGCCAGCCAGAAGGGACCGCGCGCACCGACCAACCGGTTGATCTGCCGGGCAGTGAATCCCTTCAGCGTCCGCATGATCTCCGAGAGCGGTATCGATCCGCCCTCCCTCGGGAGTGGCTCGATGGCCGCGTGGAGGTGGTCGCGCATCAGGCAGTAGAAGTGTAGTGAGTAGCGCCTCCCATCCTGATGGTGCAGAGACCGCTGCACGATCTTCGCGATCTCAGGTTGGGTCAGTTGCTCTCTTCGATCGTCGCGCACGGAGGCGCGCACCGAGTAGACTGCGTGTGCGCACTCCCATCGAGGGAGCGTGCGCCTGCGCTTCTGGAACTCCCGGACGACGCGCTGCGGACGATGATCGTGCTCCGGCTGCTCATCGAACATGGGACTCGCCTCGATTCGTACGGTAACGACAACGGCAACAGCGCACGGGCCCGGAGGCCCGTGCCACGGACAGGATGCTCCTGCCCCAAACACCAACGTGCGAGCGACGGCTGCCGCCACTCCCTACCGCCGAACGACCCACGCGAGCACGTTCTCCATGAACGCTCGATAGCGCGCTACCTGCTCGGCGTCCGCCGCAAGCGCTGCCGTCACGTAGCGCTCGAAGCTCGGGACGATGACCAGCGCGTGGCCCTCGCCGGCCTGCAGCTCCAACACCGCCGGGCGGCCCCGCCGGTCCTCGACCAGGACCTGCCACGCGCCATCCGCGAAGCTCACGCTGTCATACATCATCGCCCCGGCCAGTGCCTGAGCGTCGAGGCCGGCGAGCAGCGGGTGGTCGGGCGCGACGATGGCGCCGCTGATTGAGTTCTCCTCCTGCAGCACCAGCGGCGGGCCGAGCAGGAAGGGGTCCCAGGCCTCGTCGTTGGGGTGCGATATCACCACCGTTCCGCCCGCGTGCAGCCACTGCACCAGCGGCGCCGGGCTCGTCCGGACCCCCGCCGCGTCCAGGGTGCAGGCCTGCGTCCCGAGGTAGATGGTCCCGAAGCGCTCCAGGTCGGTCAGGCCCGTGATGACCTCGAACTCCACGCCAAGCGCCTCCAACGCCGGTCCCAGGAAGTCCTCCTCGCCCGCGATCAGCCCCACGCCGTCGCGGGGCGCGCCGATCTTGCCTGCGTGCAGTGCCTCGACGCGGAAGCTCTCGGTGTGTTCGCCGCAGACGATATTGCCCTCGATCACGTCCGGGCCGGCCGCCTGGAAGGTCACGACCTCCCAGTCCGCGTCCGGCTGGAGGGTGATCTCGCGCTTCTGATTGCCTGCAGCCACCGTCACCTGGACGGGCTCGCGCCTGCGCGTGCGCAGCAGCAGGCTGAGCCGCCCTGCGCCTGGTGCCAGTACTCGGGGCACGACCGCCTCGAACGGCTCCTCCCACCGGGCGGTGTCGATGTCGTCGCGGCCGGCCTCATGCAGCTTGTAGATCAGATGGGGGCTGGTGACCAGTGCGATGGAGTAGCTCTTGCCCATCCCCCCCGCGCCCTCGGCGAAGTAGGCGTAGGTCATCTGCGCCAGGTCGAGGTAGCGCTCGTCACCGCTCAGCTCGTAGGCGTGCGCCATGGCGTTGGCGACCGCCCAGGCGGAGTGGCCGGGCCGCGTGCGCTCGTTGAACGTGTCGCACGAGCAGGAGCGGAAGCCCTTCGCCTGCGGCACGTACTCATCGCGCACGAGCCACCGGGCGGCGTTCATGATCGTCTCGTCCACGCGCGGATCGCGGGCGTAGCGGTTGTACTCCTCCAGCATGGTGATGAGCAGCCCGGAGCACCACGCGTAGCCGCCGATGGGTGTAGGCTCGACGTCGGAGTAGCCGGCGGGCATGGCCCAGTGGCCCTCGGGGGTCTGCTTGCGGATGACGTCCTCGACCATGATGCGCGCGGCGTTGAGGTAGAACGGGTCCCAGGTCACGCGGTAGGCCGAGATCACGTCGTAGATCGCCCACGCGACGCAGCGCTCGGCGCCCCTGCCGATGGTGAAGCTCACGCTGCCCGGCCCGGCCATGAACTCGGCGAGGCCCAGGGCGACCCGCCGCGAGCGCTCCTCGCCGGTCATGAAGTAGTGGTCGAACTTGCCGCGGTTCCACTGGTGGCCCGACAGCGGGCCGGTGATGCCGCCGTCATTGGCGTAGGCCAGCCCCATCTGCTCCTTGGTCATGCGCGGCTCGTAGCCGCCTGTGTGGAACATGCGGTGCGCGCGGGTCTTGCCTACGTCGCCGGGGTTCGGCGCGTGGTGGATGTAGTCCACATCGCGGTTGTGCGTGGCCGAGTTGCAGGCCTCGTCGAAGAACTTCCGCTCGCCGGTGCGGATGAACTGCACCATCTGTGCGTGCGGGGTATCGTACTCCATGTTGCCCCAGTTGAATCCGCGCTCGCCCCACCAGTCGCCGAAGTTCAGGAAGCCGTAGGAGCGGTTGTTCTCGCGCCGCTGCATGAGCAGATCGAAGATGCGCCCCACCATCTCCTCGTACTCCGGGAACAGTCCCTCGGTGCGTGGGAGCTGCTCGCCGAAGGCGCCCGAGGCACAGTACCATTCGGGCTCGGCGACGGCGATCAGCGGCTCGCGAAGCTGCTGCGCCCACGCATCGGGCCACGCATTCCCCTCGTGGAAGCCCAGCCAGATCTCGCGCGTGAAGCTCATGCCCCAGTGGAGCCGGTAGCCGCCGTCGCGCACGTGGTAGTAAAGCCGGTCGCTCTCGATGGCGTCGCCGGGTTCGGCGTAGCGGTCGTCGTCGAACTCGGGCAGCAGGTTGATGCCGAGCCCCTTGGCCTCGTAGTGCCAGACCAGCTCGCTCGGCCACTTCTGCCAGAAGTGGCGCAGGCCGACCCAGAGGCCGCGGGCCTCGTCGCTGACGTCGATGGCCGCCGGTCCGCGCTCGCCCTCGCGCTCAACTCCGGGGCAGGTTAGCGACCAGTGGTTGTCGAGGTCCTGGTTGAGCACGCAGTGGCCATCGCGGGCGGCGAAGCTGACCGGGCCGTCCTCGCCGCCCTCGACGGTTACCGTCGCGTCCTCGCCCGGAAAGACGCGCAGGCCGATCATGTACTGGTCAATCCGCGTCAGAGTCTGGTCCACCTGATCGTTCTCGACCGTGTGCTGGAGTCTCACAAGGCCGCTGCCGGCGGTGAAGTGATAGCGCGAGACGTAGCGGAAGAGCGTCTCACCGTCCTGGTTCTCGTGGGGTCCGCTGACCTTCACGACCACCGCCAGGGGCCCCTCGCGCTCGATCTCGACGGCCATCGTGTCGCCCATGCTGCCGAAGCCCGCCTCGTCCACGACGCATATCGCCGCCACCGGGAGGTTTACCGTGAGGCGATCGCCAAGCCCCTCGTCGAGGGTCGCGAGCACGCGGTCACTGCTCTCTGGATTGATGATGGCCTCCACGACGCCCGTGTCCACGATGAGGGCATCGCCCGCGCGCTCGATGGTGATGCCCTCGGGCCGCACGGTTCGCTCGACCGCGGAGCCGTACTCCACGGCGAACTGCGCCCTGCTCTGCGCGGGGACGGTCGCGAGGAAGTCCAGCAGCACCCACTGCACTGAGCCATCCTGCCAGCGCGCGGTGACCTCGGTCTGCAGGGGAAGCTCGCGGCCGTCGGCGTCCAGCAGCCGCAGGTGCGCGTCATCGCCTAGCGCGCCCCGGGGGAAGGGCAGGCCGGTGGTGATGGGCGTGCTCTCGGCCGCCGCCGGGTGCGGGTTGCGCACGGTCAGCATCACCGCATCGCGCTCGACGGTGCCGATCACGGGCTCGGGGCGGACGGTCGAGAAGGTGGCGTCCTCGGTGACGATGTCGCCGTCGCGGTCGGGCACGCGCACCCGGTAGTGGTACTCGCGACCCTCCTCCAGGTCCTCCAGCCAGATGCGGTGGTTGTTCCAGTGGTGCTCGGCCTCAACCGCGGAGCCGTAGTCAGCGGTCGCCCCGTACTCCACGCTGGGTATGGTGGGAAGCTCGGTGATGAGGGTGATCTCCGCGCGCGGTTGTGGCCGGTCGAAGAGCACCCGCGCGCCGACGCTGCGCACCTCCTGCGGCGGGCGGTAGAGCGGGTGGTCGGTCGCCACCTCGATACGCTGGCGGTCGGACTCGCCCGCGGCGGTGACCTCGGTCCAGGGCATGCTGTCGCGGTTCTGCCGGTGCTCCTCGCGCATGTCCTGATAGAGCAGCATCAGGCGGAAGACCGACCGGCCGTCCTGCTGGTTCAGGTTCACGTCCGCGACCACGTAGATGGAACGCCCGTCCGCCGCCGCAACGGAGGCCACCGGGCGGTTCCAGCCGATCAGCCGATTCTCGCGGGTGGGGCTGAGGTAGAACATGATGTCGCAGCCGGGGCCCATGTCCGGCCGACCGGTGGTCTGGTCGTTGTCCGCGTCCACGTAGAGGATGCGCACGTCGTGGGACGCCGGCGGCCACTGTGTCTCCCCCGCGAGGTCGATCCTGAACAGGTATCGCCCGCGCGCCACCGGCGCGAACCAGATGTGCGTGTAGTCGCCATAGGGCACGCATTCGGCGCCGATGCTGGTGTCTGCCTCGCCCGAGCCATCCTCGTAGAGCAGCTCCAGCGGCTCCGGGAACCGGGGATCGGTGGCGATCTGCGCCTCAATGGCGTCGGGGATCGTGTCGCCGTCGGCGTCCTGCGCCCATGTCGGCATGGCGCAGAGCCCGATGATGGCGATGGCGATGGACGCGCCTGTCGGTGTCCTCATCGTGGCACCTCTGGGTCACTCAGATGCGATCTCGTACCAGACTGTCCGATGCCGGGGGCCGACCGCGAAGGATCCGCCCTGTCCGAGGGCCTCGCCCCGAGAGCCGGTGCCATCGAGCGGCCAGGCCTGCAGGTCGTCGCGGGCGGCGATGCTCACCGCCAGGGGCACGCCCTCCGCGATGGGCGGGCCGTGGCCCCACTCGCGGCCGACCGTGCGCCGCTCCTCGTCCCAGCCCATCTCCTGGTTCTCGACCCGGTTGATGGCGACCAGGAGCATGCGCCCGGACTCGACCAGCGGCCTGTCGTCCATGCTCGTCAGCGCGACGGCCGCGTAGCCGTTCGAGGTCTCGCCGACCTCGAAGCGGACGCCACCCAGTTCGATCGCCCGCCCCGCTATCGGCCCGAGCAGTACCTTCGTGCGTTCGGTATCCACCACGAACACGCCAGCGTCGTCCTCGGCCGCGGACCAGCGGACCGCCGCATCCGGCTGCTGCTCGGCCGGATCGCCCTGCAGGCCGTGGTCGGCCTCCGTGACGACCACGCCCAGGCGATTCGCGAGCGCCATCTCGGGGGCGACACCGTGAGCGGCCCACAGGGGAGCCACGGAGTTCCCGTGCTCGCGTACGAGCTCGCCGGGGCTCTCGACGTTCAGCAACAGGGCGAGCTCGCCCTCGGCCATTGCCACGTCGCCCCGGCGGAAGAGGTTCGCCGCCACGGGGAACATGGCCAGCTTCGCCGGGTCGCCCGCCATGCGGAAGTAGCCGTCGATCTCGTCTGCGGCCCAGTCCTCGGGGTGCCGGCCGTAGCAGAACTGGAAGAGCCCGTCCCAGTCCTGCAGCGCGCCCCAGGCCGCCAGCATCGGCATGCACTCGGCGCGGTAGTCGTTCGGCGCCGGGTGGTTGTACTCGCTGACCGTGTAGGGCCTCCCCGCCAGGCGGAACTGGGAGAGGCGCGTCAGCGTGTCGCTACCCAGAGCGGCGGTCATGGGCGTGTTGGGGATGTACCAGTTTCCCCCGTCCCAGGGCCGGCCGGGAAAGCGCGGATGCTGCCAGTAGGCGTGCGCGTCCGCGTAGTCCATGCGGCTCTCGCGCAGCAACCCGCCCGGGCCGCCGTAGGTGCACTGGGTGTCGATCACCTGGGCGTGTACGCCCAGCTCCTCCTTGAGGAACCGGTACATGTCCAGCGTGTAGCGCCGCTCCAGCTCCATCACGAAGGC
>JALGUJ010000004.1 GCA_029820945.1 Candidatus Zipacnadia bacterium | reverse complement strand
AAGGAGCAGCAGTGCGACGCTGAGATGACGCATCGGTGACCTCCGGTCGTGACCTCGTCCGCGTTGGCCCCTTCGCGCACGGACGCGTGCGGACCTGCTCCTGCGTCGTCGAGCATCCCGCGGGCGCGAGAGGCCCGAGCGTCCCGGCGGCGAAGTACCCGCTGCCGACGCGAGGGAGGGTAAGAGCGATGGGCGGCGAGACCCGGCTCGGGGTCATCGGCTGCGCGCGCATTCTGCCGGCGCACCTGCGCGGGATGAAGCTGCTGCGCGAGGCGGGCTATGAGGACTTCCGCGTCACGGCGCTGATGGCGCGCAACATCGAGGACGCGCTGCGCTTTCGCAGACGCGGGGAGGGCCCGCCGCCGCGCCCGCCCGCTTCCACCAGCCCCGGCGATCCCCTGGGCGCGCCGCACATGTACGTCAGTGACCTGCACGACGGCGAGGTCGAGGTCTACGATGACATCGACCGCATGCTGGCCGAGGCGCCCATCGACGCAGCTCACGTCCTGACCACGCATTCCACGCACCACTGGATCGCCATCAAGGCGCTGGAGGCTGGCAAGCATGTGGCGGTCGAGAAGCCCGTGGCCGTCACGGTGCGCGCGGCGCGGCGCATGATCGAGGCCGCCGAGCGGGCGGGCCGGACGCTCTTCGTGCTCGAGAACGCGCGCTTTCGCCCGCACGCCCGGGCCTCGGCGTGGGCGGCTCGGAGCGGCCTGCTGGGCGAGCCGCAGCTCGTGCTGAGCGTGAGCGTGGGCACGGCCGAGTGGAGCCCGGACGTCGTCCTGGCGCACACGCCGTGGCGGCACGAACGGCTGGGCGGAGGCGGTGTGAGCGTGGACTTCGGCCCGCATTTGATGGACTGGGCGCGGCAGGTCGCCGGCGAGATCGACACCGTCTCCGCCGTCGCGCGCACGCTCGAGCCGATCCGGCGGGAGTACGATGGCAGGGGGCGGGTGATCGAGGAGATCGAGGCGGACGCCGATGACACCTTCTTCGCGCACCTGCAGTTCGTGAGTGGCGCGTTGGGCGTGCTCGGCTTCTCCGCTGCGGGGCACGGGGAGCTGATCGGCCTTCCCGGCGGTCGGGCCATCTACGGCACGCGCGGCTGCCTCAAGGAGGGGGACGTCATCCTCGATGACGGCTCACGCACGCCGGCGGTGCAGGTCTATCGGGCCCAGGCGGATCCGGCCACGCAGGCGCGGGAGTTCCCGCTGCCGCTCGAGGACCCCTTCGCCCTCGAGACGCACCAGTTCCTGACCGCCATCGCCACGGGCGGCGAGCCGGAGCTGAGCGGCGACGAGGGGCTGGAGGACCTGGCGGCGGCGTGGGCGATCCTCGAGTCCTCGCACGCGGGCGCGCCGGTCCGGGTCGCGGACGTCGCCTCTGGCGCCGTGTCGGCGGTTCAGGACGAGCTGAACGAGCACCGGGGGATTGAGTAGGGGCCCTGCCCGCCGGCGGGGGGCCGTCCGGGTGAGCATCCCGTCTGGCGAATTGCTCGCATGTACCGTTATGCCCGTCGTCGCTTCTGTTGCCGTCTCTGAGTGAGAAGGAGGCCGTGTGCCATGCAGACCTACGACCGCATCATGATCTGGGGGGCGCACCCCGACGACGAGATCCTCATGGCCGGGACCATCGCGGCGATGTCCGACGCCGGCTGCGAGGTGGTTGTGGTGACCATCTCGGAGGGGAACGCCGGCTACTGCCGCGCGGAGTGGGCCGAGACCATCGCCGATCTGCGCAAGCAGGAGGCGGCGGCCTGCGACGAGATCTTGGGCATCTCCGAGCGCGTCTTCCTCGGCTGGCCCGACCAGGGCGTGCGCCATGAATGGAAGCTCACGAGGCTGCTGATCGAGCAGATCCGCAGGCACCGGCCGCAGGCGCTCTTCACGCTCGGCCCGGATGACCGGAACAGCGACCACGTCGCGGTCCACGACATGACCGACGAGATCGTCTGGCAGGCCTCCGAGAACATCCTCGCCGACCACGGCGAGCCGTACGCGGTGCCGCTGGTGTTCATCTACCACGGCCACGAGCGCATGGGGCCCTCGATCGAGGTGGATGTGACGCCGTACGCGGCGCGCAAGGCCGAGGCGTGGCTGAGCCAGACGACGCAGGTGGAGATGCTCCCGCGCATCCGCGACCGCATGGCGAAGCTGGAGCGCACCCAGGAAGAGGGTGGCACCGAGACGGAACGCTTCGTGCTGTGGCGGCGCAGCACGCTGACCGACTTCCCCGAGCTGCCCGCGTGAGCGTCGAGCGCCGGAAGTAAACGGGCCCTCGCGGTCGCGGGGGCCCGGCAGTGCGCGGTACGATACAGAGCAGATAGGTTAAGGATTGCTGCCCTCGTACTCGCCGTTCCAGAAGCGGCTACTCGAACTCCGGTGCGGGATCGAGCTCTGCTGCATCCACTTGCCGTGCCCGTCCTCGAAGCCGATGTTCGCACCTTCGTTGTGGCGCCCGGGGATCTCGTGGCCGTCGCCAATGGGTTCGGCGTCCGCGTCGTCGCCGTCGATGTTGTATGAGTCGCCGCCCTCAGAGTCGGCGAAGAAGAAGGTCTGGGCCGGGGCCTTGTGGTCCGCGATCAGGTCGCCGGCATTCATGCTGTTGATCCCGTAGCTGCCGCCGCCCGTGTAGTTGCCGGCATAGCGGTAGTTGTCGCTGGGGCAGCTCCAGATCTGGTAGTTCTTCGTGTAGGGGTAGAGCATCGAGTGCCAGAGCATGTAGCCGCCGGTGTAGGTGCTTCCGTTGGGGAGGGTGTAGCCGGTCATGCCGCTGTTGGCGATACGGTTAAACGTCTCGTCGTAGTCCTGGGCGTACATCAGGACCGCCAGCATCGTCTCCTTCACGTTGTTCAGACATGACGTCTGTCGAGCCTTCTCCCGAGCGCGGGCGAAGACGGGGAACAGAATCGCCGCCAGAATGGCGATGATCGCGATCACGACCAGCAGCTCGATGAGAGTGAACCCTCGACGCATATTACAGCACCTCCTTATGGCGTTTTGAACCTTAATATCAAGTATACCTCATGTTGAGCCTGACGACAACACCTCTCGCATCTCTCTCCGTCCAATGACCTGCCCCACGCGGGAACACGCAATCGTCCGGAGCCGTCCTACCAGCAGACGCAGGTGGGGCGGGCTCAGGCCCGAAACCGACCGTGGAGGGGCACCGGCGATGAAGGCGAAGCTGTTGAGTACGGGCGCGCTGAGCCTGCTGACTGTTGGTGTGATGCTGATGGGCGGTCCGGTCTCCCCGGCGGACGAGCAGGAGGTAACCCAGGGCACGTTGCGGGTCATCACCGACGCTGACGAGCTGCTGGAGTTCCCACTCCAGCACACGGACGTCAGGGCCGAGATAGCCGGCATGGTCGCGCACGTTGCGGTGACGCAGACCTTCGCGAACCCGTTCGAGGACACCATCGAGGCGGTGTACGTGTTCCCGCTGCCGCAGAATGCGGCGGTCAAGGACATGACGATGCATATTGGCGACCGAACGATCCGCGGCCTGATCAAGCCGCGGGAGGAGGCGCGCGAGATCTACGAGGAGGCGCGCGAGGCGGGGCAGACCGCCGGCCTGCTCGAGCAGGAGCGCCCCAACATCTTCACGCAGTCGGTCGCGAACATCACTCCGGGCGCCGAGATCAACATCGAGATCCACTACGTCCAGGACCTCAAGTACGATCACGGCACCTACAAGTTCAGCTTCCCCATGGTGGTCGGCCCGCGCTTCATTCCCGGCCGGCCCACCGGCCGCACCGCCGGGGGTTGGGCGCCCGACACCGACCAGGTCCCCGATGCCTCGCGCATCACGCCTCCCGTGCTCGAGCCCGGCGAGCGCAGCGGCCACGACATCGCGCTCAGCGTCGATCTGGACGCGGGCGTGCCCATCCAGGACCTCCGCTGCCGCTCCCATGAGGTCGAGGTCACCGGCGGCGAGCGGAGCCACGCCGAGATCACGCTGAAGCCCTTCGACACCATCCCCAACAAGGACTTCATGCTGGAGTGGGACGTGGCCGGCGAGAGGCCTGAGATGGCGCTGCTGGCCCACCGCGAGGGCGACACCGGCGGGTTCTTCTCGCTCATGATCCAGCCCAAGGCCGAGTTCGAGGTGGGCGAGATCACGCCCAAGGAGATGGTCTTCGTCGTTGACTGCTCGGGCTCCATGAGCGGCGAGCCCATCTCCAAGGCCAAGCAGGCGATGCGCAAGTGCATCACCCACATGCAGCCCGACGACACCTTCCGCGTGATCCGCTTCTCCGAGGCCGCCTCGCAGCTCTCCGAGGAGCCGCTGCACAACACGCCGGAGAGCATCAGGCGCGGCCTGCTCTACATTGACCGGATGCAGGGCTCCGGCGGCACCATGATGATCGAGGGCATCAAGGCCGCGCTGGACTACCCTCCCGACCCCGAGCGCGTGCGCATCGTGTCCTTCATGACCGACGGCTACATCGGGAACGAGACGGAGATACTCGCGGCCATCGAGGACAAGATCGGCGAGGCGCGGCTGTTCTCGTTCGGCGTCGGGACCTCGGTGAACCGCTACCTGCTCGAGCGCATGGCCGAGGCCGGCCGCGGCGTGGTGCAGTACGTGCGGCCGGACGAGGACACCACGGAGGTGGTCGAGCGCTTCTACGACCGCATCGCGCGGCCCTTCCTGCTGGACATCACCATCGACTGGGGCGGCCTGCAGGTGGCCGACATGTACCCGTCCACGATTCCCGATCTGTTCGCCGACCAGCCCGTCATCGTGCACGGCCGCTACGCCGAGCCTGGCGCGGCCACCATCACGGTGCAGGGGAACATCGCGGGCGAGAGCTGGTCGCGCGAGCTCCCGGTCGAGCTGCCGGTGGAGGAGCCACGCAATGACGCGCTGGCATCCCTGTGGGCGCGAGCGCGCATCAAGGACCTCATGGACCGGATGTTCCACGGCGAGGAGCCGGAGATCGTCAAGCAGGTCACCGACCTGGCGCTGGAGTTCCGCCTGATGTCCGCGTACACGGCCTTTGTCGCGGTGGAGGAGACGATCGTGCGCGAGGACGGCGAGCTGCGCACCATCCACCAGCCCCTGCCCATGCCCGAGGGCGTGAGCTACGAGGGCGTGTTCGGGCCCGCGGACGAGGCGAAGGCGCTCGGCGGCGCCTTCCGTGGCGCTGCGCACTTCTCTCGCAGCCTCGCGCCGGCCGCGCCGCAGGCTGCGCCCACGGCGGGGCGGGTGACCGCCGGGGTCATGGGCCCGCGCGCCGCTGGAGAGCTCGAATGGGTCGCGACCGACATCCCGGGCCCCGAGGGGGCCGAGGTCGATGAGACTATCATCGCGGTCACTCCGAACCTGTGCCTGGGTGACGCCGATGAGGCCATGGTGGCCGCCGGCCTGTTCGAGGGCCAGGAGGAGGCGCGCCTGCGGGAGCTGACCAATCTGGCCTCCGCCGCGTCCAAGCAGGTCTCCGTGCCCATCGGCATGGTGTACCGCCGGGCCATCGCCGTCGCCGATCTGGCTGCTCCGCCCGAGGGGATGGACCTCAAGGCGGTGTATCTCAGTCCCGGCACCGCCGCGCCGACCGAGGACGAGGTCCAGGCCCTGCGCGCGTTCGTCGAGGACGGCGGCTTCGTGATCTTCGACGGCGTGGGCGCATCCCCCGATCGCCTCCGCGCGGCCCTGCACATCGAGGAGTGGGACATCGAGATCCGCAGCCTGCCCGCCGACCACCCGCTCTTCCGGGCGGAGGCCACGGTCTACGACATCGGCGCCCCCGACCTGCGTGGGATCTACGTCGGCGACCGGCTCGTCGGGGTGATCAGCACCACCGACATGGCCGAGGGATGGACCGGTCAGGTGAACGCCGACCTCACTCCGGCCTGGGCGCAGGGCATCAACCTGATCGCCTTCCTGGCGACGCGCTGACCGCCGCGCCAGCAATGCAGGACGGAAGGGGCCCCGCATCGAGGCCCCTTCTTCTTTGAGGGGCACAGTCCGGCAGCGGCCGCAGGGGAAGACCCGGTGGACCGCGAAGAAGCGCTATAGAGCAGACTCACGCGCAATCCGGGCCGGGTCCGGGCCGCCCGCGCACAGGGAGAGATGACCATGGAAGCTCCGAGGAATGGCGTCGTCATGGTGACAGCCCTTCTCGCTCTGCTGGCGTCCGCCGGATGCATCGCACAGCCGGTCGCCCGCGAGGACCTGGGCAGGAGCGTGAAGTTCAAGATCGTCGTGGACAAGGTGATGCAGCCGGTCGCAGGCTGGACCACCGAGGAGTGGATGGTGCAGGAGGCGGCCGAGGCCGGCTTCAACGTCTACTCGCCCCGCCGCGGCTATGACGATCTGGACGCAGTCCGGCAGGTGACGCAGTGGTGCCAGAAGTACGGAATCTATCACCAGGTCTGGATGCGCGGGTCGCTGGGCGTGCCCGATGCCGCCCAGGCGGAGGGCAGGATGCTCGTCTGGCGCGATGGGGGCGAGCAGCCCCTGTGGAGCCCCTGCTCCGACGAGTTCTGGGAGTGGACCAATCGGTACATCCTCGAATACGCCCGGATCAGCGCCCAGAACCCACATCTGCTGGGAGTCTTCCTCGACTACGAGAACTACGCCAAGGGCCCGCGCATGTCGGGCACGCTCTACGACCTGTCCTACGACCGGATGACGCTGGACATGTTCGCCGAGGCGCAGGGCGTGGAGATCCCCGAGCTGGCGCCCGAGAACCGCTACCAGTGGCTGGTGGACGAGGAGCTGCACGACGAGTTTGACGCGTGGCAGATCGGCCACTGGCGCGAGCGCTGCCGGGCCCTGCGCGAGGCCGTGGACGAGATCGATCCTGACTTCCAGTTCTGCATCTATCCGGCGCCTGGCTCGCGCTTCATTCTGGAGGCGGCATTCCCCGAGTGGACGAGCGAGCGCGCGCCCTTGATCTTCGCCGACGCCGTCACCTACGGCCGGCGCACGAGCTTCCTGCCTCAGTCCGGCGCGCTGTCCCAGGGCCGCAGGGCGCTGGACCAGCGCATGGCGACGGTGAGGGAGATCGGCCTGCCGCACTTCTACACCGGCGGCATCGACCCGGCTGTGTCGGGGGCCGACCCGGAGTACTCGGGCAAGAATGCGGTCATGATCTCCGAGCTCACCGACGGCTACTGGGTCTTCTACGAGGGCCCCAAGTACGCCGAGGACCACCCGGCGTACTTCCAGTGGTTCGCGTGGGCAAATGCGGCGATCTCGGCCGGCGAGTTCGAGAAACAGCATGAGGCACGCGAGACGCCGGACCCATGGGCCTTCGGCGGCATCGGCACCGGCGATGCGGGCCTCGTCGGCCCCGAGGTTACGGGTGAGATGGTCGAGTTCCCGCTCGTCAAGCTGCGGCGCACCAACATGCTGCTGCTCAACGCCGCGGCCGGACAGCCCGTCGAGATGGCGCTGCAGATCCACCCGGTAGGCAGCAATGAGAACGACCTCGAGTGGGCGATCCACGACATGACCTGGGCGGAGATCGACAGCGGCTCCGAGCCCTTCGGCGAGGAGGCGGTCATCGGCTTCACGCCCGAGGATGGCGGCATCTACGCCTGCGTGCTGTCGGCTGGCGGCTCCGCCTACTCTCTGACGCGCGCGAACGTCCCCGTGGCCGTCTACGCCGGCCAGGCCGGCATCATCGGCGCGGTGGAGCGGCTCTACATCGCGGTGCCGGCCGGGCTGGAGACATTCACGGTGAACGTGCGGGGCTTCCAACAGGAGACCGCGCGCCTGAACGTCTACGACCCCGCCGGCGAGATGGTGGCGACCGGACAGACCACGCCGACCCAAGAGAGCGTCTCGGTTGAGGTCGAGGCCGGCGAGCACGCGGGGGAGACGTGGGCGCTGGAGATCGCGCGGGCCGACACGGGCCTGACGCTGGAGGACGTGCGCCTGTCCATGGGCACGGGCCTGCCGCCCACCGTCGCGCTGGTACCCGAGCACGTGTTCACCGCGGCGCAGTAGGCCGACGGGAACGGCAAGGGGAACAGGATGCACAGGATGCCGGCCCTTCGGCCCGGACAGGATGACGGCCACGGCAACGACGTGAATAGGTGGATGACAACGGCCGATCTGCAGGATGAGGGTAAGGGCACCGTGCCCGTGCCTCGCTTCGTCCAACCCAAGTGAGGACGGCAATAGGAACGCGAAGGGGCGCCCGCACCTTGCGGGCGCCCCGCGATTCGTCCGCGCGGCGAACTTATATCTGGTTCCCGTAGATCCGGTCGGCCAGCTCCATCGTCTTCGTCGCGTCGGCGAAGCAGGTCTCCGGCTCTACGTTCTCCTTGATGCAGTCGATGAAGTGCCGGTTCTCGCCGAAGAAGCCGTAGTAGTGGTGCCGCTCGTCGCTATCCGCGGCCTCCGTGGTGCCGATCTCCTCGGCGTTCAACTCGCCGTCGATGTGCAGCACCGCTCCGCCGCTCTCTTCGGGGTTGCAGAAGGCCGAGATGCCCCGTGCGTGCATCTCGAACTGGTGCACGCGGCCGCCGACCATCCAGTTCGTCAGCAGCACGCCGGTGCAGCCGGAGGTGTGGCGGGTCAGGGCCAGCCAGCTCGTCTCGAACTCGCGCCCGTTGAACTTGATGTCCGAGACGACCTCCTCCACGTCCCCGCCCATCCAGCGCAGCGTGTCCACGGCGTGGATGGCGTCGCAGTAGAGGATATCGACGGCGCCTCCGTAGTAGGCCCCACCGGGGTGCCACTTGTAGAATGTGCTCACTGCCTGGATCATGTTCCCGCGCTCGAGCACCTTCTCCCGGCACTGCTGCAGCAGCGGGATGAAGCGGCGGTTGAAGCCGGTCATGGTCAGGCAGTTGCTCCGGTCCGCGAGCTGCGCGAAGGCCCGCACCTGATAGCTGGTGATCGCCGGCGGCTTCTCGATGAAGACGTTGAAGCCCTCGCTCAGGCAGTGCGTCACGATGTCGAACAGATGGTGTGGGGGCATCAGCACCCAGACCGCATCCGGGTCCAGATCCCCGAGCATCTGCTTGTAGTCCGAGGTGCGGTACTCGATCTCGAACTTGTCGGCCGTGGCGTGGCACTTGTCCTCGACGAGGTCGCACAGGCCGACCATCTCGACGTCATCCATCTCGGCCAGAGACGGGTAGTGCACGCTATTGGCCATGCTACCGGCGCCGATCAGGGCGCAGCGGACCTTATCCACGTCGCTTCACTCCTGTCGATAGATCACACGTTAGGGGCGATGCGCCCTCAGTTGCTTGGGCGCGTATTCCCCGCCCGCGCGAAGGTTCCCTTCATTGGGCCAGAGGGAGGCCGAGGACGCCGTCGTGCACCCGTACGGAGGGGCTTCCCGAGCGTCGGATGCGGAGCCTCCATGCCAGCCCGGCCGTTTGCCTTTCGCGTTGCGGTGGTGCGTGGGCCGGGATGGAACCTGACGCCTCTTTACGGTGTACAACACGCGGCAGCGGCCAAACGACGATCACCGCTCACTCCGATAGATGCGATCCGCCAGCTCCATGGTCTTCACGGCATCAGTCAGGCTGCTCGACGGCTCGCGTCGGTCGAGCAGACGGTCGATGAAGTACCTGTTCTCCTCGCGGAAGCCGTAGTGCACCAGCGCATCGTCGGGCGACGCCGTGCCGAACTGCGCCAGCGCCTCGCCATCGCGCTCGCCCTCGACCAACACCAGGTGCCGGCCGGTCAGGTCGGCGAAGACGGAGATGCCGACGCCATGCAGCTCGAATGAGTACGGCCGCCCGCCCCCGGCCGTCCAGCTCATCATCGCCATGCCGGTGCAGCCGCCCTCATGCCGGGTCAGCGCGTACCAGCCGGTCGCGAACTCGCGGTCGGCGCGCACCTGTGAGGCGATCTCCGCCACGTCGCCCGCCAGCCAGCGCAGCGTGTCCAGGTAGTGGGTCCCGTGGCAGTGGAGGATGTCCAGCGCGCCCTCGTAGTAGGCCGGGCGGTCGCCGTGGGCGATGTAGCCGCACGAGACGCACTGGATCATCGGCCCGCGCGCGAGCACGAGGTCGCGGCAGGCGTTCAGCAACGGGCTGTGCCGGCGGTTGTAGCCGACCATGGTCAGGCAGCCGCGCCGCTCGGCGATGCGCGCCAGCGACCGCGTCTGGTACGTGCACACGCCCGGCGGCTTCTCGAGGAAGATGTCCAGGCCCTGCTCGAGGCACCAGGCGGCGGTGTCGAACAGGTGATGCGGGCGCAGGATCACGTAGACCGCGTCGGGCGCCTCGGCTTCGATCATCGTGCGGCAGTCGGTGTAACGGCCCTCGATCTCCCACCGGTCGGCGGTGGCGTGCAGGCGGCCCGGATCGAGGTCGCAGGCCCCGACCAGCTCGACCTCCGGGAAGCTCGCCAGCGCCGGGTAGTGCTCGCGGTTGGCGATCCCCCCGCAGCCGATGACGGCGATACGCAGCTCGGGCATCGCCTCAGTACCCCAGCCCGGTCTCCGACAGACTCCCCGTGCGGATGCGACCGCCCTTGACGGTGAACAGGTCGGGGTGCCGCTCGCGCAACTCCGGCGAGGCATAGGGGAGGTACTGGCGCGAGTTGTACTCCACGCCCATGAGGGTGTCGATGCGCGCCGCCAGGCCCGCCGAGTGAATCAGCGATAGGCCGGGGTTCGTCAGATCCTGCACCGTCACCACCAGGTCGTGCTCGGCCGCGTAGGCGACGTAGAGCAGCGACGAGGAGTGGCCCTTGCACGTCTTCAGGCCCACGCCCGACCAGCCCAGCTCCTCGGCGAGGCGCAGCATCTCCACGTCCGTCACGCCCTCGTCCACGACGACGGGCTTGTAGCGCGCCACCTCGCTCATGTCGAAGCGGTGGACGGACAGATCGCGCTCGGTGGGCTGCTCGAAGTAGAGCAGCGCCTCGTAGGCCATCGGCGATGCCTCGCGCAGCTTCTCGGCATACTCGACCACCGTCTCGGGCGACTCGTTCTGCTCGTTCGAATCGGTCGAGAGGTAGAAGCTGTCGTCGCCCATCTTCTCGCGGTTCTCGTCGATGACGCGCGCGACCTCCACGGTGCGCTCGACGTCCCGGTCGATGTCGTCGCCGGTGAGCTTGACCTTGTAGCAGAACAGCCCGTCGCGCTCGATCCACTCCTCGAGGGAGACCGGGAGGCCGTCATCTGGGTCCTCGTCGGTTACCTCATCGCGGCGCAGCTTGTCCATGCCGCCGACGAGGTGGAAGATCGGCATCTCGGGCCTGTAGCTGTCGTGCAGGTAGTCGGCCACGTACTTCCCGGCAAACTCGTCGCCGAGCCACGCGGAGAGATCGTGGTCGCAGAAGTCCGGCCCGTAGCCGTCGTAGCTGCAGATGCCGTTGGCCCTGCCGAAGGCGTCGTGCAGGGCGGCATCGGCCGGCGAGGCGCACACCAGCGCGCCGAGCAGCGGCATTGGCGTGGCGGCGCTCATCTGCTCGCTGACCTCATCGGCGAGGCGCCCCAGCTCCGGCTTGGCCTCGAGGTAGAGGTCCAGGGGGTGGCCGAAGTGGGCGTTGTCCATCAGCAGCGCGCAGAAGCGCGTCGCGACCTCGCGCATGGCCTCGTCGCGGTCCTCGTGTGACATCTCGGAGCTGGGGTAGCCCCAGATGTCGCTGAGCAGGATGTTGCCGAGGCCCTCGGCGCTCTCGCCCGCCCGGGTCTCCACCGTGGCCCTCACGGTCAGGGAGGTGATCGCCCGGATGACTCCCGTCCCGAACTTCAGCGGGGTGCGGAACTCCTCGTCGTCGAATGTCGGCTCGATGTCAACCAGCCTGATATCGCTATCCAGTGTCGGTCATCCTCTCGGCGTGCGGAATCTGCCGCGTCGCCCGCGCCCGGCGGGCAGGGGTAGAGTTCGCGCCGGAAGGGTCCGGTCCTTCACAGCTCCCGGCTCACGCACACGGAGAGCATCCACCCGGGGTCGAGGCGCGCGCCGGGGCCGGAAGGCCGGGGCTCCGGCGGCGGGCCGGGAGACGGCCCCGGCGGCTCGGGCTCGGTGAGGTCCTCGAACTCCGCTGAGAGATGCCCGCCGAGGACCGTGTAGGTGGCGTTGATCCCCCAGCCGCCCGCGCGGTACCCCGCGCCCACCGAGGCTGAGGTCAGCCAGGCCTCGCCGTCGCGCAAGCGCTGGTCCCAGTGCGTATCGGGCCTGGCGAACGGCCCCGGTGAGTCCATGAACTCGCCGTGGAAGTCCAGCTCGCCATGCAGCACCGAGAGCCCGTAGCCCCAGCGCCAGCGGCCCGCGGCGCGTTGCTCTCCCCAGCGAAGCCCGATGGTGTCGGCGCCGGCCCGGGCGCTGAGGCGATAGCGACCGGTCAGGCCGCCGCCGAGCGCGCCCCGGTCCGCGCAGCCGGAGAGGTCGAAGTCGGCTCGCTGGGCGGTCAGCTCCAGGTGCCGCGTCAGTCGCGGGGTGTGCTCGACCCAGCCGACGCCGATGAGGGTCTCGTCGGTGGCGAGGCCGCCGCGACCGCGGATGGCCGTCCCGGCCGTGATCGCGCTCGGCCCCGGGTCAACGGAACGCTTCGAGGCCCAGGCCAGCCATCGCCGCGGGCCCGCGTCGCGGGCCAGCCAGGCGTCCAGGCGCCGCTCTCCTGAGGTGAAGACGCCGAGGTAGTCCTGCTCGTCGATGGCGACGGGCACTTCGGTGGTCGCGTCGCGCCTGGCCACTTGCGCGCCAACCAGCCACCGGCCGGCGCGCCGCTGCACCGCGATGGTGTCCAGCGGACCCTCCGACCGAGCGGTGAGGCCCTCACGGCCGCGTCGGACATGCTGCAGCTCGGCCACGGCATCGCCGCCCAGCACCGCGTCCAGCGTGACCCTGGAGCGCCCGACCCCCACCGTCCAGCCGTCGCTCTCCCAGGCAGCGCCGAAGCTGATCGCGGTGGCGCCGACCTCCGCGTAGGTCTCGTCCCGGCGCAGGCGATGGCGGAGCTCCGTAGACACGCAGCAGGTCCGCCAGCCGGCGGCCCACGCGCTCTCTGCCCCGTCCGGCGCGAGCGGTACCGCGAGGTTCGTCTCCCAGGTCGCCGCGCTGATGCTGCCTGACTCGCGGCGGCCGCGGCGGAGGGTCAGCGGGACCTGGCGCCTGGCCTCGACCTCCACGCGCCCGCGCCCCGCGCGCGCCAGGCTGGTGGGGAAGTCCGCGCGGGGGCTGTCGAGCAGGGTCGGCGGCGCGAGGCTGCCGCCACGCAGCATCCGGTCCGCCCCGGCCTGCCAGAAGAGGTCGGCCGGGTCGGCCGCGAGGAGCGACGGGCAGGCCACGATCAGCAGGCCGATGATACCGCGCAGCACGGGCGAGCCCCCAGGACGGCTACCGGCGGTCGATGATGACGAGCTCGTCGATCTCCCCGTAGGACAGCGCGACGTAGTCCGGGCCGCCGACGATGATGTCGATCAGCGGGTCGGGCCGGGGGAAGAGGCCGTTGAAGGTCGGGTCCGGGAAGTCGTCCGCGTCGCGCGGCAGCGCCTCCCATGCGCCGCCGCTCACGGGCCTGAGCGTCGGCAGCAGCTCCTTCAGGTCATCGACCGGCGCGTCCCAGATCCGCGACAGGTTCAGGCGCACGTCTCTGGATGCAGCGGCCGGAATCTCGGGGTTCGCAGCGCCGCTGTAGGTGACGGTCACCGTGACCGTCTCGCGGGCAAGCTCGCGAATGTCCTCGAGCAGCGCCGGTCTCTGCGTCGAGTCCTCGCCGCCGCTCGCCCATGCCTGCAGCAGCGAGTCCGGGCGGCGGGAGTTCATGCTCAGAACGAGGTCGCTCAGCCCCGCCCTCAATGTCGCACCGGAATCCTGCATGTTCCGGCTCGGATGGCGCCGGAGGAACGGGTCGTCCGGCAGGTACTCGTTGACCGCCAGCAGGCCGTCGCCGTTGCCGTCGCGGTCGGCCAGGGGTACGGTCCAGTCCCAGCTCCCGGCGTTGAGCTGGTAGGCGCAGGCCTGCATGAGGGTGGCCTTGAGCAGCCGCAGCAGCCCGATCAGGGCCCTGACGTCGCCCCGGTATGCCCGCTTCACGTCCTCGCCCGCGCCAAGCTCGACCAGAGGCGTTCGATCGTCCGGGGCGTTGTCGCGCAGAGCGCGCAGGCGGTCGAGCGCGCAGTCGATCAGCGGAAGGAGGTAATGGCGCACGGCGATCTGCACGTCGGCCGTGCTGAAGTCGGCGTCGGTTAGGTCGGGCCGGTCCGCGGCCGTCTCCACCGGGGCAACGCCCCATGCCTGGGGCAGGGGCAGGCATGTCGCCGCCAGCATGCGCTTGAGGCGAGCACCGGACTGCGCGGTCTTGACCGAGGTGAGGTCGGTGAGGGGCCCGAAGAGGCCGAAGATGTCGGGCGGTGCGTAGCCGGCGTCGATGCCGGCGTTGTAGATGCCGGCCATGACGAGGGCGGCCGCCAGGCCGGCCTGCGCCGCCGCGTCGTTCGGCTGCTGGGTGACCCATCCGGTGAAGTCGGCGAGCAGCGCCTCCAGGTCCGGCGTGCTGGAGGGCGGGTCATCGGCGAGGCCGTCAATGCGGTTCAGGGCGGCGGCGCGGACGACGTCGGCGTTGGGCGCGGTCGCGAAGGGCGCGTTGCGCGCGGCCACGGTGCTGATGCCCGGCTCCGCGGCGACGGTCGGTGCGGGCGGGCCGGGCCCGGGGCCGATCTCGACGGGCGGCGGCCCCGGCGGAGGGGACGGCGCGCCGCCACCTCCGCCACAGCCGATGAGGTAACAGGCGGCCAACGCGAACAGCACGGCAAGTGCAGCAATGCGGCGGGACGGACGGGACATGTCACGCACCTCTCGCGTGCGGCCACGGCGGGAGTTGCCGACGGACCGGGGAGTCCGCAGTCGGGGTCTGACCTGCAACTTCCGTGCCGGGCCACGACGCACGGTGCGGCACTGTCAACCCCCCGGCAGTGTCGGGCGGCTATCCTGCGGCGGTGTGCTCGCGGGGCGCCATGAGCTGCCGCGCCCATCTGGGCACCCGGCCGCCGGTCAAGTGGCGGAACACCATGATCAGCAGCGCGATGATGATCGCCACGGGCACGAACACCTGCGCGACGGTCACAATCATCGCGGTCTGGTTAAGCCAGGCGATCCGGGAGCCCGTCAGGAAGTAGGCCATCTTGAGGACCGGGCCGAAGAGCGCCGCCACGACGGAGGCGGTGAGCACGTAGCGCACGGCCAGGCCCTTGAGGTAGGAGGTGCCTGAGGCGCCGACCTGGGTGCCGATCGACATCCCCAGCAGCATCACCAGCGCCACGCCAAGGTGGACGTGACCGAGCATGGCATGGCGGAAGCAACTGAAGAGAACGCCGATGAACGCGCCCAGCAGGTTGGTGCCCACGGCCATCAGGGAGGGCTGGCCGATCAGGTAGATCAGGGCGGGGCCGCGCATGAAGCACCCGCCGACACCGAGGAACCCCGATGCGATGCCGATCACTGCGCCCAGCAGCAGCACGATCCAGCCGGAGATGCGCAGCTTGGACTTGGTGAACCGAATGTGTGGGAAGACACACAGCCCCTGCAGGAAGTGGGACATACCTGTCTCGATCTCGCCGCCGTACGCGAGCGCGTCGGCCTCCGAGAGCTCGGACATCTCCCTGGAGCGCTGCCAGACCTCGCGCGTCATCGAGACGGCGACGGCCGCCAGGGTGACGATCATCGCTCCCAACACGCCGACATTGACGAAGGTACCGCTGATTCCCTTCGCGTAGTCCAGCAACCGAACGCCGGCCTCAGCGCCCAGAAGCGTGCCCAGGGCCATGATGAGGGCCATCTTCAGATCGAGGTGGCCCAGCTCGCGGTGTCGCAGCACGGCGATGAGCGTGTTGGCGGACATCAGCGCCAGTGCCGTCCCGACCGCGAGCGGTGCGGGGAAGCCGAGGACGATCAGGATGGGTGTCAGCAGATAGCCCCCGCTGACGCCCGCGAAGCCGGCGATGAGGCCGACGCCGGCCCCGACCGCCGCCAGCAGGTAGAGATTCGCCGTCACCCCGGCCGCGATTTCCACCACGACTAACCACTCGCTCCCGACTTCTCAGACGCCCTCCGGCGGGCGAGCTCCATCGCGTCCTCGGCCCTGGCGAAGGCGAAGGCGAGAAGGCCGCCGGCCGTCAGCACGACGATGACGGTGACCAGCCCGACGGTGATGTCGTCGAGCCGGCCTAACCTGGCCGCGAGCTCGGGTGCGCGTGCCACTGCATACCACGCCATCAAGGCGACCGTAGCCGCCGCGGAGAGCGCCTCGAGGCCCGCCACAAGTTCGCCCTTCCTGAGCCACATTTCGGCTCGCCTGGCCTATCGTGCTGGGGCATTCACGGCCTGCGCCATACCTCTTCGCCGCGACACTCCTGGAAGAGTGTTCGCGTCGCGAATACAATCAGGCCCGCCGCGAACGGCGGCGGGCCACGATCTCCTCGATTTGCCTCAGCTCCATCGCTGTCCGTGCTTCCGCGGGTCCCGGCAGCGAATCTCACCTCGGCAGTGGTATTATAGTGGAGGCGGCAGGCCTCGTCAAATAGCTCACTGCGATGCCGGCGGGGCGGCGTCGCGCCGCTTGGCCATCTCCTCGCGCTCGGGGGCGCCGCGGCCCAGGAGGATGCCGCGGACCAGGTAGCCGACGATGGTCAGCGCCATGCCGGCGGCCATGATCATCACCAGCGCGACGGCCAGGCCCGGCATGCCCAGGTAGGTCTTGGCGATGACCGCCATGGCCGCGACCAGGATGCCCAGACCGAAGAGAGCCCGCACCTCCGTCCCCTGCACGTAGCGCGTGGCGAAGGTGCCGATCTGCGCGCCGACGGTCGCGCCCACCAGCATGATGAGCCCCATCATCAGGTCCACGTTGCCCTTGAGCGCGTGCGTCAGCGTGCCGTAGGAGGCCGAGATGATGATCTCGAACAGGTCGGTCCCGACCGCCACGTGGGTGGGGCAGCCTACCACGTAGACGAGCGTCGGCATGCGCAGGAAGCCGCCGCCCACGCCGAGCAGCCCGGCAAGCAGGCCGGTGACGATGGACGCGAGAACTACGAGCCACACCGAGACCTGGCGGACGCCCGCCACGCGGCATGAGACCATGGGGGGAATGCGGATCGTCTCCACCCATTCGGCGATGTCCGCCGTGACACGGTCCTCCACCTCGTGGTTGAGCGCGGGGCCGTCGGGCGAGTGCGCCGCCCGGCTCTCGCGCGCCAGCGCGGAGCGCGAGCGCCACGACTCGATGAAGGTGAACAGCGCCAGTGAGCCCAGCAGGATGACGTAGAGCAGGCTGATGGTGCTGTCCACGGCCTCGGCGCCCTGAGCCTTGAGGTGCTCCATGATCCGCGCGCCGATCTCCACCCCGAGCATCGTCCCGGGGACCATGGATAGGCCGATCTTGAGCGAGACATTGCCGAACCTGAAGTGCCTGAATGTCGAGACGAGCGATTTGCCGACGATGTGAGCAAGGTCCGTCCCCACTGCGATGTTCATGGGGACGCCCAGCGCGTAGAGCGCGGGCGTCACCATCCATCCGCCACCCCCTCCCCCACAAGCCCCCGCACACACCGACTGCCAGGCCGATCCCAAGCAGGTACGCCACCGGGATCGTGACGTCGGCGATGGGGAAGTACACGCCTACTTCACCTTCTCTCTGTGATGGTGCAGGACCGAGGTGTCCACCCCCAGCCTGCGGCCGATCCAGTCCATGAGCAGTCCCACCAGCACACCGACGAGAAGCATGGTCACCACGCTGACGACCGCGTAGAGCACGCGGTCGTTCTCGTACCGGGCGTGGAGAACGGACAGGAGCTGGCTCATCTGACAACGGCCTCCTCGGGGGATTGAGGCCCGGTGCGCAAGCCAGAAGCGACCCCTGGCGCGCTGGGGTCGCTCGCCGGCGACGGCTTGGTCCTTCGCGGGCTCTGGTCTGGCTGGGCGTGCGTTGCCGGCTGCCTCCGCTGGTGCCTCATCTGGCGCGACGTTCGCGCCGCGGACCGGCATTCCTCCTCCCATCTCGGCCGCGCTCACTTAAGTTCGAGGACGCCCCGCCGTTAAGTGTGCTGCGACGCACGAAGCGCACCGGGAGGCGAGCGCGTGTGACCAGGGGGCTGCAGGCGGCGGCGGCGGGAATGCGGGTGCAGCAGCACAGGCAGGACGTCTACGCCAATAACCTCGCGAACGCCGGTACGGCGGGCTACCGACGCTCCGACCTGTCGGTGGCGCAGGGCGGGTTCGCGGGCGAGCTGGCGGCGGTCGGGCCGCGGCCCCACAGCACCGCCATCGACGTCACCCCGGGACCCGTCCACGAGACCGGCAACCCGTACGACCTGGCGCTGGCCGGGCCGGGGCTCTTCACGCTGCAGACCGACCGCGGCCTCCGCTACACGCGCGACGGGCGCTTCCACGTGGACGCGAACGGTCGCCTGCTGTCGCTCTCCGGCCACCAGGTCATGGGCCGCGAGGGGCCCATCGTGCTGCCCGGCCCGGAGCTGCTGGCAACCGAGCAGGGCCAGCTCTTCTCGGAGAGCCAGTTCGTGGACTACCTGTTCATCGCCGAGTTCGACCCCGCCGACGGCCTGCGCCGCGAGCAGGACGGTCTGCTCACCGCGGAGCTGGGCCCGCGCATGGCCGAAGAGCCACGCGTGCTGCAGGGCTGCGTCGAGGAGGCGAACGTCAGCGTGGTCCGAGAGATGACGCACATGATGAGCGGCTTCCGCGCCTTCGAGGCCAGCGCGGCCACGCTGCGCTACACGGACGAGACGCTCGGCAAGCTGATAGACAGCATAGCCTCGTGACCGGTCGCCCTCATGAGGGCCATCGGCATCACGTGCGACGAAGCTGAGGTGATGCGACGATGATGCGCGCACTGTGGTCGGCCGCCAGCGGCATGACGGCCCAGGAGCTGAACGTGGACACCATCGCCAACAACCTGGCGAACGTGAACACCACCGGCTTCAAGAAGCAGCGCGTGGAGTTCCAGGACCTCATGTACGAGACGCTGCGCGAGGCCGGATCGGCGGCTGCGGAGGGCGTCGAGATCCCGACCGGCATCCAGGTGGGGCTGGGCACCCGCACGGCGGCCACCCGCAAGCTCTTCGCCCAGGGCACCTTCCAGGAGACGGGCAATGCGCTGGACATGGTCATCGAGGGCAGCGGCTTCTTCCAGGTCCTGATGCCCAGCGGCAGCGTGGCCTACACGCGCGCGGGAGCCTTCAAGATGGACAGCGAGGGCAACGTGGTGACCGCAGATGGCTTCCCGCTCGAGCCGCCGCTGGTCATCCCCGCCGACGCCACCTCCATCTCCGTGGGCAGCGACGGCACGGTCTCGACCACAACCGCGGGCTCGACCGACCCTCAGACCATCGGCCAGGTCCAGCTCGCGCGCTTCGCCAACCCGGCGGGCCTGCGCGGCCTCGGGCACAGCCTCCTGGCCTCGACGGCCGCCTCGGGCGAGCCGACGACCGGCGCGCCCGGCATCGACGGCCTCGGCACCATCACCCAGGGCATGCTGGAGATGTCGAACGTGAAGGTGGTCGAAGAGATGGTCAACATGATCACCGCCCAGCGGGCCTACGAGGCCAACTCGCAGGCCATCCGCATCGCAGACCAGATGCTCGAGATCGCCAATAACACACGGCGATAGCGCCGGTGACCGCGGAGGCCTGAGATGACGCCGCGCCATGCCCGCAACGTCGCCCTGCTCGCCGCCGCGATGCTGTCGCTCGCGGCCGGCGCGCGCTGCGCGCAGATCGACCTGCAGGAGCGCGCCCGTGTCGGCGCCGAGCGCATCCTGCTTGGCGACCTGGCGGAGCTGACGGGCTGCGAGGCGGAGGTCGAGGCGCTGGTGAAGCTCGACGTGGGGCCGGCGCCGCTGCCCGGAGGTGAGCGGAGCCTCTCCGTGGGCTACCTCAAGATGCGGCTGCGCCGCGCGGGCATTGACTGCGCGACCGTGACCTTCGCCGGAGCGAACGAGGTGCTGGTGAGTCGCCCGGCGCCTGCCGTCGCCCCGTCGGTTCCCACGGGCGAGCAGGCTGAGGGCGAGGGCGAGGTCACCGCGATGCCTCCGGAGCCGGTCACGATTGCCCGCGGCACGCGGGTGCAGCTCACCGTCATCTGCGGAGCCGTGCAGGTGATGGCGGAGGCGACGACGCTGGATGAGACGCCTGTGGGGGCACGCGCGAAGCTGCGCGTGGAGCAGACGCGAGAGACGGTGTTCGCCGAGCTGATCAGTCCCACCGAAGCGATCATTCGACGCCACTAGGGAGCGAAGCAGATGCCCAGGCAGGCAGCATGGATCGCGATCGCCGCCGCGTGTGCCACGCCGGCCGGGGCCGCGTGGGCCGAGCCGGGTGAGACCGCGTTCTTCTCGTCGCTCTATCATGACCACCGGGCCTCCAAGCCGGGCGACATCCTGTTCGTGGTGATCTCCGAGTCCTCGCTGGCCTCACACACCGCGTCGCGTTCGAACGACACCTCGTCAAGCGCCGAGGTCGGCCCGGGGACCGGCTGGCTCGACTTCATCCCCGGGATCTCCTTCGGCGGCAAGCTCAGCGGCTCGGCCAGCGGCAAGTCGCAGCGTCGGGACGTGCTGTCGGCGCGCGTCGCCCTGGTCGTCAGCGGCATCACGCCCACGGGGAACCTGCTCATCGAGGGCGAACGCACGGTGCGCGTCAACGAGGACTTGCAGACGATCCGACTCAGCGGCGAGGTGCGACCGGAGGACGTGCGGCCGGACAACACCGTGCTGTCGCATCACGTCGCGCATGCGTCGATCGAGTACGAGGGCCCCGACCCCGGGCGTCCGGGCCGGCGCGTCGGGATCATCACGCGGATTCTCGGGTGGCTGTTCTGACCGTGAGAGGCACGGCGACGATGCGCGGCCTCAGACTCGCGGCGGCAGTGTTGGCCCTGCTGACGCTCGCCCGCCCCTGCGGGGCGCTGATGACGCGCATCAAGGACATCGCGACCATCAGTGGCGTGAGCGAGCACAAGCTGCTGGGCTACGGTCTCGTGGTGGGCCTGGACGGGTCGGGCGACAGCGCCCGCGCGATCTTCACCGTGCAGTCGCTCGCGAACATGCTGCAGCGGTTCGGCGTGTCGGTCGGCGCCACGGAGATCCGCGTCAAGAACGTCGCCGCGGTGATGGCCATGGCCGATCTGCCCCCGGATGCGGCGCCCGGCGCGCATCTGGACGTGCTGCTGTCCTCGCTGGGCGACGCCGAGAGCCTGCAGGGCGGCACGCTGCTGGCGACGCCGCTGCAGGCCGGCGACGGCGAGGTCTACGCCATCGCCCAGGGCCCGGTCAGCATCGGAGGCTTCAACATCTCGGCGGGCCGCGACAGGGTGCAGCGCAACCATCCCGTGGTGGGCCGCGTCCCCGGCGGCGCGTCAGTTACCATCCCGGTGCGCAGCGTGGCGCTCGAGGCGCCGAGGCTCTCCCTGATCCTGCACAACCCGGACTACACGACCGCCTGCCGGGTGGCGGACGCGATCGAGGACGAGGTCGGCGACGGGCACGCGCGGGCGATCAACGCGTCGATGGTGCAGGTGCGCGTGCCCGGCGACGTCCCTGACATCGTCGCCTTCATCACGCGCGTCGAGCAGCTTCAGGTGCAGCCGGACGCGCCGGCCCGCGTGGTCATCAACGAGCGCACCGGGACCGTCGTGATGGGCGAGAACGTGCGCATCGCGCCGGTGGCCATCTCTCATGGCAGCCTGACCATCCAGGTGCGCGCGCAGTGGCAGGTCTCGCAGCCCCCGCCCTTCAGTGAGGGCTCGACGGCCGTGGTGCCGGAGGAGCAGATCGAGGTGAGCGAGGGCGGCGAGGCGGGGATCGTCGCGCTGCCACCACAGGGGAGCCTGAATGAGCTGGTGACGGCCCTGAACGCGCTGGGCGTCAAGCCCCGCGACCTGATCGCGATCATTCAGGCGCTCGAGGCCGCCGGCGCGCTCGAGGCGGAGGTGACTATCCAGTGAGCGATGTACGCGCACCACGCGCCATCGGAAGACCCACCGCGGAGGCCTGTGCCGCGCGCGACGCGCGCCTGCTGCGGGCCTGTCGGCAGGTCGAGGGGCTGTTCCTGAGCCAGCTCATAGCCGAGATGCGCCGGCCGACGTGGGGCCGGGGCATCCTGCCCCGCTCTGTCGGCCAGCAGGCGTTCGCCCGCCGGCGCGACCAGACACTGGCGCAGGAGATGGGCCGCCGTGGCGCGCTGGGGCTGGCGGACATGCTCCTTCGCGAGCTGTCCGGCCCGGCCGCAGCCGCGCAACCTGATCCGCGGACCGACACGACGCCCGAGGGGGTGAGGGACTGATGCGCGTCGATCCGAGTCGGCTCTATCGCAACTCCCGCGCCGCCGACTGCAGCACCGACGTAGACCGGCGCCGTGCGGCCGAGGCGGTGCGCGGCCACGGCGGGGACGACGTGACACTCTCATCGCAGGCGCGGCTGGTGGCCATGGCGAGGCGCGCGCTGGATGAGACGCCGGGCGTGCGGCCTTCGGTCGTGGAGGCGGCGCGGCACAGGCTCACCGCCGGCCCGCCGTCGGACGGGCGGAGCATCGCAGAGGCGATCCTCCAGTCGGTCGCGGAGGGCGGGGGCTGACGGCCCCGCCACGGTACGAGGAGGCCGACCATGACAGCGGATGCGCTGCTCTCCATCCTTGAGGCAGAGCTTGACACGGGCGCCGCCCTTGTGGACACGCTCGAGCGCCAGCGCGTGGCCCTGGTCGAGCGCGACCTCGACCGGATCACGGAGCTAACGGACATTCTCGCGGGCCAGTTCGGCCACCTCAACACGCTGCTGCAGATGCGTGAGAGCGCCATGCGGGACGAGCCGGACACCGACGATGCGCGGGCGGCGATGATGAGGCGCGTGAGGCGGGTCGAGGCCTGCGTCATCAACCAGGCCGCCGTCAACCAGACGCTGCTGGCGGATCGGCTCGCTTACGTCGCGGCCATGCTGGGGGCGCTGCTCCCGGACCACCCCGCCTATGGCGCCGCAGAGGGCCGGGTGCCGCGCGCCTCTGGGCCGGCGGTCTCGCGCTCGGCCTGACGCCCCTGAAGGGAAGCTGTCGGCATGTCGCTGCGGCTGATCAACATCGCGAGGACCGCGCTGATGTCGCAGCGCGCGGCGCTTGAGGTCATCGGCCACAACACGGCCAACGTCGAGACCGAGGGCTACGTGCGCCAGCGGCCGGTAATGGCCGCGATCCCGGGCGCGGTCACCGGAGAGGCCGGCGGCGGCGTTGAGTTGATCGACATTCAGCGCCTCAGGGACGAGTTCCTGACCACCCAGATCCGCTACGAGAGCGGCTGCCTGGGCGAAGAGCGGGCGGCCCGGGCGTCGCTCCTGCAGGTCGAGCAGGTCTTCAGCGACCTCTCGTCGGGCGGGCTGGCCCAGCGCATCGAGGAGATGTTCGACGCCTGGGCCGACCTGGGCCTTGACCCTACCAGCGCCGCCTGCCGCGCGCAGGTGGTCGAGCGCTCCCGGCTGGCGGCGCAGACCATTGCCCAGCGCTGGCAGGGGATCGCGGACCTGCGTGTCGAGATCGACCAGCGGCTGCGCGACCTCGTCGGCCGCGCGAACGCACTGGCTCGGGAGGTCGCCGCCATCAACGGGAAGATCGGCGCCGCCCCGTGGGGAAGCGGACGCAACGACATGATGACCCGCCGGGATGCCCTGATCTCGGAGCTGTCCGAGCTGTGCGGCGCGGAGGTCATCGAGCAGGAGAACGGCGTCCTGGACGTGCTGATCGGGGGCAGGCGCTACGTCGAGCACGCGCGGGTGACGGAGCTGCAGCTCGTGGACGACCCCGCGCAGCCCGGGCTGCACCTGGTCGCGCTGGGAGACGAGGTCTCGCCCGCGGGGCTCCGCGGCGAGATCGCCGGCCGGCTGCAGGCGCGCGACGAGCTGATCCCGCAGTATCTGCAGAAGCTCGACACCCTGGCGCAGACGCTCGCCAATGAGGTCAACGCCCGGCACACGGCGGGGCTGGACCTGAACGGCGCCCCGGCGCCTGACTTCTTCGAGTATGACGCGGCCCGCCCGGCCGCATCGCTGCAGGTGAGGGATGAGATCGTCTCGGACGCGTCGCTGATCGGCGCCGCGCAGTCCACGGTGGTGGAGGGCGACGGCACCAACGCCCTCGCCATCGAGGACCTGCGCAACAGCAGGCTGCTCTCGGGCGGGACCGCAACCCTCTCGCAGTACTGCGCGGAGCTGATCGCCTGGGTCGGCATCGACGCCGAGGCCGCGCAGACCCGGCTCGACAGCCGCGAGACGCTGGTGGAGGGCCTGCGCCAGGAGCACATCAACCAGGCCGGCGTCTCACTGGACGAGGAGGCCCTGGAGCTGATCCGCTACCAGCAGGCATACGCGGCGGCGGCCCGACTGATGTCCGCGGCCCTGGAGATCATGGACCTGGTCGTCGAGCTGGAGTAGCGCCCGAGGGCAGGATCGCCCATGCGCATATCGACCGGCGGCTACAATGCGGACATGCAGAGCACTCTGGCACGGGCGCAGCAGGATCTGCGGCGGCTGAGCCGCCAGATGTCGTCGGGCAAGCGGCTGACGCGGCCGTCCGACGACCCGGTGGCCGTCGGGGCGATCATCAACGCGCGCTCGGACCTGGCGAAGGTGGTCAACCGCCAGAAGGTGCTCCAACGGGCGACGCGACTGGTCGGCCCGGCGGACGCGGCGCTCGACAACGTCGCCTCGGCGATGCGGCAGGTCAGGGACACCATGCTGGCCGCCGGCCGGCCCGGGCTGACGGACGCCGCCCGCTCCGGCCAGGCGCAACTGGTGCGCAGCCACCGCGAGCGGATCTTCGATGAGGCGAACGTGAACACGCAGGGCGAGTACCTGTTCGCCGGCAAGCTCAGCCGGACCAGGCCATTCGAGCAGGCCGCGGGCGTGGTGAGCTACGACGGCGACTCGGCGGGCATGGAGCTGTGGGTGGCGCCCGGCCGGCCGATGGAGGTCACGATCCCCGGAGACAGGCTGTTCAACTTCGTGGACGCCGCGGGTGATCGAGCGGTGCCGGAGGTCGATGCCGACCTGTTCGCGCTGCTCGACGAGATCGCCACGGCCATTGAGAACGGCGACGAGAACGCGCTGGCCGGCCTCACTGAGGACCTGGACGCGCTCTACGATCACGTCGTGGGCCAGCGGGGGGTACTGGGCGCGCGCACGCAGCGCATCGATGCCGCCGCCGAGTCAGCGATGAACGCGGAGGTCGCCGCGCGCGAGATCCTGTCTGACACCGAGGACGTAGACATCGCCGCCACGCTGCTGGAGCTGCAGCATCTGCAGGTCTGCTACGAGGCCGCGCTGGCGGCGACTTCGAAGTTGGCCGAGCTGCCGACGCTGTTCGAGCTGGGATGGTAGCCGCGCTCCGCCTCGCCGCCATGAGCCCATGCCCGGAACTCATGGCGGTCGTACTAAAGAGCCGCCGGCCCATGGCCGGCGGCTCTTCCCTTTCGCGATGGTGTCGGACTACCCGGCGCTGGCGACGGCCGCCTCGATGAGCCGGCCGAAGGAGTCCGCCTGTAGCGAGGCTCCGCCCACCAGTCCGCCGTCGATGTTGTCCTGCGCCATCAGGCCCTCAACGTTCTCGGGCTTGACGGAGCCGCCGTACAGCACCTGCATGCCCTCTGCGAGATCGTCGCTGTAGATCGCAGCCAGGATCTGGCGGATCATGCCGCAGACGCGGTCGGCCTCGTCGGCGTCGCAGACCTCGCCGGTGCCGATGGCCCACACCGGCTCATAGGCGAAGATGATGTTCCCGGCGGCCTCCTCGGTGACGCCTTCGAGCGCAGCCCTAACCTGGTCCTCGACCACGTCGTCGGTGGCGCCTGCCTGGCGCTCGGCAAGCAGCTCGCCCACGCAGACGATCGGCTGCAGGCCGGCCGCGAGCGCGGCGTGGATTTTGCGGTTGACCGTCGCGTCGGTGTCGCCGAAGATGGCGCCGAGGTCCTCGACCTCAGCCTCATCGGGGTTGCCGAAGCGGCCGCGGCGCTCCGAGTGGCCGACGATCACGAACTCGCAGCCACAGGAGAGCAGCATCTTCGCCGACAGCTCGCCGGTGAAGGCGCCCTCCTCCTCCCAGAAGAGATTCTGTGCGCCGAGCTTGACATTCGAGTTGGCGATGACCTGGTGGACGGTGGACAGGGCGGTAGCGGGCGGGCAGAGGATGACCAGCGCGTCCTCGACCTGCCCGGCGCGCGCCGTCACGCCGTCGGCGAGCTGCAGTGCCTCCTCGTTGTCGCAGTTCATCTTCCAGTTGCCAGCCATGACCGGCTTGCGCACGTCAATCACTCCCTGCGTCGGTCTGAAGCCTGTTTGCCGTCAGCCCGCGACGGTCCGCTCGCACTACGCGTCGTCGAGGGCCTCTATGCCGGGCAGGTCGTCGCCCTGGACGAACTCCAGCGATGCGCCGCCCCCGGTCGAGATGTGCGACATGTCGTCATCGAGCTCGAGGTGCGTGATAGCCGCGACCGAGTCTCCGCCGCCGACGGCGGTGTAGGCTTCGGTGTCGGCCAGCGCCCGGCCGACGGCGAGGGTGCCCTCATCGAACGGAGGCTCCTCGAAGAGGCCCATCGGCCCGTTCCAGAACACGACCTCGGCCTCCTCGCGGATGATCCGGCCGAACTCCTCGCAGGTCTCCGGGCCGATGTCGAGGGCGTTCCAGCCCGGCTGGATGCCGTCGGCCGGCGCGAACGTCACCTGACCCGTGTCGGGCTCGACCTGGACCATATGCACGTCGCGGGGCAGGACCATGCGGTCGAGCCAGTCAGCCATCTCCGCGATGATCTCCCTGGCGGCCTCCAGGCTCTCGGGCTTGCACAGGGACGCACCGATCTCCATGCCCTTGGCCTTGAAGAACGCCCATCCCATCGCGCCGCCGACGAGCAGCCTCTCGACGCGCGGCAGCAGGAGCTTGATGGCGTTGATCTTGTCCTCGACCTTCGCGCCGCCGAGGATGACGATGAAGCCGTCGCCGGACGCCTCCCGGCAGGGGGTCAGCCTGTCGATCTCGGTCCGAACGAGCTTGCCCGCCACGCAGACGTCGATGTGGTCGGTCACGCCGACCGTCGAGGCGTGCGCCCGGTGCACGCTGCCAAAGGCGTCGTCAACGTAGAGCTGTGCGTCACCGGCGAGAGCGCGCGCGAACTCGGGGTCGTTGTCCTCCTCGCCGGGGTGGAAGCGCGTGTTCTCCAGCAGCAGCACCTGGCCGCCGGCCAGGCCCGCGCGCATCCCCGCGACGTCGTCCCCGATGCAGTCGGGGGCGAACCGGACCCGATCGCCGATGAACTCCTTGAGCTTCTCGGCGATCGGTGCCAGCGATTCGTCGGGGTCGACCTTGCCCTTCGGCCGGCCCTTGTGTGAGCAGAGCGTGACGGCGCAGTCGGCCTGGATGAGGGCGTCGATGGTGGGCAGCGCGGATTGTATGCGCGTGTCGTCGGTAATGTGGCCTTCGTCGTCCGTCGGGACGTTGAAGTCAACTCGCACCAGGACGCGCCTGCCCGCGTACTGCTCGCCGGGCATATCCTGCAGGCTCCTCTTCGCCACAGTTCATCCCTCCGATGAAGCGGGCAAGGTGCAGCAGGCGCCGCCCGGGATCTCCGGTGCGGCGCCTGTAGCTGCTCTCGCGCTCTAGAGGCCCATCTCGGCGATCTTCAGCATGAGGTCGGCGGTGCGATGCGCGTAGCCCCATTCGTTATCGTACCAGCCGAGCACCTTGATGAAGTTGCCGCCTATCATGGCCGTGCTGGCGGCGTCAAAGACGCACGATGCCGGGTTGCCCACGATATCGCTCAGGACGATGGGGTCCTCGGTGTACTCGAGGTAGTCGGCCAGCGGGCCCTCAGCGGCGGCGGCGGCGAAGGCGGCGTTGACGCCGTTGACGTCCGTGTGCGTCTCGGTCTCGACCGTCAGGTCCACGATGGAGCCGGTGGGCGTGGGGACGCGCATGGCCATGCCGTCGAGCCTGCCATCGAGGTCGGGGATGACGGTTCCGATGGCGGAGGCGGCGCCGGTGGTGGTCGGAACGAGGTTGATGGCCGCGGAGCGCGCGCGGCGCAGGTCCTTATGCGGGCCATCCAGGATATTCTGATCACTGGTGTAGGAGTGGATCGTGGTCATGAGGCCGCGTGCGATGCGGAACTCGTCGTGCAGGACCTTCGCCAGCGGGGCCAGGCAGTTCGTGGTGCACGAGGCGTTGGAGATGATGTGGTCGTTCTCCGGATCGTAGATATCGTCATTGACGCCCAGCACCACTGTGACGGCGCCCTCACCGCGCGGCGGGGCGGAGATGATCACCTTTTTTGCGCCGGCGTCGATGTGCTTGTGGGCGTCGGCGGGGTCGCGGAAGAAGCCGGTGGACTCGAGCACCAGTTCGGCGCCCAACTCGTCCCACGGAAGCAGCGCGGGATCGCGCTGTTCGAGGCTCCTGAAGGCGACGCCGTCCACGATGATGGCGCCATCGCCGTCCTCCACGGTGCCGTCGAAGCGCCCGTAGACGCTGTCGTACTTCAGCAGATGGGCGAGCGTGTGGTCATCGGTCAGGTCGTTCACGGCCACGACCTCGAGGCGGTCGCGGTAGTTCTCCCAGATCGCCTTGAACACCTGGCGACCGATCCGGCCGAAGCCGTTGATAGCTACCTTCACTGCCACTTGGATCCCTCCTTGGGTATATACGAGACGTCTCTGGTGCGAGCCAGGAGAATGGGCTGTCCCGCGCGGGGGCGGTAGAGCCTAGACCAGCACCGGGGCTCGCTCCTCAAGCAACTCCATGAGCTTGGCGGCGACCGCCTCCGGGTCATGGCGAACCCAGCCGTCCGGCGAGAGGCTGACCAGCTCGGCGCGCACGGGGATCAGGCCCATGCGCGCCACCTCAGTGTAGTCCGGCTCGACGAGATCGGCTCCGGTGGCCCGGTACTTGCGCAGCACCCCGTCATCGACCGGTGCGCTGTTCAGGAGCACGTAGTCGAAGGGCACCTCGCCGGTGTGCCGCTGTATGGCACGGACGTGGTCCGCGGCGCTGAAGCCGGTGGTCTCGCCGGGCTGGGTCATGATGTTGCAGACGAACACCTTGATCGCGTGCGCGCCGCGCACCGCCTCGGCGACCTCGGGCACAAGGAAGTTGGGGATGACGCTCGTGAAGGTGCTGCCGGGCCCGACCACGATGAGGTCCGCCTCTTCGATAGCCCTGATGACCTCAGCGACGGCGCGGGGCCCGGGCGGGTCCATGTACACGTAATCGATCTGCTTCCCGGCGCCGGTGACGGCCGACTCCCCCCGCACCACGCTGCCATCGGTCATCTTCGCGCAGATCGTCACGGGCTCGGCGGTGGGGGGCAGCACCCGGCCGCGGATGGCCAGAACGCGGCTGGCCTCCCGGATGGCCTGCTCGAAGTCACCGGTGATCTCGGTGAGCGCGGCTATGAGAAGGTTCCCGAAGCTGTGGCCGTTGAGCCCGCCGCTCTGCCCGTTGAAGCGGTACTGCAACAGCTCGGTCATGAGCGGCTCGGAATCGGCGAGCGCGACGAGGCAGTTGCGAATGTCGCCGGGGGCCGGGACGCCCATGTCCGCCCTGAGCCTGCCCGAGCTGCCTCCGTCGTCCGCGACGGTGGCCACCGCGGTGAGGTTGGTCGTGAAGGCCTTGAGGCCCCGCAATAGCGTCGAGAGCCCGGTGCCGCCGCCGATTGCGGCAACGCGGGGTCCTCCCTGGAGTCGCCGCTGATTGAGCATCAGGTCGACAAGCCGGCTGTCCGCCTCCGGATGCAGGGCACAGGCCACCGAGCGGACGAGCTGCCGCAGCGAGATCGCGACGAGGAACAGCCCGAGCAGGGCGGCCAGGGCCCCGACCATGGGCGCCCGGCGCGGGCCGCCCAGCGGTCCTATCAGCTCGAATACCCTCAGGTTCGCAATCAGGAGCGTCCCGAAGCTCACGGCGGCGAGGCCGACCGTCAGCAGAGCCAGCCAGCGCTTCACCTTCAGACCTGGATAGAGCCAGCCGAGGGTTCTGCGCAACGCGCTTGTCATCTCGTCACCCGTCAGCCCCTGTCATCGCGTGCAGACCCGGTGCTGCCAAGTGTCGGAAGGGCCGTCGCCGCAGGAAGATCGATGAGAGCGCGACACTCGCCGGGGCTTTGCTCCCCGTATTGCATGTTCCGGCAGGCATACAGCTCCCTGCCGCCGGGGCGCCCGATTCGGCTGGCAGGGGCGAGTATAGCACACCCCCACAGGCGAGTCAACCGAGCGGAATCGGGCCTGTTCGGGGCCTCAGCAGGCCGCCATGAGGGGTGGCGGGGTCCAGACTGGGGTTCCTCGCGCCCCCGGCGTGCGCGAGGCATCGGGGAGGACACAGGAGGTCGCGCGCAGGGGCGGTGTGGGAGGTGGCCGTGGCCCGCGGTCCAGGCTTCGTCCGCGCCGGTGTGCGGTAGGCGTGCCGCGACCGGGAGCGCACCCCGCGGGTCAGACGCCGCCCGGCCTCAGGCGGCCTGACGCAGATGCCGTCGTGAGGTGGTAGGACCCGATCCTGAGGGCTTGTCGCAGGCTCCAGGGGGCTCGGGCCGTCAGGTTGACACACCGGTGGGAAGTTGGTATCATCGGCAGGATTGAGAGCCCCACAGGGCTGTCATCGCGTCATTCGTCCGGTGGGAGGCGGTCTACGATGATGTACGGCCGACGCCGCTTCGGGCTCGGTTCCGGATCCCCCCTCGTTTGTTGCGCCGTGCTCGCCCTCATCGTCCTGTCGTCCGCGGGAGTGCTGGCGTTCGACACAGAGGTCGTCAGCCCGCGCATGTACACGATGAGCACGCGTGGCGGGGGCCAGCAGACGGTGCCGGATCTGGCAGTGTCAGGCCGCGTCCTCGTGGAGCTTGCGCCGGGCACCACTATGGCGCAGCTCCAGGACAGGCTCGCGGCCAACAAGTGCACGCTGACCAGCGCGATCCCCAACACCCGCGTTGTGGTTGTTGGCCTGCCCGAGGGGATGTCGGTGGTCGAGGGCAGGGACCTGTGGGCGAGTGAGACCGTCGCCGCGGCGGCAGAGCCGGACTACCTGAAGTACGCCACGGCGGTCCCCGATGACCCGCTCTACCCCCAGCAGTGGCACTGGCCGAAGATCAGCGCGCCCACCGGCTGGGACATTGAGACCGGCACGGCCTCGACTGTGGTCGCCATCTGCGACAGCGGATATGACCCGGATCACGAGGACCTGGTGGACAAGTACTGGGTGAATCAGGCGGAGCTGGCCGGCAACCCCGGGGAGGATGACGACGGCAACGGGTACGTGGACGACATCCACGGCTGGGACTTCATCGATGACGATAACGACCCCGATGCGGGCCCGGTGGCTTCGGGCGACCTCTATACCCCCGGGGCGGTCTGCCACGGGAGTCACGCCGGCGGTCTCGTCGGCGCTACGACCGACAACGGCATCGGGGTCGCCGGGCACGACTGGGCATGCCAACTGATGATGGTTCGGGTTCTCGACCTCCTGGGCTCGGGCACGGACAGCACGGTAGTCGCCGGAGTGCAGTACGCCATCGACAACGGGGCGGACGTTATCAACCTCAGCATCGGTGGCGCCTACTCGAGTATCTACAACTCGGTCTTCGCGACCGCTAATGCCGCGGGCGTCGTCATTGTGTGCGCCGCAGGCAATGAGTCCTGGGTGTTCACCGACGATCCGGCAACGTGGATGTCGCCGGTCTGTAACGACGGCGATGATCCGAGTGCCACCAACAACGTGCTGGGCGTCGGCGCGACGGACAGCGCGGACATAGCTGCGAGCTTCACCAACCGCGACGCTTCCAGCTACAACTTCGTGGATGTCATGGCGCCGGGCGTGGACGTGCTCAGCACGCTGTACTACAACCCCACCTTCCCCGATCTGGCAACGCCGTACGGCCCGATGAGCGGCACGTCGATGGCCTGCCCGATCGCCGCCGGCCTGGCGGCGCTGGTGAAGGGGCATTTCCCGAGCTTCTCCGCGAACGATGTCATCAACCAGATCCGCGGCTCCTGCGACGACATCAGCGAGCAGAATCCGCTGATCGCCGACACGCTTGGGCAGGGACGGATCAATACCGCCGGAGCGCTGGGCCTTGACGTGCCGCCCGACCCGGTCACGAACCTGCAGGCGCGCGACACCCTCGGCGACGAGGGCGGCAGCATCACCGTCACCTGGACCCTGCCGCCCCAGGACGACGACGACGTTACGGGCTACAACGTGCTCAGGGCACCGGAGAGCGACACCATCCCGGGCGCTCCGGGCAACTTCAGTCAGATCGCCAGCCTGGAGCCGGGCACGGACGCCTTCATCGACGCGCCGGTCCCGGACCACACTCCCTACTGGTACCAGGTCAACACCCTGGACGCGAGCAACATCGTTCCCTCCGCGACGGCGGGGCCGGCCATAGCGCGCGACGACCTGCCGCCCGCTGCGGTGGATAACCTCGTGGCGGTGGACACGCAGGCCGATCAAGGTGGCGCGATCACCCTGAGCTGGCACGGCTATGACCCGCCGGACGACATCGCGGAGTACCGCATCTACCGAGCGGGCAGCGAGTTCACCGACGTCAGTGCCATGGAGCCGCTGGCAACGCAGTCGCCCGGCGCCGCGCTGCACTACGTGGATCGAACCACGGTGGACGGCACCGAGTACTACTACGCCGTCACCGGCGTGGACGATGAGGAGAACGAGGAGACCACCGTCACGCCCGCCGGTCCGGCCATCTCGAACCCGAACTTCGCCTTCGAGTATCCGGCGGGTCTGTCGATCATCGCCGTAGGCGCCGTCCCGTCCGATCCGGCGGCCCGGCACATCGCCGACATCCTCGGGATCGATGACGATGGCGACTCGGACCTGGCCTATTGGGATCCGACGCTCGACGGCGGTGCCTACGTCATCTGGTCCACCACGCCGAACGCGGCGGTGTTCCAGCAGGCCCTCGGCCGGGCGTGGTGGCTGAAGACCGATGAGCCGATCGTGGTCAACGTCAGCGGGGAGGGCGCGCCCGCCGGCGACTTCGAGCAACAGGTGGTCGCCGGCTGGAACCAGCTCGGCAACCCCTTCGCCGGCACGCTCAACTTCGCGGACACCGAGGTGACCGGAATCGGCCAGGGAACCCCCGTCAGCCTGCAGACGTCGAACCAGTTGGGCTACACGCGGGACTACGCCTGGGGCTACGATCCGTTCGAGAACAGCTACCGGCTGATCACCGGGGCGAACCTGCCCTTCGCGAGCAGCGAGATCGAGAGCGGGGAGGGCGTGCTCTTCCTTGCTCGCCGGCCCGCGACCCTCGTGCTGAAGGAGCCGACCGGCGTCGCCGCCGCAGCCCGCGACGAGGAGAGGCCCTCGTTCGACGGATGGGCGCTGCGACTCGTCGCCGAGGCCGGCGAGGTCGCGGACACGGACAACTTCCTGGGCGTGAGCTCCTGTGCCGATCAACTCAACGGCGTCATCTCACCGCCGCGGCCGGACACGGACCTGGACCTGTACTTCGTGCGGCCCGGCGCGGCCGACGCGCGACTGGCCACGGACTTCGCGCAGTCGCAGGACGAGGCGGAGTGGCAGATCCGCGTGGCCTGCGCCATGCCCGGGGCGACGGTGCGTCTGAGCTGGCCGGACCTGTCGCAGCTCCCGGCCGACTGCCGCCCGGTGCTGACCGACAACCGGACCGGCCGCTCCGTCTATCTCAGGACCAGCACAGGATACAGCTATGACGTCGGCGACGAGCCAGGTGAAGCCGCCTTCACGCTTCGCATCGCCGGAGATGGCGCTGAGGCGCTCGCCGTCAACGCGCTCAGTGTCGCGCCGGCCGGTGGGGGCGCGCAGGTGGCGTACTCGCTGTCCCGGGCCGGGTCGGTTGACATCGAGGTCCTCAACATCGCGGGTCGCACCGTGCGGCGCCTGGTCGCCGACAGGGCCCAGGAAGCGGGCCCGCAGCAGGTCACATGGGATGGGCGCAACGCGTCCGGCGCTCCCGCTCCGGCGGGAACCTACCTCGTGCGCGTGCGGGCGCGCGCAGCCGATGGGCAGCAGGTCAGCGCCATTCGAAGCCTGCAGCTCGACCGATAGCGGCCCGGAGATGAGCGCCGGGAGGTCGATTGACACGCCCGCCAGGAGCATCGTACCCACGGCCGCGGCCGGCCGGAGCGCCCGCCGCGGCCTTCTCGCTGTTGCCCTCGGCGCGTTGCTGCTGCTCGGGGCGGGCTTCGCCCTCGGGGCGCCGCCCGGTCCTCACCAGGCGCCCCATCGCCTGCTCGTCGGGGTGCGGCCCACCATGCGTCCTACGCAGGTCTCGGCGCTGGAGGCCACGACGGGCGGGGTGGTCAGGAGGAAGCTCGCCCGCGGGCGGGTCCTCGTCGTCGATCTGCCGCCCGGAGCCGACCTGCACGCGGCGAAGGTCAAGGCCCTGATGGATCCATCGGTGCTCTTCGTGGAGCCGGACGGGATGATCTACCCGACGCTGGTCCCGGATGACCCGGAGTACCCGCAGCAGTATCATCTGCCGCTAATCCGCGCGCCCGAGGCCTGGGACGTGACGACGACCTCGCCCGACGTGGTCATCGCCGTCGTGGACACCGGCGTGGACCTGGACCATCCTGACCTGGCGGCTCAGATCTACACGAACCCCGGTGAGGTGCCCGGCAACAGCATCGACGATGACGGCAACGGCTTCGTCGATGATGTGCACGGGTGGGACTTCGTCAACGATACGCCGGACGCCAATCCGGAGCCGGATGGCGTGGACGACGACGGCAACGGCACGCGCGACGATCAGGTGAGCCACGGCACGCTCGTCTCGGGCCTTGCCGCCTCGGTGGGGAACGACGGCTTCGGCACGGCCGGCGTCACCTGGCGCGTGCAGATACTGCCCATCCAGGTCTTCCCCGACGACGGCGGCGCGAGCGTGTCTCAGGTGATCGAGGGCATCGATTACGCCATCGACATGGGCGCCGACATCATAAACCTCTCGGTGGGCGGCGACTACTTCGAGTCCTTCAGCGCGCCGATTGCCCAGGCCTATGAAGCGGGCATCCTGGTGGTTGCCGCAGCCGGCAACACGGGTGGCGAGCTGACCGACAGCCCCAGCACCTGGGAGTCGCCGGTCTGCAACGACGGCCCCAACCTGGGCGTGGACAACCATGTGCTGGGCGTCGGATCGACGGACCGGAACGACGTGCGGGCGTCCTTCAGCAATTACGACGGTAGCAGCGGCCGCACCTTCGTGGACTGCATGGCGCCCGGGGAGGGGATGTACGGTCCCGGCTACTACGACCCGGGCTTCCCCGACTTCGGCAGCTACTACGATACGAACTCCGGCACGTCGTTCAGCGTACCCCTCGTTTCAGGCCTGGCCGCGCTGCTGCTCGGGCAGAACCCGGGCATGGGCCCCGGTGAGTTGATAGCGACCATCGGGGATGGCTGCGACAACATCGACGCGCTGAACCCGGGCTTCGCGGGGAAGCTCGGCCGCGGCCGCATCAACTGCGCGCGGAGCCTGGGGATCGAGCTGCGCCCGCGGCCCCCGCGCGACCTCAGTGCTCAGGATACCGAGGGCGACGAGGGCGGCAGCATCACGCTCGAGTGGCAGACTTCGTTGGACGACGGTGCGGGCAGCAACAGCGTGACCGAGTACGTCATCCTGCGCAGGCGGGGCAGCGCCGGCGAGTTCGCGGAGATCGCGCGGGTGCCGGCAGGCACCACGCAGTACCTCGACACGTCCGTCACCGACGGCACGAGCTACTTCTACCGGGTGCTGGCGACGAGCGCGACGCTCTCGTCGGACCCGGTCACAGTCGGCCCCGTGCAGTCGGCCAATGACAACCCGCCTCCGGCGGTGCAGGGCGTGTACGCTGAGGATCGGCCCGCCGATGACGGTGGTGCCATTCGCGTCGGCTGGGACCCCTACGCCGCGCCGGCCGACTTCGACGTCTTCGCCGTCTATCGGGCGCCGCGCAGCTTCAACAGCGTCACGCTGATACAGCGGATCGCGGAGGTCAGCGATCCCGAAGCGAGCGAGTACCTGGACGTCACGACCACCGACGGGGTGGACTACTACTACGCGGTCACGGCGGTGGACGTGCACGGCAACGAGCACACGGACGTGACGCCTTTCGGACCCGTGCAGTCGCTCGCGAACGGCCCGATGACGCTGCAGGCCGGGATGTACTTCTTGGGCTCCCCGCTGGAACCGGCCGATCGCGAGCCGACGACGCTCTTCCAGCTTGCGCCCGGCGAGCTTCGGATGGCCCGCTACTCCCAGCCGCTGGGCGACTACACGGTCTACTCCGGCCCGGGCACTCTGCCCCTGCGTCTGGGTCGCGGCTACTGGCTGAAGCTCGACGAGTATCTGACCTTCACGCCGGCCGGCAATCTGGCGCCCTCCGGCAGCCTCTCAATAGAGCTCGACCCGGGATGGCATCAGTTGGCGAACGCCTACGTGGGGCCCATGGACATGATGGCGGCGACGGTGTGCTACCAGGGGACGACGATGGACCTGGCCAGCGCCGCCGCGGCCAACGTCATCCGCGAGGTGCTGTGGACCTATGACCCCGCGACCAACGGCTACGAGCTGGTCGCGCCCTTCCTGCACATCGGGGACTCGGCAATCCAGCCGTGGGAGGGTTTCTGGGTTCGGGTGGAGAAGCCCTGTTCGCTAACGCTGCCGCGGCCGGGCTCGGTGGTGGCGATCCAGAGCCTCGCGGCGGACATCGACGAGACGCAGGACGAGTGGATGGCGCAGTTGTGCGCCCGATGCGTCGGCGGTAGCGACCGGGACAACTACTTCGGCGTCTCATCTCGCGTGGGGTCGGCCGCAGCCCTGGAGAGCCCGCCACCGGCGCCCGGGGGTGTTGACCTGTACTTCCTTGACAGCGCGGCGGCCGGCCGGCGGTTGGCGGGCATCTTCGCACCAACCCAGCGCGCGGAGGCGACCTGGAAGCTCGTGATCGAGGCCGCGCCCGGGCAGACCGTGGAGGTCTGGTGCCCCGACCCCGGCGAAATACCGCGCGGATACGCGGTCGCGCTGTGCGATGAGGCCACGGGCGCCGTGGTGGATCTCCGACGCCAGGCGCGCCACACCATTCAGTTGCGGGAGGATGAGTGGTCGCGGCCGATGGTTCTGAGGTTGACTCAAGCGGCCGGAGCGCTTACACTCTCTAGTTTGAGCGTGGAGCCTACCCGGGCGGGCGGCGCGCAGATGAGCTTCACCCTCTCCACGGCGGCCGAATGCACGGTGAGGGTACTCAACATAGCGGGTCGCACCATCAGGGTGATTGAGCGCGGCAGGCTGCGACCGGCGGGCTCATCACAGGTGCTCTGGGATGGCCGCTCGGAGGCCGGCGTGGCCGTGCCGAGTGGCATGTATCTGGTACAGGTCGAGGCGGCGTCGGACGGAGGCGCGCGCACACAGGCGGTGCGCACGCTGGCGATACGGCGCTGACGCAATGCCAGTTGGTCATACGAACACCCCGAAAAAGGGGCGAAGCAGACATGCATTGCAGATCTGCGCTGGGCTGGCTGACCGGACTGACAGTTGCGCTTGCCATTATCTCTCTGGGCTGTGACGGCGGTGATGGCGGTGGGGACGGTGGCCCGGCCCCGCAGACCGGCACCGCGACGCTGACCGGCACCGTCGTGTCGGCTGCGGACACCGGCATCACGGTGCCCAACGCGGTAGTTACCGTCCAGGGCACAGGCGGCAGCGCAGTGAGCGGTGCCGACGGCAGGTTCACCATCAACAACCTGCCCGCCGGTGAGTGGCCTGTCGAGGTGCAGACGCCGCAGTCGGAGGACTACGGCACCGCGGACGCCCGGGTGCCGCTGACGGTCGGACAGACGACCACCGTGAACCTGGCGGTGCTTCCGCTGGGCACTCCCAGGCCGCAGCAGATTCTTCTCGATCCGGTTGATGCGACGATCGACGTGAACGGCCGCATCGCCTACCGCACGCAACTCGTGGGGCCCAACAACGAGGCGCTGGAGGACCTGCAGCCGACCTGGGTCGCGAGGGGCGGCGTCGGCACCGTTGACGCCGACGGCGTCTTCACCGCTGAGGCGGTCGGCTTCGGGCAGGTCAGCGCCTACGCGGGCGATGCCGAGCGCACCGGCAGCGTTGTCGTCGTGGCGCCTCGGCCCCCGCAGATCGCCAGCTTCCGGGTGAACCCCCTGAAGCTGCCGGCGACCGGCGGCCAGGTCTATATCTCCGCGGCAGTCACCGACGGCGATGGGGTGAACGTGCGTGAGGTCACCGTACAGATCTTCGCGCCCGGCGACCAGATCATCGAGCTGGACATGGATGTCACCAACCCGGACACCGCCATCTCCTGCGGCGGCCTCGCCAACTGCTACGTGGATGCCAGCTTCGGCGTGACCTACCAGATCCCCGCGAACGATAACCAGCCGACTCCAGGCGGCGTGCAGGCCGCTGAGCAGTACAGCGCCCGACTGCTCGTGCGGGACCGGACGGGCATGCGCACGCAGTCGGAGTTCGTGGACTTCACCGTCGAGGGCATTGATGCGCCCCCGCCGCAGCCGGGCCTATAGACGCGGAGATCACGCGAGGGGCACGAGCACGCGGTCGTGGAGGCAGACACCATGGGGAACCGGAGACCCTCCGGTTCCCTTTTCGTTGCGAATCGGGCTTGTGGAGGGAGCGAGCGCCGCATGAGCGCAGTCCACCGGGTTCGACTACTCGCAGGTCTCGCGCCGGCGTTCGTGTGGGTGCTGGGGACATCGGCGGTCGGCGCCGAAGAGCTCAGCCCGCCCCTGCTGCAGATCGGCCCTCTGGACTCTGCGGTGGTCGATGGCCGAGTGGGAGAAGACGAGTGGCTCACGGCCGCGACCGTGAATGTCTTCGTCGGCGACGACGGCGCGCCGATGGATGTCGGGGCCGCCTGCCGAATCGGGTACGACGCCACGGACCTGTTGCTCTGCTGGCGGATCGATGGCGTGCCCGCCGCTGAGAGGCGCGGCCGCGACGGTAGCGTGTGGCTCGACGACTCGATTGAGGTGCGACTGCGCCCCACTGACGACGACCCGGAGCTTCGGTTCGCCATCAGCGCGGCCGGCGACCTCTACGACGCCCGCGACGGCGATGCGTCCTGGGATTGCCCATGGCGCGCACTGGTCATAGTCGGGCGGGACTGCTGGCAGGGCGAGGCCCGCATCCCCTTTGCGTGCCTCGGCGCGGGAGCGCCCGCGACCGGCGACGCATGGCGGGCGAACCTGCTGGTGAACGCCGCCGCGCCCGAGATTGCGACCGCGTCATGGTCGCCTCCCCCCGTGCCCGGCTTCTGGGTGTTCGGCAGGGCACCCTCGCCCATTGGGCTGTCGGACCTCGCCGTGTCGGCCGACACCGCGCGTGTCACCCCGTGCATCCAGCCCGGCGCGAGCCTGCGCGCCACGCTCTTCGAGGGCGACGCCGAGGTCGAGACCAGAGAGATCACCGCCGCCGAGACCGTGGAGATCGAGCTTCCAAGACCCGGTCGTTTCCGCCTGCGGCTGGCCGGTACCGACGTGGGGGGAGAGCTGGTGCTGCAGCGGGAGATGCCGCTGTTCAGGCCGCCGCCGCTCGCGATCACCGCGCAGAGGCGGCTGCTGGGCCGCCGCGAGGTGATGGTCTCGATCGACGGCAGGGGGCTGGAAAGTCCCCCGGAGGTCTACCGGGTATCCGCCGAGGGGCTTACAGCCGTTGAGTTGAGGCCGGGCCCCGGGGCTTCCCGCAGTGCGAGCGCGACGATCGACCTGAGCGAGTTCGAGGCCGGCGAAGTCGTCCTGACCATCAGTGCCCTTGCCGGCGATGGTGAACTGGCGAGTGAGACGGTGACGCTTCGTCTGCCCCAGCCGCCCGCGTGGGCGGGCAACAGCCTCGGCCGACATGCGCGGCTGCCCGAGCCGTGGACGCCGGTGATCGCCGAGGGGCAGCAGGTCCGCTGCTGGGGGCGCGTCTACGACTTCGGTGATCGGCCCCTGCCCGTACGAGTCACGGCGAACGGGCGCGAGCTGCTGGCGAGGCCGGTGCGTTTGCGGAGCTCCGTGGGCGGCGTCAGCCAGCAATGGACGGAGTGTCAGCTTCGCTGGCTGGAGATCACGCAGACACACGCCGTCGCCGCCATCACTGCTGAGGCGCCCTCCGCTGAGCTTCGCATCCGCGCCACCTGCCACTACGATGGGCTCATGGTCCTGGAGACGCGGATCAACCCCAGGGGCAACCAACGGGTGGACGGGGTGTCGCTGGAGATCCCGGTGGCCGCGGAGAGCGCCGGGCTGATGCAGGTCGCGGACGGGACGGCGGAGGGCCTGTTCCGCGGCGCGACGCCCGGCTCGGACTGGTCGCGCGAGTTCGCCCCCGCGGTCTGGATCGGCAGCCACGAGCGAGGCCTGCAGTGGCTGTGCGACTCGGCCGAGGGCTGGCGGCTCGAGGCCCCTGCGGAGGCCCTCCGGATGAGTCGCGGCCAGGACACCGCCCGACTGGTCGTGACCATGGTCGATCGGCCGCTGCTGCCCGGCGTCGGCTTCGAGACGCGCTTCGCGCTGCAGGCTACGCCGGTGAGGCCGATGGTGGAGGACTGGCGCAAGCGCCGCATTGCGAGCGCGACGCCCGACTGGCTCGCGAGCTGCCGCACGGAGGGAGCGGGGCCGATCGAGGCTCTCGCGGGGCAGGGCGTGACGGCAGTGGTGGTTGACGACGACCGCTACCGCCCGCGGCCGCATGGGATGGACCAGCAGGTGGTGGCCGAGCTGCGCGCGATCGTGGACGCCTGCCACGCGGCGGGCCTCGAAGTCCTGCTCGCGGCCGACGCGGAGCTGGACGGCGACCCGGCGTGGGAGGCCTATCGCGACGAGGTCGCCGTCGTCCCCGGCGATGGTCCTGACACCGCGCGGCCGGCGATGGGCTGCCCGGCGGGCGCGTGGGCCGACTACCTGGTGGCTGCGGTCGCGGAGACGCTCGACGCCTGCGACGCGGACGGCGTCTACCTGCGCGACCTCTCGATGCCTCAATGCTGTGCCTCGGAGCTTCACGGCTGCGGCTACGAGAGCGATGAAGGGCGCCGCGCGACGTGGGACGTCATGGCCGCGCGCGAGCTTGTCGGTCGCCTGCGGAGCGTCGTGCGCGCGCGGAGGCCGGACGGGCTGCTGGTCATGGAGGCCGAGAAGGGGACACTGGCGCCGGTGGTGGCCTTCGCGGACCGGCTCGTGACGAGCGCTGCGGACCGGGCCGGTGAGCTGCTGACGCCCGACGAGTTCCACGCGGGCGCCCCGGCGCGGAGCCTCGGGCTGCCGTGCGACGTGATGGTTCCGGCTGAGGGCGGGCGGCTGATGCGCAACGCCGTGTCGATGGCGCTGCTCCATGACGCCGGGTTGCAGCCCGTAGCGGGAAGCGTGGCGGTGGCGATGGCCGCGGCGATCTGGAACGGCCGCGGGCAGTTCGGCGTTGACCGGTCCGGCTGGTATCCCTTCTGGCGCGCGGAGGGGATGGTCGGCGCGGACCGGCCGGGGGCACTGGTGTCGGCGCACGCGCGCAGGGGCGAGGTGCTGGCGGCGGTCGCCAACCGCAGCGACGAGGAGCAGATCTTCGAGCTATCGCTCGACCGCAATGCTCTGCACCTGGGACCCTGGCTGGAGGCGACCGACCTGCTGACCGGCCGGCGGGTGCCACAGGTGGGCGACGTGTTGCGCCTGCGGCCCGAGCCGCGGCAGCCGGCGCTGGTGCTTATCCGCACGAGGACACTGCCCGAGGATGGTGAGGACGATGGCTGACCCGGTCTTCCGCCCCGCACGCGAGGACGACATCGAGGACATCCGGCGCATTGCGAAGCTCGCGTGGGAGCCGATCTACCAGCACTTCCGCGAGCAGATGGGCGAGGACCTCTGGCGGCGCGAGCATCCCGGCGAGCCGCTCGAGCGCAAGGCCGACTCGGTCGAGTCGCACTTCCGCAAGCACCCCAATGAGGCCTTCGTGGTGGAGCTGGACGGCGAGGTCGTGGGCTTTTGCACCTTTCGCCTGCGGGAGAATGGCGTGGGCGAGATCGGCAATAACGCGGTGGACCCCGCGGCTCAGGGGAGGGGCATCGGCACGGCACAGTACCGGGAGTGCCTGCGGCGGATGCGCGAGGCCGGCATGGTCTACGCGACCGTGCACACGGGCCTCGACCCCTCGCACGCCCCGGCGCGGCGCGCGTACGAGAAGGTGGGCTTCGAGCAGGTCAGGCCGCACGTGGAGTACTATATGAAGTTGTAGCGGTCAGCCACGCGCCAGCAGCTCGGCCGGATCGCCGAACTTCGCGACCTCTTCGGCCGCCACCCGCCTGATGGTCGCCAGCGGCTTAAGCGCGCTGAGCTCCGACTCCCCCGCGGCGATCAGGCCCTCAATGCGGTGCAGGCAGCGGGGATGGTAGAGCGCGAGCAGCAGCTCCAACGCGCCGTCGCGGCGCTCGGGAGCGACCACGTCGAAGCTCCCACGCACCTGTAGCATGTACCGGATCAGCTCGGAAGAGGGGTGGTGGGCGTCGGCCGCGACGACGATGGCGTGATCGGCCGCCGCCTCGTGCAGGGTCTCGGCGACCGCGTCGAGCTCAGTGGCGGTGGGCAGGCGCTCGAATCGGGTCGACTCGTCCGGCGCCGTGCCCACGAGCACTACCCGGTCGGCGTGGGGCGCGAGTGCGTGCTCGATGGCCCGCACGCGCTCGGGCAGCAGAGCCCCCATCCCTCGCGTTGCCACAATGGCACCCAGCAATGTGCCTCGCCTCCTTAGAGCCCGTCGCCCCGCTGCATAAAGTTCGCAGCGCAGCGCGAGGGACCTGCAGGCGCGGCGCGGTGCGGCCGCCCGAAACCGAGGCCGCCATGGAGGGTCTATTACGAAGAGTACGCACGCTGTCGGCGATACGGAGGGCGATCGACGATGAGGCCGCTTCGCTGCCTCATGCTGGTGGGTGTACTGCTCCCGTGCGGCCTGGCGGTAGCAGGGCTCGATCTGGACCTTACCTATGACTTCGAGCCGGGAGCCGAGAGCGCCACTCACCTCGCCGCCCAGATCGACCGGGTCCAGATGGGTGCGAACGTGCCGCTGGCGGTGACGGGCGGTGCGGAGGCGGACCTGACTCTTGAGGTCCTCTCGGTGGATGAGGAGGGCGTCGCCACGGTCCGCGTCAGCTTCGGCGAGGTGGCCGCGACCCTGATGGGGCAGCCGCAGGAGCCGCAGTCGCTCGACCCGATCGAGCTGCGCGTGGACCAGAAGGGGCGCCTCGCGAGCGTGGGGGGCCTCGGCGAGCAGGCGATGGACATATTCGCCAGCGGGGGCGTGCCACTGCAGCTCGTGGCGCTGCTGGGCGGAGTCGTGGAGCTTCCAGAGAGCGCCGTCGAAGTGGGGGAGAGCTGGACGGTCGATCGCAGCGAGGACATCGCCGCCCTCGGCGAGGTCTCCATGCAGGTCGTGTCGCGGCTTGAGAGCCTCGACGAGGATGAGGCCGTGGTGCTGACGGACATCCAGGCCTCATTCCCCGACTTCACGGCGAAGAACCCGATGCAGGAGGGTGACGTCACGATCCGCAATGGGCTGCTCACCGTTGAGGGCATGAGGCGCACCATCGCCCCGGCGACCGGGCTCATCGCCTCGGCATCGGCTGAGATGGGCTTCACCTGCATGGCGGCCGTGGGCGGCTTCGCCGAACTCCCGCTTGATGTGAACAGCAGCTTCACGCTCGAGGCGGCGGAGGCGACTGAGCCGGCGGAGGGCGCCGAGCCGGCGGTAGGCATGGGGCAGCCCGGTCCAGCGGCCCCCGGCGGCCGTGCGCAGCCGCGTCTGGACCAGGTGGTGGTCGAGGGGCTGCAGCGGTACCTGGGCGGCATCTTCGAGGTCCTCGTCAAGGCCTGGGAGTTCTTCTGACTGATGGTGAGTGGCCGGGCGATGGTCGTGTGTAGAGTGGGACTGCTGCTTGCCGCCACGTTGACGGCGCCGCCGGGGTCGGGCGCTGATGAGCGGCCTGAGCCGGCGGTCGTGACCGTCAAGAGCGGGGACATGGCGGTGCAACTGCAGCGCTCGCACGGGTGGAGCATCCAGCGGATCCTGTGCGGCGGAGTCGAGGTCGGCGGGCCGACCGGCGCCTGGGGAGCGGTGGTGTGCATCCCCGCCGCGGGCGGCTGGGTTGGCTCGGCCCACACGCAGGGCGGCGTGGAGCAGGTGGAGGCCGTCGCCCTCACGGTGGACGGCGAGCCGGTGGCGATGACCGACGGCGCCGTGTACACGGGCCAGCGGGCGCAGTTCAGGAAGCGCGCCATGCTCGACAGGGTGCAGTTGGAGGCGACGCTTACGCTCGAGGGTGGCGTATTGACCGAGCGCCATGTCCTCACCGCCACCGAGGACGTGGTCGTGACCGTCATCTACCCGTTCATGCACTGCGTGACGGCGGAGACGGCGGAGTGGATGGCCGTCACCACCGGAGGCGAGGAGGTCTCCGGCGAGTTCACCGGCAGCACTGATCTCGACTGGCACGAGGACTGGGACTGGACCGCCGCATTCATCCCCGATAGCCGCACCGGGTTCCTGCTGCGGCACCTGAGCAGGCCGGAGGGGGCCACCACGCTGACGGGGTACTGGGACCAGGAGCGCTACCACAAGCTCTACGTGAAGGTCGAGATGCAGGAGGGGCCGTGGCGGGAGGGCGGCGCGCTGCAGTCTGAGGTGGCCGTGACCTGCTTCCGGGCCGCGCCGGCGGACTGGCGGGAGGTCGCTCGGCGGACGGCCGCGGGGCTGGTCGCGGAATGAGGATCGCCGCCGTCGCGGACTTGCACCACGAGGAGGCCACCCGGGGGCGCGTGGAGGCGGTCGCCGAGGCGATCTGCGGGGCGGAGGCCGATGTGCTGGTGATCGCCGGGGACCTGGCCGCCAGCGGCTGGCGCGACGTCGGCGAGGTGCTGGCGCTGTTCTCCGACTTCCGGGGGCCGCGGTTGATGGTCCCCGGCAACCACGATCTGTGGGAGCACGAGCCGCCGTTCGACACCTGGCGCGTCTACGAAGAGATCCTGCCGGCCATCGCCTCCGAGCACGGCTTCCACTACCTCGACAGCGAGCCGCTGGTCCTGGGCGGCATCGCCTTCGTCGGCTGCATGGGCTGGTACGACTACAGCTTCCGGCAGCGCGCGGCGCCGCGCGAGGGCCTCACCGTCACCCCCATCCAGGTCGTGCCCGGCGAGGAGGAGCGGATGGCGTTCAGCGCGGTGCCCGGGGCGGCCGAGTCGGACTGGGAGGAGCTTGAGGCTGAGGACTACGCCGCCAACGGGCTGATCTGGCAGGGCGACGGTGCGCCCCATGTGGCGGTCTGGAACGACGCGGTGCACCTCGACTGGGGACGGCCCGCTCCTGAGCTGGCCGCGCGGTTCGCCGGGCGGCTGCGCGAGCACCTGCGAGCCGTGGCCGACCGCGCCGAACGGGTGGTCGGGGTCACGCACTTCGTCCCCTTCGCCGAGCTGGCGGAGTATCACCTGGAGAATCCGACCCGCGCTTTCGCGAAAGCCTACCTGGGCAGCCCGCTGCTGGGCAAGGCACTGCTGGAGTCCGAGAAGCTCGCGCTGGTCATCTGTGGCCACCGCCACCGGCAGGAGGTGCGTGAGGTGCGCGGGGTCGTGACCGCCGATGCCGGCATCGCCGATCAGCAGGTTGGCCCCTTGCTGCTAATGCTCCCCGACTGACGTCCGCCTCCGCGCTGGCCCGCTGCATCCCGGTTGGCCGCGCGCAGCTCACGCATACTGGCGAGCCCGCCCGCTCAGGTCTCGGCCAGGCGCACGGCGACGTCGCCGACCCGGGGCTCGCCGGGCGCGTCGGGTGCGGGCACCACCTCGCCACTGGACACCTTCTCCTCGATCTCACGGACGGTCAGCACGCCGATGTCGTCGTAGATGGTCTTCAGCAGCTCGCCGGTGAGTGGGTCGAAGATGTCCTGGCACTTGCGCCGGATGGCGAAGACGTCGGCGGCCTGCACCCCATCGCGGGCGCCGCGGTTGAGCATCACGGTGCCGCCCTCAACGTAGACGACGATGGCGTCGCCCTCGAGCAGCCACTCGCAGCTCGGGCCGACCAGGCGGTCGATGCGCGCGCTGATCTCCTGCGCGAGCGCGTGGGCGGCGCGCTCACTGGCCCGTCCGAGCATCGACTCGCGGAAGTGGCTGGTGCCGAAGTCGAGGCCCGCCAGGTCGCCGCGGCGCACGGTCGCGCCGTAGCGCGTGTCGGTCCCGCGGCCGCGGCCGTGGCCGACGATGCCGGCCTTCTCGGTATCCACCAGCCGCCCCTCGAAGACCACGGTCGCGTGGTGGCGCTCGGCGTCGATGCCGATTCGCCAGGGCAGGCCGATCCAGTCGTCCTCGACGTCAAAGCGCGTGACGCCGCCCGTCAGCAGCAGGTCGGCGCCGAGGATACGTCCGACGCGCGCGGCGGTGGCCGGGTCGATGCGCCCCCCGGCCGCCAGGTCCTGCTCGGCCAGCACCTCGAACAGCCGGTCCCGCTCGACGACGCGGAAGGTCCGCCACCGCTCCGCCTCGTTGAGCAGCTCCGTGGTGATCATGTCCGCGACGCCCGCTCCCGCCCCCCAGCGCCGCGCGCAGTGCGTCCAGCCGTAGTCGCCCTCTATCGCCGCATCCTCGAACGGCATGACCGCGACCGTGGGGATCTTCACCAGCGGCGCCGCCATGGGCTGGGCCCAGGCTGCGCCGGCGGCCATGAGAAGAGCCAGGACGAAGACACATGGGAGTGTGCGGTTCATGCTCAGCGCCTCCCCTGCGGCTCTGCAACGGTAACTACTATCGCCTATCGTAGAAGACGTTCGGCGGAGGGCCCGGGTTCTCCTCCCTCCACCTGTACGTTCTGCGGCGGGGCCCCCGAAGGTTACGGCGCGCTGTCCCGTGGCGGACGTTCGCGCACGAACCTGAGGAAGTAGGCGCCGACGAGGCAACAGACGGTGGCGAGGGCGAAGTCCAGCCGCCAGCCGAAGCCCGGCGGCCCGACCGACGCCAGGGCGCTGCCGATGATGCCCGCCAGAGGGAAGGCGAAGATCTGCGGCAGCACCGCCGAGGCGTTCCACACGCCGAGATAGCGGGCGGCCTCGCCCTCGGGCAGGAGGTTGCATGCCAGCGCCCACTCCACCGCGGTGAATATGCCGTAGGCGATCCCTGCGGGGATCGCGGCGATGTAGCACCAGATGAGGCTCGGCGCCAGTGCGTAGGTGGCCGCGCCGGCCGCCATCAGGAACTGCGCCGCGAAGATCAGGGGTCGGCGGCCGATGCGGTCAGAGAGTATCCCCGAGGGCAGGCTGCTCGCCGCCGCCATGGCGATGGCCGGCAGCAGGATGAGCATCGAGGTTCGCTCCGGGTCTGGAACGTTCATGGCGTAGGCGAGGAAGAGGAGGACGATCTCCAGGAACATGTAGAAGCCCAGGTTCGTGACAGCTCGCGAGAGCGACAGCCAGAAGAAGTCGGGGTTACCGGTGATATCCACGTTGAACGAGCGCGTGACGGCTCGCCAGAGCGTGCCCGATGGCCGCCGCTCCAGCGGCCGCTCGGGGATGGCGATGCAGGTGTAGACCATGGCCACCAGCAGCGCTCCGGCGAGGATCAGGCACATGATCGGCCACTGGCTGTCGTGGTACGCGACCACCTCGGCAGGGACGCTGCCCACGAGCTTCTCCGCGCCCGCCGCAGCGGCGTCCAGGTGGCCGGCGCTGAGCAGTTGCGCGCCGAGGATCAGGCCGCCCGTGTCGCCGAAGAGGCGGGCCACGCCCATGAAGCCGGAGGCCTTGCCGTGCTCGCGGCGGTTCACGGTGTCGGGGAGGAGGGCCGTGAACGGCCCCAGCGCCGAGTTGGTGAAGAGCTGCACCAGCACCAGCGCGCCGGCGAAGGGCCAGTAGGAGCGACTGAGGCCCATGAGCATCAGGGCGCCGAACGAAAGGAGCGTGGAGATCACGATGTAGGGCCTGCGGCGCCCCCAGCGGGAGGTCGAGCGGTCGCTCGCCGCACCGATCATGATCTGCGTGGCCGTGCCCACGACCCCTCCGACGAAGCCGAGCAGCCCGAGGTAGTAGCCGATCTGCTCCTCGGAGAACCAGTCCTTGAGGCGACTGGCGAGGCCCACGTGCAGCAGCGCGCCCCACATGAGGGTATTGCCGAGGAAGTAGACGGTCAGCGCCAGATGATGGGTTAGCGGTCGAGGCGGGATCTCGCCGGGAGGCGACTCAGAGGGGGGCAGGGGTCTCTGCGTTATTGCACTCCTCCCACCACGGGTCGGTGCGCTTGCCGTCCAGGACGCCCCGCGGCCTCTCGGACGAGGATGCTGCACCGGGCCTCGTCGCATTCGCTGAGGTCCGCGATGCACTCGTAGCCCAGCGGCTCCAGCACGCGGCGGTAGAGCACGTCGCAGTGGCCGCAGTAGTCGTGATAGGGCTCCATGTGATCCAGCTCAAGCAGCAGCGCCTTGGAGGGGCAGCGGTGCATGGTGATGCGGAACTCGCCGGCGTCCTCGTCCAGCTCCATGGTGAAGTCGGCGGCCTCTTCGTTGAGGGTATGCGACCAGTACATCCAGCAGCCGCGCAGGCCGTGCTCCTCCACCAGCTCGCGCAGGTTCCCGAGGAAGTGGTCGGAGAGGTACTGCCAGAAGTCCACGACGGCCTCCCGGCCGCCGCGCTCCTCGAGGTAGCGGAACAGCTCGCTGTAGGCGGGGATGAACTCGGTGCAGGAGATCACTGCCGCCCCGCCCCCTCCCGCCGGTAGAAGCGCCCCGTGCTCGCGCCGGTCAGCTCGTCGTACTCGATGAGCTCGAAGTCGAAGGCGCTACCCTCGCAGATGGCCTCGTTGACGGTGCGGATGGTCTCATGCCAGAGGGGCGAGACCTGGTAGTCATGCCCGCGCATGTGCGTGACCGCCGGGCAGGCCGCCACCCGGACGACCAGCTCGCGCTCGCTCAGCTCCACGACGACCTGCCCGCCCTCGTCCTCGTAGACGCGGCGGAGCCGCTCGGCGATGGGCTGCAGGCCGCGCTCCCGCAGCTCCTCGCGCAGGGGGGCGTAGTAGGCGAGCGCGAACCGCCGCAGGTACTCGCGCACCGCCTCGGGGCCGAAGCGCTCCTCGAGGTAGATCAGCCCGGAACTGAGCGCACCGTGGAAGTCCCTGTGGAGGTAGACGTTGTCCGATGCGCGCCGCTCCATGACCTGTTTCGGCATCGCCGGGCGCCTCCTCAGATCCCGGGTTACTCTATCGCCTCCATCGACACCAGTTCATAGCACTGCAGCGAGTCGTTCCACTGCAGCTTGATCTCCCAGACCCACTCGGAGGCCGGCGGCCCGACCCAGAGGGTTGCGGTGCGCCAGTCGGCGCTGCTCCGGACGACCTTCGCGACCCAGTCGGGTTGCTCCGCGTAGCCCAGCGCCGCCTCGACGGCGACCTGCTCGCCGGGCCGGTAGATATCGGGTATCTCCTCGCCGCCGTCCTCCACTGCGATGGGGCCCTCGTCGATGAGGATGTAGGCCTGCAGGGCGTGGGACCACTGCAGCTCCAGCCAGGTCGTCCACTCGTCGGAGTCGGGCGGCTTCATCGCGAGCCGCACCGTGTGCCAGTCGTCCGAGTGGCCGGTGATGGTCGCCTGCCAGTCCGAGCGGCGGGTGCGCGCGAAGTCCATGGCCGCGTCCGCGCCCGGCTGCGAGGCCACGCCCGGCTCGGCCGGCCGGTCGTGGCCTGGCGGCTGCGCGTCCGGGAGCGGCGCCTCCGGGGCGCCCTCCGGCTCCCACACTTCGCCCCCGGGACCCCCCGGCCCGGCCTCGTCGGGCGCCGGCTGCTCGACGCCATGCTCCTCGAGGGAGAAAAGCGACCAGGAGAGGCCGCCGATGATGCCGACAGCCGCCAGAATGACCACCACGCAGCCGCATCCGCCGACGACGGCGAGGATCAGACAGAGGGGCTGCCACGAGCGAGACCGGCCCTCCCCCTGGGGCGGGCCGGGCTGTTGGCGACCTGGGTGGGCCATGAGCGGCGCCTCCTCCAACGAGCTTCACGCGCGGCCGAGTTCGCCGCGGCGCCGCCTCTGACCTGCGCCTGCCGGGAGCGCACACGCTCAATCCAGCCGCCGGCCGCCATCACGTACCGCCGTCCCGCCGCAGGTGTAGACGGAGGTGACCTCGCCGGCGTTGTCCCGGCGGATGACCGCGACCTCGGCCTCGCTCTCGATCTCGCCCACGCGAACCATGGGCGCATCCCCGAGCGCCCACAGGACCAGCGCGGTCTCATCCTCCCAGCGAAGCTCGATCGCCGCACCGCCATCGCCCTGCAGCACCCGCGCCGCCGGGATGCGCCGCTCCTGTCCCTCGCGGTAGGCGGTCAGCACCGAGTGGAAGACCACCTGCTGCGCGGGTTCAGCGGTGTCCGCGGTCATGTGGTACTGATCCTCGGCCTCGCGCTCGGGCGCGACGGGGAAGCCCTGCTCCTGCGACAGCGACAGGCCGTCCGGCGCCAACAGCCGCGTGATCAGCCGTGCCTCTCCCGAGGAGATGAGGACGCTCTGCGCCCCCTCGTCCAGCGCCATCTCGTTGCGCGCGTGCAGCAACCACTGGAAGGTGGACGCGTCGGCGCTGTGCAGCTCGTCGCAGATCACGAAGGTGTCGGGGCGGATGAAGAGCACGCGGCGCAGGAAGCGCTTCAGCCGCCCGCCGTAGGCCTCGGTCGCGTCGCCGACGGCGTAGCAGTACTCGGCCTGGTCGTCGAAAGCCGCTATGCGCCCCCGGGAGCGCGGGCTGCGCTTGACCTGCCCCTCGTTGTCCACGAGGATGGAGTTGTGCGCGCGCGTCTCCCACGTCCACTGCGAGTGGTGCGGGCAGCCGTAGAGCTGGTAGTACCCGGAGCTGATCGCGAGCGCCTCGCCGAAGGCTCCGATGGCGATTGCGTTCTGCGAGGCGTGGCTGTGACTGACCGAGCCGTAGGGGCTGGAGCGCATCAGGAGGTAGACGTCGCCATCGGGGTCGGCCAGGTTCGAGTGCATGGCCGCCAGGCCGATGTCCCAGAAGGCCCGCGCCTGCGGGATGTCCGAGGGGGGCTTCGCCTGCAGGTCGGGGTTGTAGAAGCCGAACTGGCCAGGCGCCGTTCCGGGGCCGGCTCCCATCTGCTCGGCATACCAGCGCCAGTACGGGTTGTGGTACAGGGTCGCCCACCGGTAGAGCACCTCGCCATCGCCGCGCCCCACCGAGCCGGAGTGCCCGTCGCCGAAGGGCCGCATCTTCCCGCCGACCGGCACTGCATAGAGCCCGAACCAGCCGTTGTTGCGGCAGAACGGCTTGTCCTTGAAGGGCACGCCAATCTCGTCCAGCAGCAGTACAGCAGGCTGGAGCATGCCGACATAGGCGTGCCAGTACCCGGGCCCCTCCGCCCAGCCGCCGTCCGGCCCGCCCCAGGCGGGGTAGACCGACCACAGCAGCCGGAGCGTGTAGTCCAGCCACTCGCGGGCCTCGGGCACCTCGTGCGCGAGGATGATCGAGTCCTCGACCACGAAGCCGATCATGCGCCCGGGATGGCTGGAGAAGGGCCTGCTGGTGAAGGGCATGCGCCGATGCAGCTCGTTCATCTGCTGAACGCGCCGGCCGAGCACCCGGCGGCAGGTCTCGCGCTCCTCATCGCTCAGCAGGTCGTAGATCCAGTCGTAGGTGCGCGGGCCGCGCTTGCCGATGTCCATGGCGGCCTCGTCGTTGGCGCGAACGCTGGTGGGTCCGTCGGGGTCCCAGCTCATGAAGTGCATGAGCCGCCGGCGCGCCTCCTGCCCGAAGCGCTCGTCACCGGTCAGCACGTAGGCCTTCGCGCAGGTCTCCATACCGGCGGTGAATGGACGCATCGTGCGGAAGCACTCCTGGTAGGCGCGGCTGCGCTCGATCCCGCCGTCGGGCAGGTAGTCGGGCTCGGGGTACAACTCCTCGCCGATGTGGCGCTCCGCGCGGCGGATGACGGGCTCGGCCATCTGCGCGTAGGCCGGGTCCCGGGCGATCTTCCCGCGCAGCTCGTCCAGCCCATCTCGGTGGAAGTAGGCTCGGGGATGGACGCGCGGGATACGTGCCACGACCTCGTCGATGCGCGGCAGCGGGAACTCGACCGCGTCCTCCGGGATGGTGAACCGCCTCGCTCTGCTGAAGGCCGGGCCCGCATCGGTCAGCACGCCGTAGCGCCAGGCCCAGTCGCCCGGCCGGAGCGTCTCGTGCGGCGTGTAGACGGTCAGCGGCCAGTTCTCGACGCTGACCGCGTCCGGGCCGCCGAACTCGCCGCCGGGCGCGTACTGCAGCAGGTAGCGATTCACATCGCCCGAGGGCAGCCACACGAACGCGGGCGGGTTGGTTTCGGTGGCGTCACCGTCGGCTGGGGAGTACCGCACCTCGCCGTCGCGGGGCTCCCGGTCCAGCTCGCCTGCGAGCATCTCTCTGACCTCCTGCGTCGTCGCTTCCCGGAGATGGATCTCGTCCCACCAGACCGTGCCGGCGGCGAAGAAGTTGAACAGCTCCGGCGCCACACAGACGGCGTCATCCGCCGCTGCGAACACGCCCTGGAACTGCGTCCACTCCTCAGCCGGTGGCAGCGCCAGTCGCGAGTCGCTGAGGAACTCCCAGCCCTTGAGGGCGGCGAGCCAGGTGAGCCGCAGCGTGGCGGCACCGCGCGTGGAAACGGCCTCGGTGCGGTACCACCCGGACGCGTGGATGTAGCGCCGCGCCTCCAGCGGGACGTGCTGCTGCCAGGCACCGCGCTGCTTCTCCGTCTCGCAGCGGACGCCGAGCGCGCCACCGCCGTCACGCCCACCGTGGGCGTCATACAGCGGTGCGCCGCCGGTGTTGAAGTCCTCGAAGCGCCAGCCCCGCGCCCGGAAGCCGCTCTCGTCGGGCGCGAAGTCGGGGTTGACGACCATCTCCTGTGCGGCTGCCGCGGCGGCGCAGACGGCGATGCACAGGCTCACGATCAGCAGTGCCCGTTCGGGTGATGTGGGCATGGCGCAGAGACCTCCCGGGATGGTCATTGAGAGGATTGCGCGGCGGGTGCCGCCAAGCGGCGCCGTCAGGGCGAGATGCGCAGCACGCGCCAGCCGGCGGGCGGGATGGTCAGCCGGCCTATGTCGGCCACCTGGCCCATCTCCCGGCCGCTGAGCATGTCGGTGGCGCGCCCGCTGCCCTCGACCGCGACCTCGCCCAGTTCTTCGAGGTCCCAGCTCGCGACCATGAGCATCATCTGGCCGTCGCCGATGTCGAAGAGCCGGCCGACCGCGCGCTCGGAGTAGACGCGTACGGGCGCCTGGATCAGCGGGATGAGCTGGTGGGCGAGCACGTTGCGGAACTCGTGCCACTGCTCATTGGCGTGCCTCTCCTGGCGGTAGCCCCGCCGGGCCCAGTTGTGCCAGATCAGGGGGTCGCAGCCGCTGTTGACCATCCCCCGCAGGGGCAGGCACTGGCCGGCCGCCAGCACTCGCAGGGCGCTCTCGGCACCGGCCTGCTCGATCATGGTCGCCGCCGAGTCGGTCAGGAAGCGGACGGCCGGCAGCACCAGGGCGCCGAGCCCCCGCAGGCGCTGGGGGTCAAGCTCGTCCTCCATGATGATGTCGAAGGGCACGTTGGAGCGGCGCATGGCGTAGCTGAGCCCCTCGAAGGCGTGGAGGTGTCGCCAGCGCTCGGAGGTGTTCTCCACCCAGGCCTGCTCAAGCACCTCGGTAGTCGTGGAGTAGAGCAAGCCGATGGCGGCCGGGACGGGCCGGCGGCGTGCCAGCTCCTCGCCGATCTGCTCGACCTCGCAGTGGACCTCGGCCATGGCGTCGAACGCGTCCGGGTAGTAGGGCAACTGTGGGCCGGGCGTCCAGTAGCAGATCGCGTTGGCCCCCTCGGTCAGCGTGACCCTGGCCATGCGCTCGATCTCGGCGGGGCTCATGTACTGCACCCGTCCGTACGTCGGCGCGTAGGGGCCCTCGCACTGCATGAGCATCTTGGGCGAGTCGGCCGTGATGTGCGCGCCCACGGCCCAGGGCTGGAGGCCCTCCTCATCGGCCTCGGGCAGGCGAGCGAGCGGGAAGCTCTGGAAGATGGTCCACAGGCGCGGCTGGATGCGCTCGATGCGCTGCAGACGCCCGCCGTGGCCGAGGCGGGTCTCCTCGGGCGCTACGTCCACATTCAGGAAGCGCCCGTAGAAGTAGCTGTCCGATGGGATCGTGACCATCAACAGGTCGTCGGAGACGGAGCGCACGGCCTTGCTCTGCGTGCGCAGGTAGATCTGCCAGCTCTCGCGCTGGAACTGCTCCCAGAGCAGAGTGGGGTCGTCGTCGTCGATGCGGCGCGGGCCCTCGCGGGGCTCGAAGGCGGGTGGGGCCACGCCGTACTGCTCCTCGAACTGCTCGCGGCAGAGGTCGCAGTAGCAGCAGTCCACGCGCACGTGCGGGCCGTCATCGAAGGCGAAGCCGCCGAAGGCGGAGTACTCCGAGAAGGCGCGCGCGAGATCGGCGATCCGCTCGGCCATCGCGTCCTGAAAGCCGGGATTGCGGAAGCACGCCATGGGATGGCGGCGGCCCCAGAAGTCCACCGCCTGGTGCTCCTCCGCGGGCTTGATGTAGAAATTGCCCATCAGGAGGACCTTCACGCCGGTTCCCTCGTAGAGGCGCATCACGCGTTCCCAGGCGTCACGGCTCCCTTCCGCGATGACGGCTGCCTGATCCGGCCCGACCTCCAGTGGCGGGGCCGAGGCGTAGACGTAGTCGATTCCGGCCCGCTGCAGCCAGGCCGGGGACAGGGGATTGTCCAGGTCCAGCAGTGTTACCGCGTGGTAGCCGTCGCTCTGCACACTTGTGTCCCCCTCGGGGCCGGCTGTAAGCATGGCGGCAGCCATGACGACCGCCGTAAGACGCAGTCGCACGCTGGCCGCCTCCTCTCCGCTACACCTGCTCGCGCTCCCGCCGGAGGAAGGGTTCCGTGTCCACCGGCATGGACCTTCCATCCGGTGCGCTATCCGGAGGCATCTTCCCTTCCGGGCGCCTGCGCGAGCCAGCGCTCGGCCGCCTCTCGGGACGTGGAGGCCTGCTGCATGACCAGCTCGGTGACGTAGATCGGCGCCCGCGCCCGCAGCGCCACCGCGATTCCGTCGCTGGGGCGGCAGTCGAGCACGGCGGTGCCGCCGTTATCCGAGAGGTGAAGCTCGCCCATGAACACTCGGCTTCGGACCTCGGTAACCACCAGCTTTTCGACCTCGAGGCCGGCCACGTCCGCCACGGCCAGCACAAGGTCGGCGGTCATCGGGCGCGTTTCACCTTCTTCCGTCACCGCCTGCTCGTAGCTGTCGGGCCGGGTGACCATGCCGATCGCTCGCGCTTCGCTCTCGCCCACGAAGATCGGCACCCACCTCGTCCGAGTCCCGAGGATGACGTAGGGCCGGCCGTCCCGCTCGCCCACGGCCTTGACGTGCACACGCAGCTCCCTCGTCTGCTCCATCTCTGCTCCCCTCCCGTTCGCAGCGACGACTACTGCCCGCCGTCGCCGGCGGCTCCGACCTCGATCGGCCAGTGGATGGACGTGTCCAGTTCGCCCGCCCGCCACAGCGCCTGCCGGCGGTCAAGTTCCGGGAAGTAGTAGGTCAGGAACTCGCGGTCCAGCGCGGGCCGCCCCTCGGACGCCTCGCGCCAGCTCGTGTCGTCGGCCGGCACCGTGGGGTAGGCCCAGCGGAAGCGGCCGTGGAAGCCGAGCATGGCGCGGAAGATGTCGTGCGTGGCCGCGTCCTCCATCTTGTCCCACTTGAGCGTGGGGATGGCGTTCGAGATGCGGTAGGAGTTGATGACCCAGCGCATGTACGGGTCATTCACGCCCTGGATGGCCTGGCCCTCGCCGCGCAGGAGGTAGGTGGCGTAGGCGTCGATGAAGGGCAGGTAGAGGTCGTCGCGGGTCAGTGGCGAGTTGAGCGTGCAGTGGTTGTAGATGATCCCATCCTCGCCGACCATCTCGCGCACGCGCCGCATGTGCGTGTAGGCCTCGCTCCAGGGATCGGCCGTGAAGACCCCGTCGAAGTACCAGCCGTCGAGGTCGTACTCCTCCGTCACCGAGCGGAGGTGCTCGAAGTAGGCGTCCGTGTCGTCGCCGTACCACAGCCGCCCCTCGGCCTGGGTGTTGGAGTAGACGACGACCTGCATGCCCAGCGAGTGGCAGGTCTCGACCAGGTGGTGCATGCGCTCGGGGTCGAGGAAGACGTAGGGGCCGCGACCCTCCTTCGGCTCGCGGCAGCGGTCGTAGAGCCTGCCCGCGTCCATCAGCAGCAACACGGAGCAGTACCGCCGGTAGTAGCGGATGGTGTCGTCGTCGATGAGGCCGGTCACGTTGACCAGGCGCCTGCCGAAGGCGTCCTGCCAGCGGTACTCGCGCGGCGGGAAGACGGCCAGCGCCACGCGCTCCCGCTCGCCGACGCTGTAGCGGAAGCCCCATCCGGGCTCGCCTGTCTGCACGGGGAGCTCCGCGAGATCGCAGCCGACCGTCTCGTACTGCTTCGAGTGGTCCTCGGAGATCACGAAGCCGCCGTCGTCGTCGATCGCCAGCAGATGCGGACCCTGGGTGACCAACCGGCGGGCGCCGATGCGCGACGTGACCTGGAGGTCCAGCGCCCGGTTGGTCGCCAGTGCGATGAGCGAGTCGCCCTGCACGCCGAAGGCCAGCTCATCGCCCATGATCACGCAGACGTCATCGGTCCGGCGCTCGATGCTGAGCTCGCCGAAGGGCCCGCCGGCCTGGACGTAGACGACCTCACGGTCGGCGCCGATGCGCTGGCGGGCGGTGATGGCGCCGTCGTCGGTGAACTCATACCGGGCGCCGGTGGTGACGACGCGCACGCCGCGGTCGGTCCGCTCGGCGCTCTCCACCTCCATGCCGAACTCGCTCGGCTGGCCCGGGAAGAGTACGGCATCGGAGAAGCCCCACTCCGGGCGAGGCGGGAGATCGACCTCCTCGATCACCACGTCATCGAAGTAGATGACATCACTCGCGTTGCGGTGGATGAGGCGGAGCTTCAGGCCGGCGAAGTCGGGGCGGCGGACGGTGAAGACGTTCTCGAAGTGCCGCCACCGCCCGAGCCCGCTTCCGGTCATCACCTGAATGGGGTAGAGGAACATGCGCCAGCTTCGGCCGGTGCGCAGACGCTCATCGCTCGCGTCCACCGGGTAGCCGCCGATCTGCAGGTAGCCGTCTCCCGTCTCGCGCTTGAGCCACACGGAGATGCGGTAGGGGGTGTCGGGTCTGAGCGGGACGGTCGGACCGTAGGCCACCGCCGCCCAGTTGACGCCCTCGCTGTTGTCCAGCACGATGGAGTGCTCGCCCGAATGCGCTTGGGCATCGGTGACTGGGCGGTTCCAGGGCGCCTGCCCGGCCTCGAAGTCGCCGTTCTCGACCAAGTTCTGGGCATCCGCGGCGATTGCGACGGTGACCAGCAGCGAGATTGCCACCGGCAGGGCGCGGGATGTCACGGGTGCACCTCCGGCAGGGGCGCGTCGGCCTCGGCGCGCCTGCCGTAGACGGTGATGCGCGGGACGATGATCCCGTTGTGACTGGTGCCGAAGGAAACGAATCCGCCCTCGATGGGCTCGTCGTCAGTGTAGCTGAGCACCTCGCGATCCCAGACGCGTACGGAGATGGTGGGGCCGCTCTTGAGCAGCGTGACCAGCAGCCAGTTGTTGTGCCGCTCGGACTGGGGGATCTGATACGAGGTGGTGGAGACGACCGGCTGGTTGTTGCGCAGGATCTGCGACCGAACGTTGTTGTCGCCGCCGAGGATGACGCGATAGCCGTGGCCCTCGCCGTCCCCGCACATGCCGAAGTGCAGGTCGCGCAGCTCCTCGTAGTGGCCCCTGCCGCTGGGATTGGGCATCATCTTCGCGCCCACGTAGACGTCGATCTTCTGGTCGCCGGTGACGGCGCATCGGCTGCGTATCAGCGCCTCCCCCGGCTGGCTCCACCCGGCGAGCCACGTCCAGTCGGGCGAACACGACCAGCGATTGCTGATCTCCCACGTGCCGCTCTCCACGCGCCAGTCGGCGGGCGCGGTGTTGAAGGTCCAGGTCCGCACCGTGGACGAGAACACCTCGATGTCCGCGGGGTCGATGATCGCGTCGTCCCGGCGGAAGCCCACGCGTGTGAGATCCGCGAGGGGCTCGGGGTCGCGGAACTCGCAGACCGCCTCACCGTTGATCCGCGCGACCACCAGGCTGCCCACCCGCTGCAGGCTGAGCGCGTATCCCTCGCCGGCGCGGGCCTGCGCCTCGCCGAAGCCGACTTGCTTCTCCCGCCGGGTGAGGCTGACCGTGACGGGCTCGGTCAGCGAGGGCTGGTTCGCCCGTGCAGCATAGCCCGACGAGAGGTCGCGGCCGTCGCCAAGTGCCAGCGTGGCCGAGGCCGCGCCGCCTCGCCCGCGGTGGACGCCGAGCCGCACCTGCACGTCATCCGCGAAGCGCCCGCGGTGCCAGCAGAGGTCAAGATCACCCGGGGCAGGCTCCCAACCGCTGCCGGCGCCCGCCCAGGTGTGCTTGTCGATGATCCCCGCGTAGGGCGGAGTGGGAGGGTCGGTGCGGTGAAGCTCGTGATCGACCGGCCAGCAGGTCGCGCGGGCGAAGTGCGCCGGCCCACCCTCGCAGGCCAGGCCGAACTCGCCGCACGCCAGGGCGTCGTCCGCGGCCTCGAACAGCACGCGGTCGCCCTCGGTGACCGCGATGTGCCTGCCGCGCATGACGGCCCCGACGGTCCGCCAGCGGTCGGGATCGCCGGACAGCCGGCTCTCCGCCAGCACCGTCTCCTCGCCACGCTGGCGGCGCGCCAGCCGCAGCATCACGCCGTCGCCATGGCTGAGGCCCAGGAAGTAGTGGTCGCCGGGGCTGCGGTAGCGCAGGAGCATCCCTGCCTGCGAGGCGTCACCCAGGCGGATGCGGGCCTGGGCGCGCATGCTGGCGTACTCGCCGGTCGGCGCCAGCGCGCGGGCCGCCCCGGTCGGCTCGAGCATGAGCGCGTCGCCCTGGGTCTCCGCCCTGCCTCGCTCCACGCGCCAGGCGGGCTGGCCGTCCACGGGCAGCGGCGTCGCCTCCCAGTCCACCACCCGCGCGTCGTCGAACCAGGCGCTGCCGCCGGCCACCTGGAGGCCGATCCGGCCGCTGCCGCGCAACAGGTCATCGGCGACGTGCCCGAGGTCGCTGCCGTCCAGGCCGATGACCGCGTGCCCGCGCGAGATCCGCAGCCGCAGCTCATGCCAGCGGTCGCGCGCCGCGACCACCGGCTCGGACGCCAGAGTATGCTCGCCGCCGGGCAGCACCCTCACCAGCTCGACCGTGGCGTCCTCGCCCTGCTCGGGCAGAGTCAGCCGCAGCGCGACGTGATCGTCGTCGGCCCGCCAGTGCGCCATGATGGCGGCGGCCTTCGCGTCGGGCCGCACCGCGCAGGAGAAGTCGTAGTCGTCCCAGAACTCGTAGCCGGCGATTGCCGTGGCCCTGTCGCTGCCCGCCTCCGCCTGGAAGGCGAAGGGGTTCGCGCCGTACTCCGCGTCGCCCTCCACCTGGTGGACGCGCCAGCTTCCCGCCGGCGTCTCCCACGGGTTGGGGTCGCCCTCCGAGCGCATGAAGTTGTCCTCGAAGACCACGGGAGCGGTCGGCTGTAAGAAGGCGTCCCCCAGTCCGCGCGCGCCCATAGTCCCGGCCAGCGGCTCCAGGGGCGCCAGCATCGCCGCGCGCCCATCGACGAACACGGTGAGGCTCGTCGGCCTCCGACGTATGTCCACGCGGGAGCCGGCCTCCGCCACGGGCGGCCCCGGCACCTCGGCCACGACGCGCTCGCGGCCATGCTTGACCTCGACGAGGCGCAGGCGCCCGCCGCCGATCTCCAGGCGACGATGCCACTCGCTGTTGTACCAGGGAAGCAGTAGCTCGGCCCGCGCGTCGGGCGCAAGGCGGCCGGTGACGAGGAAGTCAGGCGGGGCGTCCTCGGGCAGATCCAGCGGCTCGAAGCCCTCCGGCAGGTCGGTCGGCTCGGCATCGCGCGGGGCCCTACGGGATGCGGTCTCCTCCGTCTGCGCCTCCCACTGTACCGTGGGCAGAATGCGGCGGTCCGGCCCAAGGTGCGCAAAGCGTGGAGACAGCGCGCCGTCGCTGAGCAGCTCCAGGGCCTTGAGGATCCCCGGCTGCATCTGCGGCCCGCGGAGGGCCAGCGAGACCGCGACCGGCGCGCCGAAGTAGAGCCAGGCCCCCTCGCCGTGCTCGATCAGCAGCGCCGCCGGCACATGCTTCCTGCCGCCCGTCAGCTTGCCGCGGTACTTCTGCGGCACCCCCTCGTCGGTGAACTCGGCCAGGACGATGGCATCCTCATCGTTGGCGGGGATGATCGCCATGCCCTGCCACCCGGAGGTGGGCACGACGCCGGTGCCGTGCATGGCCCTGCTGATGGGGTGGTCGCAGCGCTCGAAGATGATGTTCGGGCTGCGCTTCGGCCCAAGCCGTTTGCCGGGCAGGACCTGGGGCGACGGCCCGATCTGCGCCTCGGTGATGGCGATGCCGCCCGCGGCCACGAACTGCTCGAGCGCGCGTGATACGCCTGAGGCGTCGTTCACCGGAGAGGTCACGATGACGACGCGGTAGTCCTTGAGCACGTCCGGGCTTGCCAGCTCCTCGTCGTTGAGGAACTGGCGGGGGAGGCCGGACTTCGCCAGCAGCCCGACGTACCCGGTGATGCGGCCGCCGCCGTAGGCGATGCGCCAGCTCTGAGCGGAGATGGGTGCGGCGAGGCATGCTGCCAGCATCACTGAGACGACTGCAACCACGTGTCTGCGCATGGGCTTCCTCTACCTGTCGGCGAAGCATCTCGTCGCGGTGCGACGAGATGCCGGAACCGAATGGATGTCGAACCGAAAGCCGGGGACGCGCCGGGGCGCACCCTCACCGATTCGAACAACACCGGTCAGCTCGCGTTCCACATCTGCCGGAGCACATCGATGGTCGTGTCGGCGACCTGGCGTCCGCCTTCGGGCCCGATCGGCGTGCTCGCGGGCACCGAGCCGTAGCCGCCGCCGGCGATGGATCGCGCGCTCGGGACGTAGGAGCCCGAACCGGCAAGCTGCACGAGGAAGGTCTGGACGGCAGGGCTCCGCGCCTTGATATAGGTGCCGAAGTCGAGGTAATACTCAAAGGGGTTAGTCGCGAACGCGACGTCGCCCAGCCGAACCACATGCACGTCAACCGGCCTGGTCGGCTCCTGCTGCTGCAGCTCGAAGCGCTCGGCGACGCGCTCGTACCAGCGCATCCTGCGGTAGCTTCGGGTGACCGGCACGTACCAGCGGGGGTCGTCACGGAGCCGGGGGTTCTCCTCGAGCTCCGCCTTCTCGGCCTCGTATCGCTCCCGCCACTCGGCGGCCTCCGCCTCCGCCGCCCGCACGTCGTCCTCCGTCAGGGAGCGCAGGGGAAGCTGCAGCGTCATAGCCTCATGGCGCAGCACCGGAGCGGCGTCGCGCGCGCCACCCATGAAGCCGAGGACCTCCTCGACCGCGTCCGCGATGCGATGGGCGATCTCCTCGCGCTCCGTGCGGCCCTTCAGCTCCAGCATGCGCTCGTGTGCTCTCTTGTCGAAGAGCAGGTGCGGGGACTGGTCGCCCGCCGCGGACGCCTGCGGCAGCACGAAGAGCCCCTGGCCCAGCCGCGCGCGCAGCTCCTCGCGCGTCTCGTGCCAGTAGTCGGCGCTGATGACGAACAGCCCTTCGGTGTCCTGGGACGGGCAGGGCACATTCACGATGACACCCGTCAGCTCGCCGCCCTCGCCATAGGTTGACAGCACGTTGACGCTGTGGTCCTCGTAGCCCTCGATATGACTGAACTCAGGGGTGTCGGTGTTCCCATACATCGTCGAGCGCCCATTCGTGTCCACCCATCTGCGATTGCGCCCAACCACGGCGTGCCCGAGGCCGAAGGCGACCGCGCCCTCCGCGCGGCTGTCCCAGGCGTCCGACACGGCCTCAGCGATCCGCTCGGTCGCGAAGTCCAGGTAATCCTCGACGGCCATGACGTCGAGCTCGACGCCGACGTTCTGCGCGGTGTGCCCCGCCGCGCCGCCTCGCAGGCGCACCTCCGGCGCGGTGTGCGTGTGCGTGCCGTTCATGATGATGCTGGCCGGGTCGGGCCCTCGCTGGTGCACGCGCTCGGCGACGCGCGCGTGCAGCTCCTCTGAGATGGCGACGAGATCACAGCTCACGAAGACGACGTGCGTGCCATCCTGCTCGAGCACAAGTGCGGTCGCCGTGACCGGATCGAGCACACCCTCCGAGACGCGCGCGTGGAACTGGCCGGCGATCAGCACGGGCTCCTGGGGCGTGATCTCAACCTGGCTCCAGCCGATCTTCAGGCCGCCTGTGTCAGTCATAGTGTGTGCTCCTCGCTTCCCGTCGTGTGGTAGGGCGTGGCTTCACCCGCGCCCGGTGGTTGCGGTCACTTCTCCTGTTGGGCCTTGCGCACGGCCTGCATGTCGGTCATCTGTCGGGCGCGTGAGGCCCTCACCTCGTAGCGCAGCTCCTCGCCGCGGAAGAAGCGGTCGATCTCGTCGAGCATCGCGGCCATGTATTGCGCGTCGCGGCCGGTGCCGGCGTAGTGCGGGCTCAGGATCACGTTCGGCAGCTCATTGAAGGGATGATCGTCGGGCAGCGGCTCCCGCTCGAACACGTCGAAGACGCCCGTGATGCGCCCTCGCCGCAGCTCCTCCAGCAGCGCCTCGGGCTGGATCAGCGGCGCGCGTCCGACGTTGATGAGCACCGCCCCGCTCTTCATCGACCGGAGCTGCCTGGCGCCCACGCGGCCGGTGTTCGCGACGGTCATCCCGGCGAGCGTGAAGACGACGTCGGACTGCTGGAAGAGCGCGTCGAACTCGACGCGGCGCATGCCCTGCTCGGCCGCGTCCTCGTCGCTGAGGTGCCCGCTGGCGACCAGGACCTCCCTGGGCTCGAAGGGCCGCAGCATCTCCAGCACCCACGAGGCGATGTCGCCGAAGCCCCAGATGCCGATGGTACAGTCCTGCGGCACGCGCACCTTCCAGTCTTTGTAGTGGTTCATCGTCTCGCAGCGCGTGCCCAGCTTGATGTGGTCGTGCGCGCGGCGCAGGCCCATGAGCATCAGCATGATGCAGTGCTCGGCCACCGTGCGCGCCATGAAGGGGTTGGCCGTGCACACGCGCACGCCGCGCTCGAAGACCTCATCCGCGATGTAAGGGGCCACCGACCCACCCACGTGGCCCACGATCCGCAGGGCTTCGTTGCGCGCGAGAATGGTCTCGTCCAGCTTGGGGGAGCCCCAGGTGGTGAGCAGGGCCTCGGCGTCCGCGATGATCTCCGCCCACTCCTCCGCCTCGATGGCCTCGTCACGTTCATTAACCCAGATGTCCCAGCCCAGTTCCTCGGCCCGCGCCCTGGACGGCCCGCGGAAGAACCACCCAAGCGCGGTCCGCGACTGGTTCATGAAGTAGATCCTCGGTCCCTGAGCCATGGCTCTCACTCCCTGCGACGATATGACAGGGCGGCGCCGCGGGCGGGCCCGCGGCGCCTGTCATGGTGTTCGGCGCGGCACCTCCGGTGGCCTGCATGCCTCATCAGTCCGGCCGCATCCCAGGCGGCCTCCGCGGGGCAGGGGCGTCGCAGCCCGTGTTGCAGACGTCGGCCTGCTGGGTAGAATGCCCTCTGGTGGGGCGCAATACCTTCCCGGCGCGGAAGGTGTGAGTGCATGCGACGACCACTCCTGCTGCTCGTGTTGATCGCGCTGGCGGCCGGATCCGTGGTTCTGGCGCAGCGCGAGGCCGCGACACCGCAGACCTTCATGGTCCCCATGCGCGACGGCGTGCGCCTGGCGACCGACGTCTACCTCCCGGATGGCGATGGGCCCTGGCCGGTGATGCTCACCCGCACGCCTTACGGCAAGAACGGGCGCGGCCCCGGAGGGATGGTGCGGATGGGCTACGCCCAGGTCATCCAGGACATGCGCGGGCGGTTCGAGTCCGAGGGCGGCGACACGCCCTTCCTTACCGACGCGCATGGGCGGCTCCAGGACGGCTACGATACCATCGAATGGGTGGCCGAGCAGCCCCCGTGCGACGGCAACATCGGCATGCGGGGCTCGTCCGCGGCCGGGATCACCCAGTACATGGCCGCGTCGTCGGCGCCACCGCATGTACGCTGCTGCACGCCGACGGTCGCCGCGCCCGGCATGTATCACTACGCGGTCCGCTACGGCGGCGTGCTGCAGAAGGCGATGGTCGAGGGGTGGCTGGTGCACAACAACTTCCGCCCCGAGAACCTCGAGCGGGCCTACGACCATCCGTCCTACGATGAGGTCTGGCAGGCCGTTGACATGCCGGCGGTCGCCGACCGGGTGCAGGTGCCGATGATCCCCACCGCGGCGGCTGGTGGGACTGCTTCCAGGGAGGGACGATCGCCGGCTTCGAGGCCCTGCAGGAAGGCGGGGGCGAGGACGCGCCGGGCAGGCAGTTCCTCATCATCGGCCCGTGGGTGCACGGCTCCCGGGTGCAGGGCGAGCTCGAGTTTCCGGACAACAGCTCCGGGGCGCCGTTCGAGTATGAGCGGCAGTTCCACGAGGTCTACCTCAAGGGCGCCGACTTCGAGCTGGCCGGGGTGTTGCACGTGTACTACTACGTGATGGGCGCCTGCGGTGAGGAGGGCGCCCCCAGGAACTTCTGGCGGGTGACCGACACCTGGCCGCCGCAGGGTGACGAGACCGCCCTCTACCTGCAGGCGGACGGATCACTGGCGACCGTCCCGGGGGATCCGGCGGAGCTCTCCTTCGAGTACGATCCCGCCGACCCGGTGCCGACCGTCGGCGGTGCGAACCTGAACATCCCCAAGGGCCCGATGGACCGGAGGCGCGTCGAGGGCCGCGACGACGTGCTCGTCTTCACCAGCGAGCCGCTCGAGAGGCCCCGGGAGATCACCGGGCATATCGCCGCGGTGCTCAGGGTTTCCTCCGACTGCCCGGACACGGATTTCACCGTCAAGCTCACCGACGTCTACCGGGATGGGCGCTCCATCCTGCTGTGCGACGGCATCCGCAGGATGCGGTACCGCAACGGCTACGCGGAGGCAGAGCCGCTGGAGCCGGGCGAGGTCGTCGATCTCCGCGTCGACCTGTGGTGCACCAGCGTCATCGTCAACAGCGGACACCGGATCCGCGTTGCGGTATCGTCGAGTAACTATCCGCGGTTCTCGGCGAATCCCAACACGGGCGCTGACCGCGACGACGGTGGGGAAACGCGGGTGGCGACGAACACGGTGCACGTGGGCGGAGACCTGGATGCCTCACGCGTGATCCTCCCGTTTGTGGTGGGGGAGAGCTGGGAGGGTCCGTGAGGGGCCACTTCCGGGGCGTGATTCGGCGCCTTGCCGAGCCGCGGGACGGGTCGTTGACACGCATTTTCGCAATGCCTTATAATCGCGGTTGGCGGCGCGCGGCACAGGAACGACCGCCGGTGGGCTCATCGAGAAGACGACACTGTCAGTGAGGTGCTCAACGTGAGCGAGACCTGCGGCTTCGGCGTCATCGGGACGGGCGTTTGGGGCGAGACGCACCTCAAGACGTACTCAACGCACCCGGGCGCAGAGCTCGCCAGCATCTGCGACCTCAATGAGGAGCTGCTGCGGGCGCGAGCGGAGCAGTACGGGGCGGGCTCCTGGACCACCGACTATAGGGAACTCCTCGCGCGCGACGACATCGCCGCCGTCTCCGTCGTCACCCCCGACTTCCTGCACCGCGAGATCGCCGTGGCGGCCGCCGAGGCCGGCAAGCACGTGCTCCTCGAGAAGCCCATGGCCACCACCGTCGAGGACTGCCAGGCCATGATCGACGCCGCCGACGCCAACGGCGTGAAGCTCATGGTAGACTTCCACAACCGGTGGAATCCGGCCATGTGGGGCATCAAGGAGAAGATCGAGGCAGGTGAGATGGGCGAGCCGCAGGTGCTTACCGTGCGCCTCAACGACACCATCTACGTCCCGACCAGGATGCTGAGCTGGGCCGGCGACTCGACAGTTATCTGGTTCCTTGGCAGCCACGCGGTTGACCTGGTTCGCTGGCTCTTCGACGATGAGGTCGTGCGCGTCTACTCCGTCTCGCGCTCGCGTGTCCTGGCCGAGCGGGGGATCGATACGCCGGACTTCTTCCACACGATCTGTGAGCTTGAGGGCGGGGGCGTCGCGCACGTCGAGACCTGCTGGATCATGTCCACCGAGATGCCGACGGTCTTCGACTTCAAGCTGGAGATGATCGGGTCTGAGGGCACGGCCTTCGCCGACGCCAGCTCGCACCGCATGCTACAGACCTTCACCGCGGAGAGCGGCGCGGAGTACCCGGACGTTGCCGTCGTGACCGAGATCCACGGACTGCCGAACGGATTCGGAGTTCAGAGCATACGGCACTTCGCCGACTGCGTTATCTACGACCGTGAGCCGGTCGTGCGTCCGGAGGATGGGCTTGAGAACACGCGCGTGCTCGTGGCGATCCACGAGTCCGCGGAGAGCGGGCAGCCCGTGGAGCTGTAGTGCGAGCCTTGAGGCGCGAGGTGGGGGGGCGGAGCGACCGACTGCTGTTGCCGCAGGACGTACCTTGGTGGTGGGGGAGAGAGGTATGGAGCAGGTGTCAGGCGGAAGCACCCGACGGGTGAAGACGGCGCTGTGCACGATAGCCTTCAGAGAGCGCCTGCTGGAGTACAGCCTCGACCTCGCGTGTGAGGCCCAGCTCGACGGCGTGGAAATCTGGGGGCGCGAACCGCACATATCGGAGGAGCACGACGCGAACCGCGTCGCTGCGGCCAGGAAGATGGTGCATGACCGCGGCCTCCAGGTCGCGGTCTTCGGCTCGTATCTCCGCCTGGGTGCAGTGGGTACGGAGAGCATGCCGCTTCGGGACGTGCTGGAGATAGCGGCCGGCCTGGACGCGCCGGTCATCCGGGTGTGGGCCAGTGACGTCGCCTCCGACGATGCCGAGGACGACCTGTGGTCACGGACGGTCAAGGAGTGCCGCAACGCCGCGGCAGCCGCCGAGAAGATGGGGATGCGACTCGCGGTGGAGATGCACAGCAATACCCTCGCCGACACCAGCCAGAGCGCGAAGCGCCTGGTCGAGGACGTCGGCTGCCGGAACTTCGGCCTCAACTATCAGGCCCTGCCGCGGATTGACGGCGACCCCCTGTCCCGCCTGGAGCACGTGCTGCCCCACGTCTTCCATCTTCACGCGCAGAACTACGCGGCGCTCGACGGGAACTCGGAGCGTGTTGAGCGAGTGGGCCTGGCCGACGGCGTCATCGACTACGTGCCGTTGGTGGAGCGCCTGCGCGAGAGCGACTACGACGGCTACCTCGCCGTGGAGTTCAGCCCATCGAACGTTGAGGACAAGCGCGCCGCCGTCCTGCGTGACTGCCGGTACCTGCGGAGCCTGAGTGAATGATCCGCCTGCGCTGGCTCTGGATCGCCCTCGCGCTCCTGGGCATCGCCATGATCGGCTACGGCGTGCACCTCGGCCAGCACGGTCAGGTAGAGCACCAGGCGAGCCTCCTGTGCACATCCTGCATCGGCCTGGAGTGACCGCGCCATGGCCGACTCGGATGACCGCCCGCCGCTCTTTCTGAGACTGCGCCGGGCCGTGCAGTTCGTCGCCGCCTTCGGCCTCAACGCCCTGTTCCTCTACGACCTGCGTGGCATCTGCTTCCCGGCCCTCAACTGCTGGGCCTGTCCCGCCGCCTCATTCGCCTGCCCGATGGGCGCTCTTCAGCACGCGATGCCCGCGCTCCGCGTGACGCTCTTGGCGCCGCTCTACGTCCTCGGCACGCTGCTGGCCGTCAGCGCCATCATCGGGCGCTCAATGTGCGGCTGGCTCTGTCCATTCGGGCTCGTCCAGGACCTGCTGGGTCGGATTCGGCGCAGGCACTGGCGCCCGCCGCTCTGGCTGGGTTACCTCAAGTACGCCGTGCTCGTTGTCTTCGGCCTGGTCCTTCCCTATTTCACCTACAGGTCCGTTTTCTGCGAGCTCTGCCCGCAGGGGGCGCTCCAGGGCGGCATCTTCCAGCCCCTGCTGCACCCCGAGCTCCGGGAGCTGATCGGGAGCCTCTGGTATGTGAAGATGGCGATCCTGGCGGCATTCCTGATCGCCTCGGTCTTCGTCCGCAGGCCCTTCTGCCACTCGTTCTGCCCGCTCGGCGCGCTCTTCTCACTGTGCAATCGCATCAGCCTGGTGCGGATCGAGTTCATCCCGGACAGGTGCACGGACTGCCTGTGGTGTGTCAGGGCCTGTCCCGCCGGGATCGACCCCCGCACCGACCTGGGGGGCCACGCCTGCGTGAACTGCATGGAGTGCGCGAAGTGTCCATTCGACGCTATACAGGTGACGACGGCCCTCGGCGGTTTGCGCCGCGCACGCAAGCCGCGGAGTGAGGATGACGCGCCGTGACCTCGAACCGGTGGGCGAGCCTTCACAGGGGAGAGATCGATCGCCTGACCGTGCGCGTGTTCCGCGAGGCATGGCGCGCGCGGCCGGAGGTCCGGCACATCCGCATGGAGGGGGTGGACGCGGTGGTGAAGGACTACGGCCGCGGCGGCAATATCTTCAAGCACCTGCTCGGGGCATTCCTGGCCCGGCGCGAGGTCGCCGCGCTCCATCGCGCTGAGGGCCTGCCCCACGTGCCCCACGTCTACGCCATGCCGCGGCTGTGGATCGCCGTCCTCGAGTACATCGATGCGGCGCCGGTTACCGCGCAGCCGCGGCAAACGTTCGACGCCGGCTTCTTCGACCGCCTGAGTGGCCTGATCGACATGATCCACCGGCGCGGCATAGCCCACGGCGACCTCGAGAAGCTCGACAACATCCTCGTCACCCCCGATGGCGAGCCCGCCATCGTGGACTTCGCCGCCGCCATCATGTCGGGCGGCAACCCCCTGGTCGCCCTCGCGCTTCCCTACGTACAGGAGAATGACCGCCGGGCGATCTGCAAGCTCAAGTCGGTGGTGGCTCCGGACCTTCTCACCGACGAGGAGCGTCAAATCCTTGAGACTCGCCGCCCGGCGGAGGTCTGGTACCGAAGGCTGCGCAAGTACATCCGCAGGCCGGTCAAGTCCCTTGCGTCGAGGGCGGACGAGCGCCCCGCCGACCAGACCGGCAACACCAGGTGGCGTCCTGGGAACCACCACTATAGCGCGTGACGTTATCACCACCGGAGGCCCGCGAGGTCTCCGCACGGGGAGCGCCCCGGATGAGGCTGAGGCTGATCGGCTCAGCTCGTGAGGATGGGGCCGGCCGGCGCCGCGAGTTCGAGCGGCTGGCCCGCAAGTATGAGCGCGACATCTTCACCGCCGCCCTGCGCATGACCGGCGACCACGCGGACGCCGAGGACGTGGCGCAGGAGGCGCTGGTGAAGGCCTACAGCGCCTTCGACAGCTTCGAGCTGGGCACGAACTTCCGGGCGTGGGTGTTGCGCATCGTCACCAACACCTACATCAACGAGTTCCGGCGGCGGCGGCGCACCCCGGAAATGACGACGTGGGATCTGCTCCCGCGCGAGGAGCTGGGCAATATCGCCCGGGCGGAGGCCGAGGATGACCCTGAGCTGGCCGTCCTCGAGAGCGCGCTCGACGCGGAGGTCGAGCAGGCGCTGAGCGAGATCCCGGAGGTGTTCCGCGAGGCCGTGATGCTGTGCGACATGCACGGGATGTCCTACAGTGAGATCGCCGAGGCGCTGGACATCCCCATCGGCACGGTGCGCTCGCGGATCGCCCGCGGACGCGGGCTGCTGCAGGAAAGGCTGAGGGAGTACGCACAGGCGCGAGGGCTGATCTGAGCATGACTTCGAGCTGTGAAGCGGTCAGGGAGCTGCTATCCGCCCTGCTTGACGGCGAGCTTGACGAGCGCCGGCGCAAGGCCGTGTGCGCGCACCTCCTCGTCTGCCCCGACTGCAGCCGCGAGGCCGGGCGCATCGCCGGGGCGAAGGGCCTGGTGCAGCGTGAGGCCCGGCCGCAGGAGGCGCCCGCGGGCTTCCGCGCGAGGCTGGGCGAGAGGCTCGACCGCATCGATGGTGTGCGCGAGTGCGTGCGGCGGTCGGCGCCCGCTCGCCGGCTGACGGCCATCGCGGCCCTTGGGGCCATCGCGGTGAGCCTCGCGCTGATCCTTAGCACGGCCTACCTGATGAACGCCGACCGCGCGCTGGAGCTGGCGAAGTTCCACCAGCAGCTTGCGGGGATCGTCGGCAGCGTGCCGGGCCCGGGCGGCTTCGCGGCGGTGAGCTGCAGCCCTGGTAGCGACCGCTGGGTCGAGACCCACAGCGCGCTGCTGCGCATCGACGGCGCCGTCGTCAGCTACACCATCTACCGCGTCGGCGACTGCCCGGTCTCCGTGTTCGAGGGGCCGGGTTCATGGAACCCCTATCGCACCGGGTGGCTGGTCAGCGAGCGGGTGGGCGACTTCGACGTCCGCCAGGTTGGCGACCACTGCATGACCTCCTGGCGGCAGGCCGGCCACCGCTACGTCGTCGTCGCGAGCACCTCGCAGGATGCGATGGCCGAGATCGCGGGCGTCTACCGCACCTCATTGGGGAGGTCTCAGGGCCTCTAGCGGCGAATCTCCTTCTGTCTGCCATCCTCGAAGAGGAAGTGGCACAGGTGACAGCTCGCGTCGCTCTACTGCTCGCGTTGCTTTGCGTCTCTGCGCCCGTGGCCTGGTGCCAGGATGAGGCCCGGCAACAGCCGCTCGCCCCCGGCGTCGCGGCCCCCGACTTCTCCGCGACCACCCTTGAGGGCATGACCGTCACGCTGTCGCAGTGGCGCGGCAAGGTGGTCGTCGTGAACTTCCTCATCACGTGGTACCGCGACGCCGCCAAGCACCTGAAGATGATGGAGAACCTGGCCGACCAGTACTCGAGCGAGGGCATGCACCTGATCTCCGTGAGCCTCGATGAGGGGGAGCGCGGGCTTGGGGAGATCCGGAAGCTGGTGCGCGAGGAGGAGATCGCGCACCCGGTCGTCCCCGACCCGGCGCACCAGGTGGCGGGGCTCTATGGGGTGCGCGCGCTGCCGGCGATCTTCATCATCGACCGCGCGGGCACCATCGCCCACTACTACGAGGGCTACAACGAAGGCGACGAGAAGCGCCTGTCCGAGGCCATCGCCAGCACGATGGGCGTGGAGTACGAGCCGAAGCCGGCCGAGGAGCAGGCAGAGGAGGAGGCGGAGACTGAGGAGGAGCCGGTCTGCCACTGCTTCCGCCGGAAGGGCGAGTAGCCACGCAGTCGGGCATCCGGACGCGATGAGTCATCGCGGCGGCTCCCCCTGACGAGGGCCGCCGCTTCCACGTCATCGACGCGGGACATGGGAGAGATGGCGGTGCGGCCATTGGCGTGCGTCATACTGGCGGCGGGTGAGGGAAAGCGGATGGAGTCGGACCTGCCCAAGCCCCTGCACGAGGTCTGCGGCCGTACCATGATCGACCACGTGCTGCGCACGGGGGTGTCGCTCCGGCCCGAGCGGGCCATCGCCGTGGTGAGCGCTGGCGCCGAGGACGTGGTCGCGGCGCTTGAGGGGCGCGCCGTGGCCTGCGAGCAGGGCGAGCAGCTCGGCACCGGACACGCCGCGATCTGCGCCCGGCCTGCCCTCGAGGGCTTCGAGGGCGACGTGCTGGTCACCTGCGCCGACATCCCCCTGGTGACCGCGAGCATCCTCCAGGCTCTGGTTGAGCACCACCGCCATGACGGGGCCGCCGCCACCGTGCTGACCGCCGAGGTGGACGACCCCGCCGGCTACGGTCGCATCATCCGCGACGAGGCCGGCGGAGTCTCGGCCATCGTCGAGCACTCCGACGCCTCCGACGAGCAGCGCGCGATCCGCGAGGTCAACACCGGGATATACGTCTTCGACGCGGCGGCCCTGGACTGGGCGCTTGAGCGTCTGACGCCCGATAACGCACAGGGCGAGCTCTACCTCACGGACGCCATCGGGCTGCTCGTCGGCGGCGATCGCAGGGTCGCGGCCCTCCTCACCGATGACCCAGATGCGGTCATGGGCATCAACACGCGCGTGCAGCTCGCGCAGGCCGAGCGCGTCGCGCGGGATCGCGTTCGCGAGGAGCTGATGCTCGCGGGCGTGACGCTGCTCGACCCGCCCTCGACCTTCATCGACGCGGCGGTGAGCGTCGGCCGCGACACGGTCATCGGGCCGGGCTGCCAGATCCTGGGCGAGACCACGGTCGGCTCCGGCTGTGAGATCCGCGGGCACGTGGTGCTGCGTTCGGCGACCGTCGGCGACGGCGTGCTGCTGCGCGACCACACGGTGGTCGAGGACAGTGCGGTGCGTGACGAGGCGCAGCTTGGGCCCTTCTCGCTGATCCGCGGCAACAGCGAGGTCGGGCGCGAGTGCCACGTGGGCAGCTCGGCCGAGATGAATCGCAGCCGGCTGGGCGACCGGAGCAAGATGAACCACTTCTCCTACCTCGGCGACGCGACCGTCGGCCGGGACTGCAACATCGGCGCGGGCGCGATCACCTGCAACTACGACGGCTACGACAAGCACCTCACGGTCATTGAGGACGGCGTGTTCATCGGCAGCGACACCATCCTCATCGCCCCGGTCAGGGTGGGCGAGGGCGCCTACACCGGAGCCGCCTCGGTCATCACCGAGGACGTGCCGCCGGGGGCGCTGGCGCTGTCGCGCACGCCGCAGCGGAACCTCGAGGGCTGGGTCGAGGAGCGCCGCAGGCGCAGAGAAGGGCGGGACGCGCAGTGATCAAGCTCGGGGTGGTGTCCCTCGAGTCCACGCACGTGGACGCCTTCTGCCGCATCTTCAACTCCGATTCGTCGGAGCCCACGCACCTGGAGGGCGCCGTCGTGGCCGCCCTGTGCAACCAGCAGAACGACGCCGCGCGGATAGCGCAGCTTCAGAGCGAGTGGGGCATCGAGATCGTGGTGAATCAGCCGCGCGATCTGCTGGGCATGGTGGACGCGGCCCTGATCTGCTCCCGCGACGGCTCGCTGCACCTGGAGCAGGCCTGGCCGTTCCTGGAGGAGGGCCTGCCCGTCTTCGTGGACAAGCCGCTCGCGCTGCACCTCGATGACGTGCACGACATGATCGACCTCGCGCTGGAGGGCGGCGCGCCGCTGATGTCCGCCTCGGGCCTGCGCTACGCGGAGGAGCTCGAGACCGCGCTGGCCGAGATCGGCGATGACGAGATCGTTCACGCGGACCTGATCGGCCCCGGCGAGCTGTTCTTCTACGGCATCCACCTCTCCGACGTGCTCAACGCCGTCATGGGCCCCGGCGTGCAGGCCGTCAGCGACCTCGGCGAGCACGGGTTCGACCTGATCGCGGTGAGCTTCGGCGACGGCCGGTCAGCGTCGCTGCAGCTCCTGCGCGACCCGGCCCCGCGCCACCAGGGCCAGCTCTTCACCGCGGACGGCTCCGCGCGCTTCGAGATCCGCAAGCACACCTTCTACATGCGCATGATGCGGCAGTTCCTGACCATGATCGAGACGGGCGAGCCGCCGATCGCCTACGAGGAGATGGCGGAGGCTATCGCGGTGTTGGTCGCCGCCGACCGCTCCCAGAGGCAGGGCGGACGCGCCGTGCACCTTGCCGAGCTGCGCTCCGACCGCGAGTCGCTGGAGCCGACGATCCACTGACCGGGCCGGCGCCTTCGCACTGCGCCGTGGCCGCTTGTAGGACAGCTCCCCAGAGCTGTCTGCGGTTCCACGGACGGGGGTGCTGCAATGCGCGAGAATGGCCGTGGGGAACCCGCCGTCCCGACCTGGTGCTGTCTGGCGTGCTCCTCAGCATCCTCGTCCTGCTGATCGCTCTCCCGGTCGTGTCGTGGTGGTGGATCATCGCCAGGCAATGGCGCGAGTGGTGGGAGGAGAAGAGGCCGGCGCTCGCCGCCGCCGCGCATACCGCCCAACCGCTGATCGACGCCCTGGAGGCATACAGGCGCGACCAGGGGCGCTACCCCGACGAGCTTGAGGCACTCGTGCCCGGCTGCCTCGACGCTATCCCGCAGCCACCCACGCCGATCCGCTACGGCTGGGAGTACGTGGCACTTGAGCGCGGTCGGGAGTTCATGCTGTGGGGGGAGCCCGGCCAGAACTACTCCGGCGTGATGCCCATGCCCCCGACGAACGCGGAGTTCCTCCTCTACGAGTCCGACGGCACCTATACGCTCCATCTCCTGAACGCGGAAAGCTCATAGGGACGAGCGCGGGAATACGAGCCCCGGCAGCGTATCGGCGAGTGGGCCTACTACCGCCAAGGACGAAGGACTCCCCTGCACGGCGGCTAACCTGAGCCCGGTCACGATAGGCGGCACGCTGGAGGTCACCGCCATGCGCCCACTTGCGGTCCTCGCATTGCTCTGTCTGGCCGCTCCGCTCGTCGCCGCGCCCATGGTCCCGACGCCCGTCGCCACCGCCGGCATGACCGACGCGCCGCCGGCCATCGACGGCGCCATCGATGACGCCTGCTGGTCGCGGTCGGCGGCCATCCTGCGGGGGTTCGTCGAGACCGATGCCTCGCGGCTGGCCGGGCCGCGCACGCAGGCGTGGGTCTGCCGGGACGCCGAGCGCCTCTACGTCGCCGCCCGCTGCGAGGAGCCGAGCGTGCGGTCGCTGCGGGCTGACGCGCGCGACCGCGACGATCCCGTCTGGCGCGACGACTGCGTCGAGCTCTTCATCGACGCGAACCACGACCGCCAGAGCTTCCACCACGTCATTGTCAACGCGATTGGCACGATATACGACGACACGACGCCTGGGGATGCGTCGTGGAACGCGGACGTCCAGGCCGCCGCGCGTGTGGGCGAGGAGGAGTGGACGGTCGAGCTGTCCATCGCCCTGGCCGACCTCGGCGGCGCGCCGGCGCCGGGCGGCATCTGGGGCTTCAACATCGGCCGCGAGCGCCACACCACCGGCGGCACCGAGCTGAGCGTCTGGTCGCCGACCTACGGGAAGTTCCTGGTACCCGAGCGGTTCGGCGAGCTGCTCTTCGCCGAGCAGCCCGGGGGGGTCGCGTGGCGGCTGACCGATCGGCCGGGCTTCGGCCCGTGCGAGCTGATGCTGTTCGGCGCGCGCGATGCGGCGCCGAAGTGTACCCTGACGCGCGAGTGGCCGGCCGAGCTTGAGCGCGCATGGGAGACGCCGGAGCCGACCGTGGCGCCCGCGCCGGATGCCGAGACTCCAGCCGCGGGCCTCGCGCATGCCTGGACGGCGCGCTACCGGCTGGTGGATGGCAGCGAGGTGGGGCTGGTCATCGAGCAGGCTGAGGGAGACTGCCTGGTCTTCCGCCAGGCCATCCCGATCTCCATCTCCCCCGAGCCCGGGACAGCGCTCCTGGCGAAGCAGACGCTGGCCCTGGAGAGTCGCGTGGCGGGGTCCCCGGAGCTGGATGAGGAGCTGCACGAGTTGGTCGCCGACGCGAACGCGGCCATCGCTGAGTTCGTGCAGGGCAACCTGGCGCGCGAGGAGCCGATGCCGCCGCAGGAGTGGAGCGGGGCGTCGGCGACCCAGCAAGGCCTGCTGGCACGCGTCGCCGGGCTGGCCTACGTCGTGTGGACGCAGTCGCCGCTGCTGGGCCTCGACCGCGAGCAGATGCCGCCGACGCTGCAGCCGGACGCCACGATTCGCCTGGTCGCCTGTGGGAACGAGGTGGAGTCGGGCGATCTCATCATCACGAACCTCTCGGAGGAGCCGTTCGAGGGCCGAGTCACCATGGGCGACCTGCGACTCGCCGGAGGCGAGGCCGTCGAGGCGACCGAGGAGCAGAGCCTGCTGACCAACGGCGATTTCTCTGAGGACGCCGACGCCGACGGCGTGCCCGACGGCTGGCACGTGACCGGCAGGGACGGGTCGTGGGGGCTGGAGGAGCAGGCCGACGGCTCCACGGCGCTGGTGCTCTCCGGTCAGGGACAGACCACGGCGGTGCTGCGCCAGAGGGTGGACCTGGAGGCCGGGACGCGCTACACGCTCATCGCCGAGATGTCCGCCCAGGACCTTCCCGGCGGCAGCGGCTTCACGCACATCATCAACCAGGGGTGGACATGGTCGAAGTCTCTCTCGCCTCTGACGCCGCGCTCGGCGCGGGACCAGTACATGGTCTCATTCGAGGCCCCCGAATCGCCCCTGCACCAGGTCATCCTGCGCCTGGCCAGCGCGGCGGGCGGCACCATCCGCTATCACAGCGTGCGGCTGGTCGAGGGCGGCGTCGAGGAGGTGGCCTTCGAGCCGACCTGCGTGACCTTCCACCAGGCCGAGTACCAGGAGCTGCGCGTGGGCAGGACCGTCGCCGACCCGCTGCCGGAGATGAACGAGGCGCGGGTGATCCGCGTGGCGCCGGGCGAGAGCCGGCAGATCTGGCTCAATCTGGACACCTCCGCGCTGCCCCCCGGCGACTACGTCGGGAGCATCCGGTTGCAGCCCTTCGACCGGGAGCTACCGCAGAAGGCGGTGCCGCTGCGGCTGACGGTGCTGGCGGTGCGACTGCCTGAGCTGATGCCCATCGCGGTCTTCAACTGGGACTACGCGCGCAACGAGCGCTACGTGCAGGACCTCGTCGCCCACCACAACAACACCTTCCTGATGAACACCTACCCCCGCCTGGAGTTCGACGAGGAGGGCAACCCCAGGACCGAACCCGACTGGTCCGGCTACGACAGGCTCCTGCAGGTCAAGCTCCGCCATGCGCGGGAGCGAGGCGGGATCGTGCTCTTCTCCTACGGCATCGTCCGCGACTTCCACCGGCGCTACCACGAGCGCTACGGCTGGGAGCTGATGTCCGAGCCGTGGCAGAAGGCCTTCCGGACCTGGCTGCTGGAGTTCGATCGCCACATGCGCGAGGACATGGGCATGGACTACGACGAGTACGCGGTGCAGCTCTGGGACGAGGCCACCGGCCACAACGCGGAGATGACCGCGCAGGCCGGCGGCTTCGTGCGCGAGGTGGTGCCGGAGATGCGCCTGTGCATGGACGGGGCGCAGAACCCGGACGAGGTGCGCATGCTCGACCCCGTCATCGACCTGTGGATCCCGCACCAGAGCGCGCTGTATCACCGCGACTGGTCGGAGGAGGTGCGGCAGCTCTACGCGGAGATCGCCGAGCGCGGCGAGCCGGTGTGGACGTACACCTGCTCGACCAACATGAAGTCGCTCGACCCGCTGGACTACTATCGGCTCAAGGAATGGCGCGTCTGGGACCTGGGCGTGCAGGGCTCGTGCTTCTGGGCCTACAACTCCTGGCGCGGCGATCCGTGGGACGACTTCGACGGCGAGATTGCCGACTGCGGCACGATCTACGACGGCCCTGGCGAGCCGGTCACCTCCCGCCGCTGGGAGGCCACGCGCGACGGCCGCGAGGACTACAAGGCGCTGCACCTGCTGCGCGAGGCCGGCCACGAGGAGCTGGCCGATGAGCTGGTGGACGAGGCGCTTGCCGACCCGAGTGACCTCGCGGCCTTCGAGGACGTGCGCTCGCGGCTCATGGATGCGGTGGCGGAGCACTGCGGCTCCGACCCGCCGGAGTTGACGGCCGGCCCTGAGTTTGCCCGGGCCGACGGGGCTCTGGCGGTGTCGTGGACGACCGATCGCCCGACTGAGGGCCTGCTGCACTACCGCGTTCCGGGCGACGCGCGGTGGCGCAGCAGACACTTCGCCGCTGGCGAGGCCCACGAGGCGAGCATCAGCGACCTGCCGGCGTTGCGCGACGTCGAGTGGTATCTGATCTGGTGGGACGAGCGCGGGGCGACGGGCGGCGACACCTCGGGGCTGTGCAGGGAGGGGTGGGCCGCGACGCGGTAGGAGCAGGCGCTGGGCGCGGCACCAGTCGCCTGCGAACCGGGCCGGGCCCGGGCGGCCTACAGGCCCAGCCCGCCCCTGACCTTGACCAGGCGGACGATGTCGCTGTGGCTGATGATGCCGATGATGTTGCCCGAGTGGTCGGTGACGAGCAGCCGGCCGCAGTCGTTCTGGGCCATCTGCATCAGGGCCTCGACGGCCTCCTCGTCGGAGTCTATGGTCATCTTGTCCCGGTCCAGAGGCATCATCACGTCCCCGACGCGCGTGAAGGCCCACCGCTCGCGGGGAACCTGCTGCAGGTGCTCCATGCGGATCACGCCCACGATCTCTCCGCCCTCCTCCACGCCGAAGGCGGTGAAGCGGGCGGCCATGAAGTAATAGTGGGCCGCCCGGTCGAGGCCGGCGTCGGCAGGGATCGTGGCAACCGGGCTGCTCATCAGGTCGTGGACGTAGACGTCGCCGAGGGCCTGCTGGAGCTGCATGCGCTGGTAGCTGCCCGCCGCGACGCTCGACAGCAGCCAGCCCAACGCGACCAGCCACAGTCCCCCGAACTGCCCACCGATAACCGCCAGGAAGCCGAGGAAGATCATGCCGTAGCCGAACCATCGGCCGACGGTCGAGGCCACGCGCGTGGCGCGCTCGAGGTTGTTCCAGGCGTTCCACAGGATCGAGCGCAGCACACGCCCCCCGTCCAGCGGGAAGCCGGGCAGCATGTTGAAGATCGCCAGCGCCAGGTTGATGGTCGCGACCCAGCCGGCCGCCGTCCACCACACGCGCGACACGCCGAGTGACTTGAGTGCGATGTGGAGCACGTAGAAGATCCCGGCGAGCGCGGCGCTGGTCAGCGGCCCGACGATGGCCACCTTGAACTCGCTGGCGGGGCTGTCGGGCTCCCGCTTCATCTGCGCCACGCCGCCGAAGACGAACAGCGTGATGCGCGAGACATCCGCGCCCAGCCGGTTCGCCATCAGCGAGTGAGAGAGCTCGTGCAGGATCAGGCAGACGAAAAACAGGAGGGTGGTGATGACCGCAGTGATCCACAGGTTGGCGCGCGAGGCCTGGGGCGCCTCCCCAGAGATCTGCTGGATCACCGCCGAGAGGATCAGGCCGAAGATGATGAGCCAGGTGAAGTGAATCTCGATGTTGATGCCGAAGATCCTGCCGATTCGCCAGCCATGCACGTCCCGATCACTCCTCCACGCCGGCGGACGGCGCCGATGTGGGCAGGTGGACCCAGGTGGGGCTGGACCACGCCACGCCGCCGTCCTCCTGCATCACACGCACGTAGTAGTATCCCAGCCCCGGGGCGTCGGGCAGCTCCGCCATCGGCCCGTCGTGCTCGAACTGCACGGATACCTCCCGCGAGTCGCCACCGGGCCAGCTCTCCAGGGTGCGCGAGTTGTGGATCAGGTCCACGCGCTGGATCGGCGCGGTACCCGCCACCGATAGAGCGATTCGCCGCGTCTCGTCCGGCGCCTGCAGGCGAATCTCCTGGCCCATCATAGCGCCGTTGAGCCAGGTGTGCAGCAGGATGCGCTCGCCGCGCGTGGCGTAGGTGCGGCGGTTCCACAGCGCGTCCCAGATGGCGTGGCGGGACAGCTCGGTGGCCCAGACGGCCGTCAGCCCGGGGACCCTCCCGCGCCCGAAGCTGGTCTCGCGGTAGGCGGCGGGCGCGCCCATGTGCGTGTCGGTGCCCGCCGTGAAGCCGACGATGCAGCCGCGGTCGAGCCCATCGCGCGCCGTGCGCCCCTCCTGCAGCGGACCGACCGGGAAGGGCACGTCCATGGCCTCGGAGCCGCCGAAGAAGGAGTAGACCTCGACCAGGCGCGTGTAGTCGGGCACGAAGCGGTTCCAGTCGGTCATCATGTGCGAGGTGTGGTCCACGATCATGAACTGCCCGCCCCAGTCCTCCAGTAGCGCCACCAACTCCTCGATGTGGGTGTGCGTCTGGTTCGCGCGCCACTTCCCGTAGGGGCTGGAGCTGTAGAAGGGCGGGTCGTCGTCGAGGAAGTAGAGGTTCTTGTGGCCGTAGATCTGGCCATCGGTCAGGCCCGCGTGCGAGACCTCCCAGCCGGGGATGGTGACGAAGCGCCCCGACTCGTTGAAGTCGCGCGCGGCGTCGAGGACGATCGCCCAGTACTTGTCGGGGTCGTAGAGGGCAATGCCGAAGTCGTGGTCGGTGATGGCGCAGAAGTCCAGCAGCGCCGCGTCGCGTCCCCAGTGGTAGAACTGGTCCGGGGTACGCTGGCCGCCGTCGGAGATGACGGTGTGACCATGGATCTCTCCCCAGTAGAGGCGGTACTCGGGCTCTTCGACGATCTCGATGGGGTTTGACTCGCCGATCAGCCCCACGCGCTCGTCCTCCACCCGCACTCGGTCGAGCATGTGCGAGCCCTCGGGGCGCTCCAGCTCGATGGTCTCCGCCTCGGCCGCCGGGAACTGAGCGCGGACCCGCCGTACGGGGTTCCCAACGGCGTCGAGCGCCACGTGCGCGACGGGGATCTCCTCGTCCGGTGCCACCACCGACGGCGCCACCACGTGCAGGCGCTCGGGCGGCCCTGGTTCCACCACGACCGTGTCGCCGCCCAGCAGCTCCAGCTCAGCGTCCTCGTCGCGCTGCAGGCAGACCCAGTGGCGCCAGTCGGGCTTCGCCTGGCCCGGCACCTGCATGCCCGGCGATCCGCCGGAGGTATCGCCGTAGGTCACGCGCAGCACGTCGCCGGCCTCGAGCCGCCCACCCGTCACAGTGATCTTGAGCACGTGCAGGTTCAGCGATGAGTGGATGCCCAGCAGGTCGCGCCAGAAGTAGGACTCGCTCTCGATCTTCTCCTCAAGCGTCTCAGCGCCGTGTGTCGCGTGGTGCGAGCGGTAGCCCTCCAGCGCCAGCACCACGCCCCGGGGCCCCTCGCAGGTCGCGTAGTTCTCGCCCGCCGGGTCCTCTGCCTGGGGGAAGGTATCGTAGCCCGACTCGCCGCGCAGGTCGTAGGCGATCTTGACGCAACCGCCCTCCTGGACGGGAGCTCCGCGCAGGACGATGTCGCACCGCCACGTCGCAAGCGTTCCGGCGATGAGCGGTCTGGGCGAGGTCACGGCGACCGCGCGCATGGTGATTCCTCCTCGGCGGACATCTCGACGCCCCATGTTTCGCGGCGCGCGTGGCGGGACCTGCGGACGTTCGCTTCCCTCGGTCGAGAGCAGGACGCGCGCTTCCGCGAGCGAACGGGTACTCCTGGCCCGCCAGAGGCGGTCGAAGACATGGTGATTCACGACTGCGAGGCCAGCCGCGGGCGATATGCGCGCGGGTACCCGCGGGAGTCGAGCGAGCCGGGCCCCGGAACCGGCAGGGTGCAAGGAGTATTCGCGGCCGGTATCGAATGCCAGGAAGGGGATTTGCTCATCGCGCCCTTCCAGCCGCTGTCGGATCGGTCGCCGGAGCCGCCGTGCGCTGTCGTCATTCATTGCTCTGGGCTTCTTGCCGGTGTTGGCGAGGTGACATCATGCCACGAGCGCTTGCCACGCTCACGCACCGCGAGGAGGTCGCCCGCGGCCACTACCTCCTCCAGCTCGACTGTGGCGAGATTGCGCGAACCGCCGAGCCAGGCCAGTTCGTGCACCTGCGCGTCAGCGGCGGCACCGACCCGCTGCTGCGGCGCCCTTTCTCGGTGATGCTCACCCGGCCCGGGGCGGACGAGGTGCAGTTGCTCGTGCGCACCGTCGGTCGGGGCACGGAGATCATCGCCGGCCACGAGGCGGGCACGCGCTATGATCTGCTGGGGCCGCTGGGCAACGGCTGGGCGCTTCCCGCCGCGGGCGCCGGGGACGCGAACGTGATGCTGGTCGCGGGAGGAGTGGGTGTGGCCCCCCTCCTCTTCCTCGCCGACACACTGCGCATGGCCAGCCCCATGCCCTACGTGCGTGCGCTCTTCGGCGGCGCCACGCAGGAGGCGCTGGTCTGCTGGACCGAGTTCGCCTCGCGATGCGAGGAGTTCACCGCGGTCACCGAGGACGGCTCGGCGGGCGAGGAGGGCATCGTCACCGACGTGCTGGTCCCCGAGATCGAGCGCGACCGCCCCGACCTGGTCTGCGCCTGCGGCCCCGACGCGATGCTGGCGGCGGTCGCGAGCATCTGCCGAGACGCCGAGATCGACTGCCAGGTCTCGATGGAGCAGTGGATGGGCTGCGGGGTGGGCGCCTGCCTCGGCTGCGTCGTCCCCGCCCGCGGAGGCGGCTACGTGCGCGTCTGCACCGAGGGACCGGTCTTCGACACCGACGAGATCGACTGGGAGAGGATGCCACCACGATGAGCGCCACCGCGCCGGACCTCTCGGTCGAGATCGCAGGCATGCGGCTGCAGAATCCCGTCATGGCAGCGTCGGGGACCTTCGGCTATGGAACGGAATACGAGCCCTACCTGGACCTCGGCCGCCTGGGCGCCATCGTGACCAAGGCGGTGACGATGGAGCCGCGCGAGGGCAATGCGCCGCCGCGGGTGCGCGAGACCCCGGCGGGTATGCTCAACGCCATCGGGCTGCAGAACCCGGGCGCGCGGGCATTCCTGGACGAGAAGCTCCCGGAACTCCGCGAGTTCGGGGTGCCCGTCATCGTCAACATCTCCGGGCGCAGCACCGAGGAGTTCGTCGCTCTGGCGACGATGCTCTCGGTGGCCGGGGTGGACGCGCTGGAGGTCAACGTCTCCTGCCCGAACGTGGCGCAGGAGGGGATGTACTTCGGCGTGGACTGCGAGATGACGGGGGAGCTGACGGCGGCGGTCGCCGGGGCCACCGATCTGCCGGTGATCGTGAAGCTTTCGCCGAACGTGACGGACATCACGCAGATCGCGCTGGCCGCCGAAGAGGCGGGCGCCGACGCGCTCTCGCTGATCAACACGCTGGTGGGGATGAGCATCGACGTGGAGGCCCGCCGCCCACACCTGGGCAACATCACCGGCGGGCTGTCGGGGCCGGCCGTGCGGCCCGTGGCGGTGCACATGGTCTGGCAGGTCGCGCGAGCGGTGGAGCTGCCGCTCATCGGCATGGGCGGGATCATGTCTGCGGGAGACGCGCTGGAGTTCATCCTGGCGGGCGCGACCGCCGTCGGGGTCGGCACCGCGAACTTCGTCGAGCCGGCCACAATGCAGGGCGTCATCGACGGCCTCGCGCAGTACTGCCGCCGCCACGGCGTCGAGCGCATCACGGACCTCATCGGGGCCCTGGAGACCGGCTGATCGGGAACATCCGAGCGCCGCCAGCCGTCAAGCAGGTCGATGGCCCCGCAGCGATCGCCCCACGCTCACGAGGAGGATGAGCCTGCGGCCAATGAAGCACTTCCTCAGACCGGTGGAGATGGACGGCGCGCAGGTCGAGCGACTGGAGGCCATCGCGCGCAGGTGCATCGGCTCGGCCCGCACACGGGCCGATGACGGCACGTGGCTGCTCACGCCCGCGGGCTCGGGGAAGTACTCCGGGATGTACACGCGGGACCTGTGCTACGCCGTGGAGGGCGCCGGCCACCTGATGCCGCCGGAGGAGATGGCCGCGGCCATCGACTACCTCATCGCCCGGCGGCGCGACGATGGGCTCATGCCCAACCGCGTGGAGGCGGACGGGCAAGCGGTCTACGTGGTCAACGAGAACGCGCCCGCGCTCAACCATCCTCCGACCGACAACGCGCAGTTCGCGACGAAGCTCGTCGATGCCTACGTGGACCATACGGGGGACTACGACCTGTTCCTCAGGCACGAGAACGCGCTCATGGCCGCCATGGAGACCGTCCCACTGTCCGAGGACGGTCTGGTCTGGATCGATCCGGCTAACCCCCACCCGGGCTACGGCTTCACCGACACCGTGGCCAAGAGCGGGGAGGTGCTGTTCTCGTCGCTGCTCTACTGGGAGGCGTGCATGGTGCTGGCGAAGATGTGCCAGCGCGTCGAGGACCACGAGGGGGCGCACACGTGGTTTGAGGCCGCCGAACACACCGGCCGGGCGCTGCACGAGTTCTATGAGGAGCAGGACGGCATGCTGCGTGCGGCGCGCGCGGACTGCGAGCAGATCGACCTGTGGGGCAGCGCCTACGCAGGCGTGGTCAGGGCCATCAGCAAATCCGAGACGAAGCGCGTCGGCGCCTGGCTGTTCGACCATTACGACGGTTGCTTCCTGCGCGGCTGCATGCGCCACCTGCCTCGCCCGGAGTGCTGGCGGCGGATGCTGGCGGACTACGAGCCGGACCGCTACCAGAACGGTGGCTACTGGCCCGTCGCGACCGGGTGGGCGGCGATGGTGCTCGAGCGCTACGACCACGACACGGCGGTGATGCTGCTGGAGGACGCCATCGAGGTGCTCGACGAAGAGGACGCGCCGGAGTGGATCAACCAGCGGGAGGCCGATGGGCTGCTCTACGTCGCCAGCGCCGCGAACGTGCTGGCGGCTGTCACGGGGACGTAACTAGAACGGACGCATCAGGGATTGGCGGTCGGCAAACGGGAACGACGGCGGCGACGGCCGGTGAGTCGGAACCGACCACCGCCGTCTGCCGGTAGTTGATAGCGTGTCGCTGATGGCCGGCAATGGGAGGTCGGATGATGAGGTCGAGAGTGCTGCTGAGTGTGGCGATCATGACCATGGCCGCGGGGGCGGCCAACGCCGCGGACCTGCCCCTCCGACACGTCGTGCTGTTCTCCAGCGGCGTGGGCTTCTTCCAGCATGAGGGCATGGTCCACGGGGACGAGACGATCCCGATGTCCTTCAGGGCGGACCAGATCAACGATATCCTCAAGTCGATGGTGCTGCAGGACCACTCGGGTGGGACCATCGGCCCGGTGACCTACGCGCCACGCGATCCCCTGGAGCGCACTCTGCGCTCCTTCGCCGTGGACATCGCCGACGAGCCGCCGCTGGGCGAACTGCTCTCGCGGCTGCGCGGCGCCGAGGTGCGCGTGCGCACCGCGGACGGCGAGACCGTGGGGACGGTGCTGGGCACGGAGTGGCAGGAGAAGTCCGTGGACGACCAGGTGCTGCGCTTCCAGGTCGTCAACCTGGTGAACGAGGCGGGCATAGAGCAGATCCCCATCTGGCATGTGGAGAGTGTGGTCCTGACCAGTGACGAGCTGTCCGACGATCTGAGCAAGGCGCTGGCCGCGATTGCGGCCAACCGCGATGTCTCGAAGCGCGCGGTCGAGCTGCACTTTAAGGGCGACGGCGCCCGCCAGGTCTCCGTCGGCTACCTGCTGGAGACCCCGGTCTGGAAGACGAGCTACCGCCTCGTCGCCGATGAGGGCGAGAGCTTCCTTCAGGGCTGGGCCATCGTCGAGAACACCACCGACGAGGACTGGGAGAGCGTGGCGCTGGCGCTGGTCTCCGGAAGGCCGATCAGCTTCACGCAGGACCTCTACGAGCCCGTCTACGTCGATCGCCCCGAGGTGCCTGTAAACGTGCAGGTCGCCGCGCGGCCGAAGAGCTACGAGGGCGCCATGGAAGAGGCGGAAGAGCCCGGCGAGCCGCAGTTGGTCCGGCGGCGCGCGGGCGTCATGGCGGCTCCTGCTCCCGTGGACGAGGCGCCCGGAGCCGCGGGCGGCTATGGAGGCGGCATGATGATGGCCGGCGACGCGCTGGCGGCGGCCGGTGTCGCGGCCGCCGCGGCGGGTGAGGAGGTCGGCGAGATGTTCCACTACGCCATCAGCCAGCCGATCTCCATCAACCGCCAGGGCTCGGCCATGATACCCATTGTCAACGAGCCGGTCGAGACCGAGAGGCTGTCCATCTACAACCCGAACGACAACAGCAAGCACCCGCTGCACGGCCTGCGGCTGACCAACTCCACCGGGCTGGCTCTAATGGGCGGCGCGATCACCGTCTTCGACGGCGGCGCCTACGCCGGCGATGGCCTGATCGACGACCTCGGCCAGGGCGACGAGCGGCTCGTCAGCTACGCCGTGGACACGGGCGTTGAGGTCGATCCCGAGCCCAAGGGCGGCGACCGGATACAGATGGGCATGAAGGTCGTGCGCGGCGTGCTCTACACCACGGTCAAGGAGACCTCCCATGTCGTCTACGCGCTGAAGAACCGCACCGACGACGACCGCGTGGTGCTGATCGAGCACCCGCGCCGCGACGATTGGGAGCTCATCGAGCCCGAGCAGGCCGACGAGACCACCCGCAACCTCTACCGGCTGCGCGTGGAGCTGCCGGCGGGCGAATCCGCGGAGCTGTCGGTCCGCGAGGAGCACCCGGTCACCGAGCACGTCTACCTCACGAGTGAGAGCCTGGAGCGCATCGCGGTCTACATGCGCTGGCGCCAGATCCCCGACGCCGTCAAGCAGGCGCTGCAGAAGATCATCGACATGAAGCGGGAGATCGCCGACGTCGATCGGCAGATCGCGGAGAAGGAGGAGCGCCTGACCCAGATCGCGGAGGAGCAGGACCGGATCCGCCAGAACATGGAGCAGCTCGACCACGACAGCGAGCTGTACGGCAAGTATGTGACGAAGCTCAGCGCCCAGGAGGACGAGTTCGAGCAGATACGCACGGACATCGCCAAGCTCACCGATCAGCGCAACGGGCTGCAGAAGGAGCTGGAGGACTACATCTCGAAGCTGACCGTCGAGTAGGGGCCGCACGTCGTTGGCCGGTCGCGAGGAGGAAGGCCCCCGCGCGCACGGCGAGCGGGGGCCTCAGCTTCCATGCCGGCGCGCCGTTTGTGAGTCACGATGACGAACCGCCGGCGCGGCTTCGCCCTGCTGCTGTGCCGCAGGGGTCAGGACGGCC
>JALGUJ010000048.1 GCA_029820945.1 Candidatus Zipacnadia bacterium | reverse complement strand
CAGCGGCAGCAAGGGGGGATGACGGCGGCGAACGGGAAGGCGCCTGGAAGCGTCAGTAGGTCACAGGACATGAAGTTCGCGAGCCGCGCAACCGGAGGAGCCGGGGGCGTGGACCTGTGTGTTCCGGATGGTGGTCATGAAGCGCTTCGAGGTCGTGTCTGAATTCGAGCCGACCGGCGACCAGCCGCAGGCGATCGAGGCGCTGGCGCGAGGCATCGACGAGGGAGCCGAGCATCAGGTGCTGCGCGGCATCACCGGGTCGGGGAAGACCTACACCATCGCCAAGGTCATCGAGGCGGTGCAGCGGCCGACGCTGGTGATCGCGCACAACAAGACGCTGGCCGCGCAGCTGTGCGCGGAGTTCCGCGAGTTCTTCCCGGAGAACGCGGTCGAGTTTTTCGTGAGCTACTACGACTACTACCAGCCCGAGGCGTATCTCCCGGTCACCGATACCTACATCGAGAAGGACTCGCAGGTCAATGACGAGATCGACCGGCTGCGGCACTCGGCGACGCAGGCGGTGATGGAGCGGCGCGACGTGGTGGTGGTGGCGTCGGTGTCGTGCATCTTCGGCCTGGGCTCGCCCGAGCAGTATGAGGAGGTGACGCTGCGGCTGCACCAGGGCCAGCGGGTGGACCGCGACGAGGTGCTGCGCCAGCTTGTGAAGATGCAGTTCACGCGCAACGACCTGAACCCGCAGCGCGGGAGCTTCCGGGTGCGCGGGGACGTCATCGAGATCACGCCCATGGACGAGGACGAGGTGGTGCGCGTCGAGCTGTGGGGGGACGAGGTCGAGAAGATCATGGTAATCGACCAGCTCACGGGCGAGGTCCTGGAGGAGAAGGGGTCGGCGGTGGTCTTCCCGGCGACGCACTTCGTGGCGTCGCGGCAGCGGGTGGAGAGCGCGCTGGAGGCGATCGAGCGGGAACTGGCCGAGCGGCTGGCGTACTTCCACAGCCAGAACATGCTGCTGGAGGCGCAGCGGCTGGAGCAGCGGACGATGTACGACCTGGAGATGATCCGGGAGGTGGGGTACTGCACGGGGATCGAGAACTACTCGCGGCACCTCGACGGCCGGCAACCGGGCGAGGCGCCGTTCACGCTGATGGACTACTTCCCGGACGACAAGCTGCTGGTGATCGACGAGTCGCATCAGACCATTCCGCAGATCCAGGCGATGTACCACGGCGACCGGTCGCGCAAGCTGAGCCTGGTGCAGCACGGCTTCCGGCTGCCGTGCGCGCTCGACAACCGGCCGCTGACTTTCCGCGAGTGGGAGCAGCGGGCGGGCCAGTGCATCTACACGTCGGCGACGCCGGCCGAGTATGAGGTGAGCCGCGCCGCGCAGGTGGTGGACCTGGTCATCCGGCCGACAGGGCTGGTCGATCCGGAGGTGGAGGTGCGGCCGACGCGCGGGCAGGTTGATGATCTGATCGGGGAGATTCGCGAGCGCGCGGCGAAGGGGCAGCGTGTCCTGGTGACGACGTTGACCAAGCGGATGGCCGAGGACCTGACGGACTATCTGGCGGAGCTGGACATCAAGGTGCACTACCTGCACTCGGACATCGAGACCATCGAGCGCTCAGAGCTGCTGCGCGACCTGCGGCTGGGGACCTTCGACGTGCTGGTGGGGATCAACCTGCTGCGCGAGGGGCTGGACCTACCGGAGGTGTCGCTGGTGGCGATCCTGGACGCGGACCGCGAGGGCTTCCTGCGCTCGGAGACGTCGCTGATTCAGACGATGGGGCGGGCGGCGCGCAACGTGGATGGCAAGGTGATCATGTACGCGGATACGGTCACGGACTCGATGCAGCGGGCCATCGACGAGAGCGAGCGGCGGCGGGCGAAGCAGATCGCCTACAACGAGGAGCACGGCATCACGCCGCAGTCGATCCGCAAGGCGGTGCGTGACGTGATCCGCTTCCACGAGCAGGTGACGGAGAAGGCGGAGCGGACGGTGCCGGAGGAGGTCGTGGGCGAGCTGGCGGCGGCGGACCTGGATGCGCTGATCGAGGCGCTGGAAGTGGAGATGCAGTCGGCGGCGGAGGAGCTGGAGTTCGAGCGCGCCGCGGAGCTGCGTGACGAGATCGAGGAGCTGCGGGCGCGGGCGGGGCGCGAGTGACCATGCGAGAGGAGATCGCGGAGAAGCTGAAGACCGTGCCCGATGAGCCGGGTGCGTACATGATGCTCGACGAGGCCGGAGCGATCATCTACGTGGGCAAGGCGGCGTCGCTGCGCAAGCGGCTGCAGCAGTGGTTCCGCGACACCGACCGGCACAGTCCGTGGGCGCTGCGCATGGTGGAGCATGCGGCGGACTTCGACTACATCGTGACGCGCTCGGAGCTGGAGGCATTCGCGCTCGAGCACAGCCTGATCAAGGAGCATCAGCCGCATTTCAACATCAAGCTGGCGGACGACAAGAGCTACCCGTACCTGCGGCTGACGGACGAGAAGTATCCGCGGCTGACGGTGGTGCGGGACCTGCCGCGGGACGCGCAGGTGCGCATTCCGGGGCGCTACAAGCAGCAGCGCGGGCTGCACGATCCGAAGCAGCACGAGGTGCTGAGTCTGCGCGAGGGGCGGCTGTTCGGCCCCTTCCCGAGCGCGACGTCGATGCGGCGGACGATGCGCGTGGTGCAGCAGCTCTTCGGGCTGCGCAGTTGCCGGCGGGCGCTGACGGGTGAGCCGCAGGGGCGTCCGTGCCTGAACCTGCACATCAACCGCTGCGTGGGGCCGTGTACGGGCGAGGTGACGCCGGAGGAGTACGCGGAGATCTGCGATGAGGTGGCGCTGTTTCTGTCGGGCAAGTCGGGTGAGGTGGTTGCGCGCCTGCGGGCGGACATGGAGCGGGCGGCCGCGCGGCTGGACTTTGAGCGGGCGGCTCAGCTCCGCGATCGCCTGCAGGCGGTGGAGAAGGTGACCGAGGGTCAGCTCATGGTCTCCACCGAGGAGCGCGAGCAGGACGCGCTGGGGGTGGCGGTGGAGAACGCGCGCGCGGTGGTGGCGATCCTGTCGGTGCGGCGGGGGCGGCTGCTGGAGAAGGAGCAGTTCAGCGTCGCGGAGACGGACGGGCGCACACCCGGCGAGGTGCTGGAGGAGTTCCTGGGGCGGCACTACCAGAAGGCGCACGTGCCGCGCGAGGTACTGCTGGCACACGAGATCGAGGATGCGGATGGGTGGGCCGAGGTGCTCAGCCAGATGCGCGGCGTGAAGGTGCGGGTGCACACGCCACAACGCGGCGAGAAGCGGCGGCTGACGGAACTGGCGGTGCATAACGCCGAGCTGGCGCTGCGCCGGCAGGCGGGCAGCCCGGAGGAGCAGCGGGCGCTGGCGGCGCTGGATCAGCTCGCAGAGGCGTTGGGGCTGGAGGAGCCGCCGCAGCGCATGGAGTGCTATGACGTGTCCACCACCCAGGGGCGGGAGTCCACTGGGTCGATGGTGGTGTTCGGCGGGGGCATGCCGGAGAAGAGCGCCTACCGGCGCTTCCGCATGCGCGCGACCGAGGGCAAGCCCGATGACTTCGCGATGATGGAGGAGATGCTGCAGCGGCGGCTGCGGCGGGCGGCAGAGGGGGACGAGAAGTTCCTGCCGCTGCCGGACCTGCTGGTGGTCGACGGCGGCAAGGGGCAGCTCGGGGTGGCGCTGCGCGCGCTGGCGGCGTGGGAGATCGACGACGTGGCGGCGGTGTCGCTGGCGAAGCGCGAGGAGGAGGTGTTCGTGCCCGGGCGGTCGGAGGCGGCGGACATGAGCGACTACCCGGAAGCGCGGGCGCTGCTGCAGCGCATGCGCGACGAGGCCCACCGCTTCGCGATCACGCACCACCGCGGCGTGCGCGAGAAGCGGCTGACCGAGTCGGTGCTGGAGCAGGCGCCGGGGATCGGAGCGGCGCGGCGGAACATGCTGCTGGCGAGTTTCGGGTCGGTCGACGCGATCGCGCGGGCGAGCGTTGAGGACCTGGCGGCGGTGCCGGGGATGACGGAGAGCGCGGCGCGGGCGGTGCATGAGCTGCTGGAGACGTACCGGGAACCGGAGAACGGCAACGGGCAAGCGGGGAACGGCGTCAACGACGGGAACGGCAACGGCTGACGAGCAGGCGGCTGAGGAGCGACCAGGGGCGCCGGGATGGGCGCCCCTGAGCGGTTCTGCGGCCGCGGGTCACTGCCGGCGCCGGCGGATGGCGTTGAGGCGGCCGCCGGCGAGGGCGACCTCACGCTCGCGGTCGGAGAGGTCGCAGGTCAGCGGGATGGTCTCGTCGGCGCCAATGACCGTGGCGGTCAGCGGCTCGTTGGCCATGAGGGCCTTGCGCAGGCCCTCGATGCGCAGCACGTCGCCCTGCTCAAGGCGCTCGTAGTCCTCCGGCGCGATCTCCAGCGGCAGGATGCCGAAGTTGACGAGGTTGGCCTTGTGAATGCGGGCGAAGGACTCGGCGATTACGGCCTGCACCCCCAGGTGCATCGGGGCGAGCGCGGCGTGCTCGCGGCTGGAACCCTGGCCGTAGTTCTCGCCGCCGAGTACCAGGCCGGGGGAGTTCTGACGGGCGCGGGCCGGGAAGTCGGGGTCGATGCCCGAGAAGACGAATTCGCTGATGGCCGGGATGTTGCTGCGCAGGGGCAGCACCCTGGCGCCGGCGGGCATGATGTCATCGGTGGTGATGTTGTCGCCGACCTTGAGCAGCACGGTGGCCTCAAGGGTGTCGGGCAGAGGCCCGCGCAGCGGGATGGGGCGGATGTTGGGCCCGCGGATGACCTCGACGCCGGAGCCGTCCTCGGGCGGCGCGATGATCATGCCGTCATTGACGGTGAAGGTCACCGGCGGCTCGATGGTGGGACGCGTGGGGGCGCCGGCCGGGTCGATGAACTGTCCGTGGAGAGCGACGAGAGCGGCGATCTCCGGGCTGGTGAGGTAGATGCCGGCGTCGGCGGTGCCGCTGCGGCCGCGGAAGTTGCGGTTGAAGGTGCGCACGCTGGTGCCGCCACTGGGGGGCGCCTGGCCCATGCCGATGCACGGGCCGCAGGCGGGCTCGAGCACGCGGGCACCGGCGGCGAGGAGGTCGGCGAGGGCGCCGTTGCGCGCGATCATCTCCTCGACCTGGCGCGAGCCGGGGGAGATGACCAGGCTGGTGCGCTCGTGGACGGTGTGCCCCTTGAGTACCGCGGCGACGGTCATGAGGTCCTCGAGGGAGGAGTTGGTGCAACTGCCGATGCACACCTGATCGACCTCAAGGCCGGCGAGTTCGCGGACGGGGACGACCTGGTCGGGCATATGCGGCCGCGCGACGAGCGGCTCGATGGCGGACAGATCGACGTCGATGATCTCGGCGTAGTGGGCACCGTCGTCGGCGGCGAGGGCGCGCCAGGCATCCTCACGCTGCTGGGCGCGCAGGAACTCGCGGGTGCGCCCGTCGCTGGGGAAGATCGAGGAGGTGGCGCCCAGTTCGGCGCCCATGTTGGTGATGGTGGCGCGTTCGGGGACGGAGAGCGTGGCGACGCCGGGGCCGAAGTACTCGAAGACGCGGCCGACGCCGCCCTTGACCGTGAGGCGGCGCAGCAGCTCGAGGATGACATCCTTGGCGGCGGCCCAGCCGGTCAGTTCGCCGAGCAGGCGCACGCCGATGACCGCGGGCATGTTGAGGAAGAAGGGCTCGCCGGCCATGGCGGCGGCGACGTCGAGGCCACCCGCGCCGATCGCGAGCATGCCGAGGCCGCCGGCGGTGGGCGTGTGACTGTCAGAGCCGAGGAGGGTCTTGCCGGGGACGCCGAAGCGCTCGAGGTGGACCTGGTGGCAGATGCCGTTGCCCGGGCGGGAGAAGAAGATGCCGTGACGGGCGGCGACGGACTGGAGGTAGCGGTGGTCGTCGGCGTTCTCGAAGCCGGTCTGCAGGGTGTTGTGATCGACGTAGCTGACCGACAGCTCGGTGCGCACGCGTGGGATGCCGAGGGCCTCGAACTGCAGACAGGCCATGGTGCCGGTGGCATCCTGGGTGAGCGTGTGATCGATGCGGATGGCGATCTCCGCGTGGGCCTGCATCTCGCCGGAGACGAGGTGGTCGCGGATGATCTTCTCAGTCAGGGTGGCGGGCATAGCGGGTCTCCTCGTGATGACGCGACGCGGTCAGGCGCCGAGCAGCCAGCGGTCGAACCAGTCGAATGCCCTGGCGCCGTGGTAGATGTGTCCGGTCTCGAAGACGTCAATGTCCAGCCGCTCGCGGGCGCGGGCGGCGCGGTAGTAGCGCTCGATCTGCGCCCACGCGTCCATGGCGAAGATCTCGGGCGAGGTGCCGTCGATGGTGCCCAGCTCGAGCAGCAGCGGGCGGGGGGCGATCAGGCCGAAGACCTCCGGGGTGTCGCCGTAGCGCAGCAGGCCGGGCACGAACTGCGCACCGCAGCTTGAGTCGATGGTGAGGCGCTCGCGGAAGACGTTGAGGCAGCCGCTGGCGACGGCGCAGGCGATGCGCGGGTCGATGGCGGAGAGGAACATGGTGAGGCGGCCGCCGTAGGACAGGCCGGTGGCGCCGACGGGGCCCGTGACGGTGGGTTGAGCGAGCAGCACGTCGATGGCGGCGCGCAGGTCGCGGAGCTGGTCGGCCATGAGCGTGCGGCCGAAGAGGCTCAGGCGCAGGGCGGCGGTGTCGCAGGAGTCGCGGCGGAAGGTTTCGTCGTCATGGCGCGAGCCGAAGTTGCGCATGTCCGGGTTGATGACCGTGTACCCGCGCTCGGCGTAGCGGGCTCCGTAGGCGTAGCGAAGCTTGCCGACGGCTTCGCGGGAGCGGTCGTCGCCGGAGATGCCGACGCTCTCGCCGTAGACGTAGCCGTGGCCGTGGATGGAGACGATTCCGGCGCCGTTGGGGCGGTCGGGGACGAGCAGCCAGGCGGGGACGGCGATGGTCGGGTCGGCCGAGAAGAGAATGCGGTCGCGTCGATAGCCGTCGAGGTGCTCGGAGGAGACGACCTCGACGCGCGCAGGCGCGGTCGAGTCGGTCGAGCCGAGCAGCTCGCGGAGCGTGAAGCCGAAGGCGTCATGCCAGGCGCGCCAGGCGGTCGGCGACTCCTCGGTGAGGCGCAGGAGCGGCGGGCGCGCGCACAACTCGTTCCACTGATGCCAGAGGGAGACGTTGCGGGCCTCGGGAAGCGGGGCGCGCCGGTCCTCGATGATGCCGCGCCAGTGCGGCCGGACGTCGGTGACGGCGTCGAGCGGCGTTCCGTCGGGCGCGACCAGGCGGGCGGAGAGGCGCGGATTGACCTCGGCGAGCGTCACCTCCAGGTGGAGGCGGTTCTGTCCGGCGCGCAGTCTGATCGGATGGCGGTTGCCGAAGGGCTCGATGCGCGGCTCGCCGGTCGCGACCACCTCGCCGCCCACGGTGGCACGGATGCCGCGGAAGGCGCTGAGTTCGAGGCGGGCGTGGCAGTCGCGGTCGGCGATGACGGTGGCGTGCAGGCGCGCGGTGGTGGCATCGGCGGGGAGCGGGACGGCGTAGTCGTAGTCGGCCTGCACCACCCCGGCGTCGGTCTCCCAGGCGAGGATGAGGCCGTGCAGGCCGGCGACGGTCTGAAGCGCGGTGCGCTCGTCGATCATGGCGGGCCCCCGGCGGTGGAGATGGACTGCGAGGCTGCTGTATTCGCGCCGGCCGGCCCGTTCCCTCCCACGGGCGGGCAGGTGGCCGGGGGCGGCGCGCGGAATGACCGTGAGTGACGAGAGCCGCACGCCCCCGCGCGGACACAGGAGGCCCCGTCGTCGATGGGAGAGCCGGGCAAGCTGGTAGTCGGTTTCCTGGGCGTAGTGCTGGGCCTGGCCGCAGGCCTCGGGATCTTCATCTTCATCATGCAGCGGACGGGCGGTTCGCTGGTGGCGACGCCGGCTCTGGGCCTGTTGGTGGTGGTGCTGGTCGGCGGCGGCGCGGCCGCGATGGGCTACGGCGCCCTCGCGCTGGTGGAGCGCATCGAGAGGAGCCGCAAGCGCGCCAGCCGCAAGGAGAAGAAGCGGCGCGGCAAGAAGTAGCCTCCGCGCCTGCGGCCGGGCGTCGCGGTCGTGGGTGCCAGCCGGCCTCCGTGCGTTCAGGGCGGCGGTGCCGGCGCCACCTCGTCGCCGCCCCAGATGGTCGCGCTGCCCGCGTCGGGCTCCACGTAGTAGCGGCGCGTGACCCCGTCCCTGCCGCGCACGTCGATGGTGGTGCGCCCGGTGGCCGGATCGACGCCGAAGCCGGTGGTGCGCGCGCCCTCGGGGCTCTCCAGGCCCGGGAGCGTCACGACGCTCGGGCCGCGGTTGGGGTCGGGCGGCCGGGCCATGTTCACCGCCATGGCGCCGGCGATCACCACCAGGAGCCCGGCGAGGGCGTAGACCAGCCAGCGTCGCAGGCGCGCCCCGGCGAGCAGGCGCGAGTGCTGGAGCGGCACGGGCGGCCGCGTGCACATCACTGCACCACCTGGCGTCCAATCGCTGAGTGTCGAGCGCCGGTCACTTGCTGACGGGCGTGGCTCGGGCGTACGAGTTCATCACCTTGGTCAGCCGGACCTGCACCGGGTTGTCGGTGTCGGGCGAGACCTCCGGTACGTAGATTACCAGACCGTCCACGCATCCGACAAGCCCCATCTCCGGCACGCGCACGACGTCCTCGGGTCGGATCTCGATCTGATGGCCCGTGCTGCGGCGGCGGATGCGGCGCAGCGTGCGGCGGTTCTCAAGCGGGATGATCTCGTAGTGCTCGGGGCTCATTCTGTTCTCCACGCGCGCGTAGACCTCGCAGTCGAGGTCCTCCTCGAGGTCGTCCACGTACTCGCCGAAGGGCCCGATGAACTCGATGACGACCTCGGGGGCGGCCATGACGTGGAAGATGCGCTCATCGCCGGCGCGGGCGAGGCGGCGGATCTCGCGTTCCATAGTGGCGGCCACGGTCTCGGCGGAGAGGATGCGGCCGTGCCCGGAGCAGCACGGGCAGGTGGTCTGCAGGGTCTGCGACAGGCTCTCGGAGGTGCGCTTGCGGGTCATCTCGACAAGGCCGAGGCGGGTGATGTGCATGATGCGCGTCTTCATGCGGTCGTGCTCGAAGGCCTTGCGCAGGGCGGCGGTGACCTTCTTGCGGTGGCCGGGCTTGTCCATATCGATGAAGTCGATGACGATGATGCCGCCGATGTCGCGCAGCTTGAGCTGGTTGGCGACCTCGTCGGCGGCGTCGAGATTAGTGCGCAGGACGGTCTCCTCAAGTGAGCGGCCGGTGAATTTGCCGGTGTTGACATCGATGGTGGTGAGGGCCTCGGTCTGCTCGATGTTGAGCCAGCCGCCGTGGGGCAGCCAGACCTTGGGCTGGAGCGCGCGCTCGATCTGGGACTCGATGTCGTAGTGGGTGAAGATGGGTTCGTCCTGGCGGTAGAGCTTGACGCGGTCGCGCAACTGCGGCGCGATGTTGTGCAGCAGGTTGAGGACCTTGTCATAGGTGACCTTGTCATCGATGGTGAACTCGTCCACGTCTGCGGAGAAGACGTCGCGGAGAACCTCGAGCACGAGACTGAGGTCTTCGTGAATGAGGGCCGGGGCCTTGGCCTGCTGGGTGCGGCCCTGGATGGTCTGCCACAGGCGCGTGAGGAAGCGCACATCGTCCTCAAGCTCCTGGCGGGTGGCGCCCTGAGCGCGGGTGCGGACGATAATGCCGAACTCGTCGGGGCAGATCTCCCGGCCGAGAGCGCGCAGGCGCTTGCGTTCCTCCTCGTCCTCGATCTTCTTGGAGACGCCCACCTTCTCGCTGGTGTCGGTCATGAGCACCAGGTAGCGGCCGGGGAGGGAGATGCGGCGGGTGCCGCGGGCGCCCTTGTCGCCGAGGGGCCCCTTGACGATCTGCACGAGGAACTCCTGGCCCTGCTGCACGACCTGGCCGATGGGCGGGAATGCGCTCATCTTGCGGCGCATGTCGCGGCGGGACGGCTCCTCGGGGACGGCGTCGGAGACGTGGAGGAAGACGTTTTTGTCGAGTCCGCACTCGACGAAGGCGGCATCGAGGCCGCGGACGACGTTTTCGACGCGGCACTTGTATATGTTGCCGACGACCCTCTCGCCGCGCTCGACCATGAGTTCGGTGAGGCGGCCGTCTTCGAGGATCGCGACGCGGGTCTGACGATTCGTGACGTTGGCGATGATCCGGTTGGACATCTGATTCCTCTCTTCTCTGTACGGTCGGCGCGTGCGTCGCCGGTCGGGCGGCGGGGCGCGGCCACTGACGTGGCCCCCCGCCGGAGATCGACCGGCGGCGCCGACGGTTCAGAAAGCTGCGGTGCACTACGGAGCAACTGCGGCGCGGCCGGTGTGAGCGGCCGGCGCCAGGAAAGCTGTCGCGCGCCCGGAGGCGCGCGCCTGACGACGCGTCAGTGCATGCCAAGGCGCGTCACGCGCGCTACGTCGACGCCGACGCGCCCCTGGGTGCGATCTGCGATCAGACGACGCAGGGCCTCGACCACCTCGGATGGCTTGACGAGGCTGTCCTGCTGCAGAGCAAGTGACATCTGAAGCCGCGGCCCGCCGCCGCCGGAGCCGGGCGTAATGGCGTGAAGCTCGTGGACGCCGGGGCGGATGTCCACCTCACGGGTCCCGGAACGAGTTTCCCTGAGGACCGGCCATGTTCCTGCGTCGAGGAAGGCGCCGACCGCGTCCTCCAGGAGATTCATACCCAGATCGGGGTCGGGCGATAGCTCGATCTCGTAGTCGGCGCGCTCCAGGCCGGACAGGTGGCGGCGCTGCCGGCCGGAGACCACGCGGACATCGACGACCGCGAGGTCGTCGGGGAGCTGGGGCGCCAGTGCGCGCAGCACCTCGTCGGCGTTGAGCGGGCGCTCCAGCTCGATCTGGCACAGCTCGCGCTCACCACCGACGCCCACGGGGAGGGCGCTGGCGAAGCTGATCTGCGCGCTCGGGTTGAAGCCCTCGGAGTACTTCACCGGCAGGCGGGCGCGGCGGATGGCGCGGTCGAGCGCCCGGGCGTAGTCGAGATGCGAGAGGAAGCGCAGGGCGCCGGCCTTGCGCAGGGCGACGATGGCGAAGTGGCGGACGGGTGGCTGCATCAGGCGCCCGCCTCCGCGCGCGGCCAGGTGATCGGCGGGCAGTCGGGTACCAGCGCGCGCATGCCGCAGTCGGCGCACCGCGCGGCACGACAGTCGGGGGTGGGCTCGCCACGGCGCGCCCGGTCCAGCTCGGCCGCAAGGAACTCACGCGCGATGCCGGCGTGGATGATGTCCCAGGGCAACCGGGCCTCCACCGGCAGCAAGCGGGAGGCGCACGCGTTCAGCTCGAGGCCGTGTTCGGCGAAGGCCGCGTGCCAGCGGCCGGGCTCGAAGCACTCGCGCCAGCCGTCGAAGATGGCGCCGGCGCGCCAGGCCGATTCGATGACCGCGCCCAGGCGGCGGTCGCCGCGGGCGAGCGCCGCCTCGAGGATGCCGGCGTCGATGCCGCTGAGAGAGAGCGAGACGCGGCGGTCGGTGATGGCGGCGCGCAGGAGGGCGTACCTGCGCTCGAGAGTCTGCCGATCGGCTAAGCCGAGCCACTGGAAGGGCGTGTGCGGCTTGGGGATGAAGGTGTTGACGCTGACGCTGAGCTTGAGTCGGCCCCAGGCGGCCCTGGACAGCTCTTCGCGGGCGGCGGAGAGGACAGAGGCGATCAGATGGCCGATGGCGAGGACGTCCTCGTCGGTCTCGCGCGGCAGGCCGATCATGAAGTAGAGCTTGAGGCGCTGCCAGCCGCTGCGGAAGGCGGCGCGGGCGGCGGCGAGCAGGTCCTCGGCGGTGACGTCCTTGTTGATGATGTCACGCATGCGCTGCGAGCCGGCCTCGGGCGCGAGCGTCAGGCCGCTCTTGCGCACGCGCTGCAGGCGCTCGGCGAGGCCGACGCTGAAGGTGTCCACGCGCGCTGAAGGCATGCCCACCGATACGCGGCGGGGCGCGAGGCGCTGGTGCAGGGCGTCGATCAGCTCGCCGATGCGCGTGTAGTCGGGGCAGTTGAGCGAGAGCAGCGACAGCTCATCGTAGCCGGTGTGGTCGATGATCCGCTCGGCCTGCTCGACCAGCAGGTCGAGGTCGCGCTCGCGCGCCGGCCGGTAGATCATGCCGGCCTGACAGAAGCGACAGCCGCGAGTGCAGCCGCGGGTGATCTCGATCTCGGCGCGGTCGTGGACGGCCTCGGTGTGCGGGATGACAGGCGCCAGGGGCCAGGGCTGGGCGTTCAGGTCGCGGACGACGCGGCGAGTGACGCGCGCCGGGAAGCGATCGTCGCGCGGCTCGGGGATGAGCAGGCCCTCGGCGGACTCGCAGGCGTCGTAGCCGGCGGGCACATAGACGCCGTCGAGCTGTGCGAGGCGCTCGAGGACGTCGCGCCGGGCCTCGTCGGTGCGGCCGGTTCGGGTGCGCAGGGACTCGGGCAGGGCGGCGAGAGCATCGAGGAGTTCGTCGAGCGCCTCCTCGCCGTCGCCGATGACGAAGCAGTCGAAGAAGTGGGCGAGGGGCTCGGGGTTGAAGGCGCACGGGCCGCCGCCGATGACGAGCGGGTGGGGCCCGTGGCGGTCGGCGGCGCGGACGGGTATGCCGCCAAGGTCGAGGACCTCGAGGACGTTGGTGAAGGTCAGCTCGTGCTGAAGCGTAATGCCGACCAGGTCGAACTCGGCCAGTGGCGTGCCGCTCTCAAGGCCTGCGAGGGACAGGTCGTGCGCGCGCATGAGGGCGATGGCGTCGGTCCAGGGGAGAAAGACGCGCTCACAGGCGGCGTCGGAGCGGCGGCTGACGACCTCGTACAGCACACGCAGGCCGGCGTGGGACATGCCGACCTCATAGGTGTCAGGGTAGCAGAGGGCGACCCGGAAGGGGACGTCATCGGGCTTGAGCACCTGGTTGACTTCGCCGCCGATGTAGCGGGCGGGGGCCTGGACCTGGTGGAGCAGATGGTCGGGCAGCATGGGCAAACAAAGATGGCCCCAGCCGATCGCTGGAGCCGCAGGTTCATCCTGTGATCGGTTTGAAGTGTTGTATCAATCATAGAGGCATGATGCCGGGGCTGTCAAGGGAGCGTGGCGCGACAACTCGGGCTGAGGAATGTCTCTAGGGGTGTGGGGGGCGTGGCGCGCAGCGGGGAGCGCGCGAATGTGCACGCATGAGCCCGAAGTGGGCGGTCGGACGGCCCGCGGACGGGGAGGTAACCCGGTGGCAGAGCGCAAGTCGGTAGCAATCGTGGTGGCGGTCCTGGTGGTGGCGGCGCTGCTGGTGGCGCTGAAGCTGGGGCTCGCGCAGAGCCTGAGCGGCGGCGGCAACGGCGAGTCAGAGGCGGAGATCGTGGCGGCGGTACCCGCCGAATCGGTGACCGAGTACGAGCCTGACCCGTTCGAGCCCGAACGCCTGCGCAGCAGCACGGTGCGTGTGCGCCGGGTGGCGGTGGTATACTCGGACGGGACGATCGAGGTCAAGGACTGCCCCTGAGGCGCCATCCGGCGCCATGCGGGGCAGAGGGAGGCGGATTGATGGCGAAGATCGAGGTGCCGCACACCGCGTACTTCGACCGCTACTGCCAGACGCTGGGTAGCGGCGGTTCGCTGCTGGCGTCGGTGGATGCCGACGGGCGGCCGAACGCGATGACCATCGGCTGGGCGCTGCTGGGGGTGGTGTGGCGGCGGCCGATCTGTGCGGTGTTCGTGCGCCCGTCGCGCTACACCTACGGGTGCATCGAGGCGACAGGCGACTTCACGGTGAACGTGCCGCCGCCGGAGCTGGCGGAGCAGGTGCTTTGCGGAGTGCGACCTGACCCCGACACCGGGGCGGAAGGTGAGATCGCCGGGGATCGAGGAGTGCTGGATTACGCACGAGTGCGTGGTGGTGCAGAAGACCGATGTGGTACCCGAACACTTCGCGCCGGAGATAATCGACATGCTCTATGCGGGCGGGGACTTCCACCGCGTGTACTTCGGCCAGATCGTGGCCAGCTACGCCGACGTGGAGGCGCTGAAACAGGCTTGAGACGAGGGCACGGAGCGGGGCATGCGGACGCCGCCGGAGAAGGACTACCGGCGGCGTCGCGCGAAGGTGTGGCGTGCAGGGAAAGGCACTGGCGCGCAGATCAGGGAGGTCAGGAGACCATGGCGACGGTTGTCACATACGGCGAGATCATGCTCAGGCTGACGCCTCCGGGCTTCGAGCGTTTCGTGCAGGCGCGGTCATTTGATGTGGTTTACGGCGGGGGCGAGGCGAACGTGGCGGTAAGCCTGGCGAACTACGGCATCGACGCGCGCTTCGTGACGGCGCTGCCACCGCACGAGATCGGCGACGCGTGTGAGAACTACCTGCGGCAGTACGGCGTGGACACATCGTACATCCTGCGGCAGGGGGATCGCCTGGGCATCTACTTCCTGGAGATGGGGGCGATGCAGCGGGGCTCGAAGGTGATCTACGACCGGGCCTACTCGGCGCTGTCGGAGATCAAGCCGGGGGACATCGACTGGCGAAGCGTGTTCGCGGGCGCGGACTGGTTCCACTGGACGGGGATCACGCCGGCGATCAGCGCGGGGACCGCGGAGACGCTGCAGGAGGCGGTGGAGATCGCCGCCGAGATGGGGATCACGATCTCGTGCGACCTGAACTACCGCAGCAAGCTGTGGAAGTGGGGGAAGCAGCCCGGCGAGGTGATGGAGGGTCTGGTGGAGCACGCGGACTACGCCATCGGCAACGAGGAGGACGCCGACAAGGTGTTCGGCATCCGGCCGGAGGGTGTGGACGTGGAGGCGGGAGAGCTGGACGCGGCGGCTTACGAGAGCGTCTGCCAGCAGCTCATGGCGCGCTTCCCCAAGTTGCAGAAGGTGGCGATCACGCTGCGCACGAGCATCTCGGCGTCGCACAACCTGTGGAGCGGCGTGCTCTACGACGGCGAGACGCTCTTCCAGGCGAAGGAGTACGATGTGAGCCACATGGTGGACCGGGTGGGGGGCGGGGACAGCTTCTGCGGCGGGCTGATCTACGCGCTGCTGTCGGGGAAGTCGGACCAGGAGGCGGTGGAGTTCGCGGTGGCGGCGAGCTGCTTCAAGCACAGCATCTACGGGGACTTCAACCTGATGAGCGTGGACGAGGTGGAGAAGCTGGCGGGCGGGCCTGGGACGGGGAGGGTGCAGAGGTAGGAACGACCGACGCGCGGGGCATTGTTGACCATGTCGGGAGGATTGTGGTATTGTCAGGGTCCCGGTAACGGGGCCGTGTAAGATGCGTGGGGCGTCGGGGCGCACAGGCGCTCCGCGCGTCGCGAATCTATCGTGCGAACGTCGGCGCTGCTCGGCTCGGCTACGAGCCGAAGCGCTTTGACGTGCGACCGCAACAACGGTCGTGGGCGATCGGAGGACGAGACAATTGGCACTTGTGACCATGAAGGAACTGCTGGAAGCGGGGGTGCACTTCGGGCACCAGACGAGGCGCTGGAACCCGAAGATGAAGCCGTTCATCTACCACGAGCGCAACGGCATCTACATCATCGACCTGCACGCGACGCTGCGGCTGGTGGAGTCAGCGTATGAGATGCTGCGCGAGGTGGGGCGCGCGGGCGGGACGGTGCTGTTCGTGTGCACCAAGCGGCAGGGCCAGGAGTCGGTGCAAGAGGCCGCGGAGAAGTGCGGGATGCCCTACGTGACGAATCGCTGGCTGGGCGGGATGCTGACGAACTGGCAGACGATTCGGGGTCGGATCGCGTATCTGAAGGAGCTGACCGAGGCCGAGGAGCGGGGCGAGTGGGCGCGGCTGACCAAGAAGGAGGCGCTGCGGCTCTCGCGCGAGCGCGAGAAGCTGGAGCACTCGCTGGGCGGGATCAAGGACATGGATGGGGTGCCCGACGCGGTCTTCATCGTGGATACCAAGCGCGAGGAGACCGCGGTGGCGGAGGCGGTGAAGCTGGGGGTGCCGATCGTGGCGGTAATCGACACCAACTGCGACCCCGAGCCGATCGACTACCCGATCCCGGGCAATGATGACGCGATCCGGGCGATTCGGCTGTTCGCGAACCTGGTGGCGGATGCGGTGCTCGACGGCCAGATGGAGTATCAGCAGCGGCTGATCAAGGAGGCCGACAGCCTGGCGCAGGCGGAGCAGATGGCGGCGGAGGCGGGTATCGAGCTGGACGAGGAGCTGCTGGCGCAGGCGGCGGCGGAGGAGGCGGAAGCGGTGGCGCCGGTGGCGGTGGAGGGTGAGGAGGGCTTCGAAGGCGCCGTCGAGGACCAGTTCATCGACCTGATCGATGACGAGGTGTAATGAGGCAGAGGCAGGGCGCGTGCCGGCGGTGTGTGGCGCGCGCGGCCGCGGCTTTGCAGGAGGTCAGTGATGTCAGTCAATGCTGAGCAAGTGAAGCAGCTTCGAGAGAAGACGGGCGCCGGCTTCATGGACTGCAAGAACGCGCTGTCCGAGGCCGAGGGCAACATGGAGCGGGCGATCGATCTGCTGCGGCAGAGGGGGATCGACGTCGCGATGTCGCGCGAGGGCAAGGCGGCGGAGGAGGGCATCATCGCGTCGTACGTGCACGCGGGGAACCAGATCGGCGTGCTGGTGGACCTGCGCTGCGAGACCGACTTCGTAGCGCGGACGGACGAGTTCCGCGAGTTCGGGCGCGATCTGGCGATGCAGGTGGCGGCGATGGAGCCGCGGTGGATCGCGCCGGAGGACGTGCCGTGCGAGGCGGTGGACCACGAGCGGGAGGTGCTGCGCCAGCAGGCGCTGGAGGAGGGGAAGCCCGAGCACATCGTGGAGAAGATGGTGGAGGGGCGGCTGCAGAAGTTCTACGAGAACGAGTGCCTGCTGAAGCAGCCGTTCATCCGCGACGACAGCGTGACCATCGAGGACAAGCTGAACGAGCTGATCACGCAGTGCGGCGAGCGCGTGGTGATCGCGCGGTTCGTGCGCTATCAGGTCGGCGCAGACGAGGAGTAGCTCAGGAGGCACAATTGAGCAGGGAAGCGCCCGTGCGTTACAGCCGCGTGCTGCTGAAGCTGAGCGGGGGGGCGTTCAAGGGCCCGGAGAGCGCGGGTCTGCACTGGCCGACGGTGTTCCGCATCGCCGAGGAGGTGCGCGCGGCGTCGCTGACGGGGGTGGAGATAGCGATCGTGGTGGGGGGCGGGAACATCTGGCGTGGCCACGAGGCGGCGGCGCAGGGGATGGAGCGGGCGGCGGCGGACTACGCGGGCATGGTGGCGACGGTGATCAACGCGCTGGCGCTGCAGGACGTGCTGGAGGGGATGGGGGTGGACACGCGGGTGCAGACCGCCATCGAGATGCGCGAGGTGGCGGAGCCGTACATCCGGCGTCGGGCGATCCGGCACATGGAGAAGGGGCGGGTGATGATCTTCGGGGCGGGGACGGGCAACCCGTACTTCACGAGCGACACGGCCGGGGTGCTGCGTGCGGTGGAGATCGGGGCGGAGGTCATCATGAAGGCGACGGACGTGGACGGCGTGTACGACTGCGACCCCGACGGAAACCCCGAGGCCACACTGCTGCGCGAGGTGTCGCACCTGGACGTGCTGAACCGCGACCTGAGAGTGATGGACGCGACCGCCATCTCGCTGGCCAAGGACAACAACCTGCCGATCGTCGTTTTCAACATGAACGTGGAGGGTAACATTGTTCGAGTGGTGCGGGGCGAGCCGATCGGCACGATCGTGGGCCAGCGGGTGATCCCGGCCTGACGGAGGGATGGCAAGTGGACCGGCTCATAGCAAGGGCGAAGGCGGACATGGACAAGACGGTGGAGGTCATTCGGCACGACCTGGCGGCGTATCGCACGGGGCGCGCCTCTCCCGCGCTGGTGGACAACCTGGAGGTGGAGTACTACGGGACGAAGGTGCCGGTGAACCAGATCGCGTCGATCCAGGTGATCGACACGCGGCTGCTGGGGATCACGCCGTGGGACAAGAACGCGCTGTCGGCGATTGAGAAGGCGATTATGACGTCAGAGCTGGGTCTGATGCCGACCAACGACGGCAACATCATCCGCCTGGAGATCCCGACGCTGACGGAGGAGCGGCGGGAGGAGCTGACGCGGCAGGTGCGCAAGCGGCTCGAGGAGGGTCGGGTGGCGATCCGGAACATCCGGCGGGCGGCGAACGAAGGCATCGACAAGATGGAGAAGGCGGAGGGGCTGTCCGAGGACGAGGTGCGGGTGGGGAAGAAGGAAGTGCAGGAGCTGACCGACGAGGCGATCGAGCGGATCGACGAGATCGGCGAAGAGAAGATCCAAGAGATCATGGAGATATGACGAAGCGGCGTCCGGATACGACGGGGTACACGGTGGAGCGGGCGCGGGCGCTGCTGGCGGAGGCGGGTGTGCGGATCGCGGATGAGGTGCGGGTGGGTCCGGCGCCGGAGCAGTGCGAGGGTGGGAGACGCTTCGTGATTCGGCAGCGCGACAGGGATGGCGGCACCGTAGAGCTGACCGTGGCGGGCGAGTGGCGCTGCCCGACGGCACGCGGAGAGTGAGATGTACGGGCCCGGGGCGAGAGCGCCCCGGGCCTGCGCGTACGTGGGGACCGCGGGGAGGGAGGGAGCGTGAGATGAGCGAGACAGAGATGGTGATCCCGCGTCATGTCGCGGTGATCATGGACGGGAACGGGCGTTGGGCGCTGGAGCGGGGCCTGAAGCGGACCGAGGGGCATCGTGAGGGGCGGAAGGCGACGCAGCGGTTCATGCGCGAGGCGGACGCGCGGGGGATCGGCTACGTGTCGCTGTATGCGTTCAGCACGGAGAACTGGTCGCGGCCGGAGCCCGAGGTCGAGGCGCTGATGGGGCTGATCGAGAGCGCGCTGGTGGCGGAGCTGGAGGAGCTGTGCCGGAACGATGTGCGCATGTACTGGTCGGGTCGGCGCGAGGGTCTGCCCGCGCCGATGCTGCGGGCGCTGGACGGCGCGGTGGCGGCGACGGCGGACAATCGGGGCATGGTGCTGAACCTGTGCGTGAACTACGGCGGGCAGATCGAGATCGTGGACGCGACGAAGGAGATAGCGCGCAAGGCGGTGGCGGGGGAGCTGGATGTCGAGGAGATCGGGCCGGAGACGGTGCAGCAGCACCTCTATGTGCCTGAGGTGCCGCCGGTGGATCTGCTGATCCGGCCGGGAGGGGATCTGCGGATCAGCAACTTCCTGCTGTGGCAGACCGCCTACGCCGAGTTCTACGTGATGCCGGACTACTGGCCGTCGTTCACAGGGGAGCATCTGGACGCGGCGATTGCGGACTACAACAGGCGGCAACGGCGTTTTGGCGGTCTCGTGCTGGTGGAATAGTATGTGGGTGGAGGTCGAGCACAGCGAAGTGATCAGGAGGAGACGACTGTGACACGCGCAAGGCTGATGAGCATTGCGGCACTGGGTGCGCTGGTGGCGTGTGCGGCGATGTGGGCGCCGCAGGCAGATGCGCAACTGCAGAACGAAGTGAAGATCTACGGCGGCGAGGACGAGAAGCCGGTGACCAACGCGCAGGTGGTGCCGGACGAGTTCGACGTCGGCGTCGGTGGGCTGGTTATGTTCCGGATCAGGGCGGACGCGGCGGGGTTCACGGCGGCCGAGCGGGCGCGGATCGTGGACGCGCGCATGGTCCACATCCTGTCGTACGGCGACCTGGACGCGGAGGCGGTGCAAGTCGTGCCGGTGCGTGGCAAGCCGACGGTCTACGTCGGGGATGTGCGGCTGGTGACGATCTACCCGAGCGACGTGGAGGCGGTAGGGGCGGCCTCGATGCAGCAGCTCGCGAGCTGGTGGGCGGCGTCGGTGGCATGCTGCCTGAAGTCCGTGGCGCCGTGGATGCGCGTCAAAGAGATGATGATGTAGGCCGCACTTGCAGCGGGCAGTGAGCCGGCGCCCCGCCACGTGAGGCGGGGCGCTTTCGCGTACGGTCGGGGATGAGCGCGGCGGCTACTGCTGGTCGAGGACGCGATGATAGACGGCGATCAGGGCGCGTGCGGCACGCGTGGCAGGGAAGGCGGCGGCGCTGCGTGTGAGCGGTTGCTGGCCCTCGGGGCGATCGGCGGGTGTGTTGGGGCGGCCCCATGATTCGGCGAGGTCGAAGAACTCGCGCGAGACGAGCATCTCGGAGATGCCGGGAGCGTCCACGGCCTGGGGCGACATGGGCATACGGTCGGCGGCCTCGCCGAGCTGCTCGATGATGGCGGGGCCCAGCGCGGCGGGGTCGTCGCCCGCGGCGATGGTCACCCCGGGGGCGCCGGAGAGCATCTCGTCCACCTCGCCTCCGCGCAGCGCGACGACACCGACGTCGTGTACGAGCGCCTGCAGGGCGAGCATGCCCGATGGCCAGCCGAGCTGGGGGGTGACGAGGATGTTCAGCGCGGCGAGCGCGCGGGCGAGGCGGCTGTGCGGGTCAACGAAGACGGTAGCGCCCATGAGGCCGCGCTCGTGGGCCAGGTCATGGTAGCGGGGCCGGTCAACGTCGGAGCCGATCAGGGCGAACTCGAGGCTGGGGAACTCCATGCACAGCTCGCGGGCGGCGTCGAGGAAGAGGCGAATCGCGGGCAGGTCAAGCGTGTCCACCACGCAGCCGATGATGGCCGCCGCCTGGGTCATGCCGAGGAGCCGGCGGCGAACGCCCAGGTCGAGGGTGTCGGCGGGCTGGTGCGGTGAGATTCCGCAGGGAACGACGTCGGCGCGGGCGGCGGTGATGCGATCGAGGCGGGCGAGCTGCTCGCGCTGGACCTCGGTGTGGACGACGACAGCATCCGCCAGGCGCAGCACGCGGCGGCACGCCAGTCGGCGCAGCCGGCCGCGCGGACCGCGCAGCAGGTGGGGCAGGAGGTTGGGGGAGAGGACGACCGGCGGGGGCTGCGGCAGCGAGCGGCGCGCCATAAGTGCGGCGAGACCGGCGCGGAAGCCATGCGCATGGACGAGCATGGGGCGCAGGCTCTGAAGCTGAGCGGCCAGCGCGCGGGCACCCGCCCAGCGGGCGGCGACCGAGGGCCCAAGCGCCGGGACTGCCTCACTGGCGCGCACGTGCGCGGCGGCCAGGCGCTGACGGAACTGCGGGTTAGTAGGAGCGAGCACGCGAATATCATAGGCCCAGGACGAGAGCACCGCGCCGATGGACGCGATCTCCTCCTCCACCGGCGCGGACGCGCCGCCGACTACGTGGACGATCTCCTGGGCTGCGTCTGTCTCCACCACTGCCGCCTCCCATGTGTGCCGGACCCGGCCCGACGGACTCGCTTATACCACACGACGGCGACGCATGTAAACGTGCGTCGCTTCGGACGGCAACAGCGATGGCGCAGGGCCCCCGAGACAGAGTCCATGCATTACCCACAAGTCGGGACGGCTGCGGCGAGGCCGCGCGGTGGACGAGCAACGGCCGCGCCGGCATGGAAGCTGAGGCGCCAGCGCGCCTCCCCCTCCGTGCGAAAACGACGTACGGCCCAGACGTAGCGACCGCGCGCGAGATGTGGGTGATGCATGGAGAGAGAGGGGGTTGACAGGTGGAGAATAGTGGAATAAGATACTCCAGAATAACAATGGAGCTGATCAAGCGGAACACAGGGTACGGGCTGCGGGCGCTGATCTTCATGGCCAGCCACTGGGGGCAGGAAGCGTTGGTGGCGGGCGGGAGCAGGGCGGAGAGGGCGTTCACGGCTGAGGAACTGGCGGATGCGGCCGACACCAGCGGGGACTTCATGCACAAGATCATGCAGGCGCTGCGGGACGCGGGGATCGTGGAAAGCAAGCGCGGCCCGGGGGGCGGGTTCCGGCTGGCACGGGATGCGGGGGATATCACGCTCCTGGAGATCGTGAACGCGGTGCAGGGCGAGCTGCACGTCAACCGCTGCGTGATCGGGCTGGATGTGTGCGAGCGGTCAATCGAGTGTCCGCTGCGGCCGACGTGGATGCGTATCCAGCGGGAGCTGGAGGACGGGCTGGGGGGGACGACGCTGGCCGACGTGATTCAGGGGTCGGGATGTCAGGCGTAATGTCACTGAATGGGTGATGATCCCGCATGGAGGATGAGATCGATGGCGCGAGGGGTGCGACAGATCGTGCGGATCGACGAGGAAAAGTGCAACGGCTGCGGGTTGTGCGTGCCGTCATGTAAGGAGGGAGCGATCCAGATCATCGACGGCAAGGCGCGGCTGGTGGAGGACCGGCTGTGCGATGGGCTGGGCAGCTGCCTGGGCGAGTGCCCGCAGGATGCGATCAGCATCGAGGAGCGGGAGGCGGAGGAGTTCGACGAGGAGGCGGTGGCCGACCACCTGGCGGCGGCTGCCGGCTCGGCCTGCGGTGGAGGGTGCCCGGGGAGCATGGCGCTGAGTCCGGGCGGCGAGGAGGATGTGACGCCGAGGCCCGGGACGCAGGCGTCGCAACTGCGGAACTGGCCGGTGCAGCTCACGCTGGTACCGCCGCACGCGCCGTGGCTGGACGGAGCGGATCTGCTGATCTCGGCGGACTGCGTGCCCTACGCGCTGGGCGGCTTTCACGGGGAGCTGCTGGCGGGGAAGAAGGTCATCACCGCGTGCCCCAAGCTCGATGACGTGCGGCCCTACCTGGCGAAGCTGGTGGAGATCTTCCGAAGCAACGACCTCAGGCGTGTGACGGTGGCGCGGGTGGAAGTGCCGTGCTGCGCGGGATTGGTGGCGCTGGTGAGGCAGGCACTTGAGGCCTCAGGACGAAGTAATTGCTTCGAAGAGCTGGTTATCAGCATCGAGGGGCGGCAGCTCGTCGGCGTCGGCGCGTAGAGTGGGGCCGGGCGCACAGCGGGAACACACAGGAGGAGAGACGCCCATGCCGGAGACAGTCAGTCAGCACGAGACGGTGAACGCGCAGTACCAGGTGATGGCGGCGGACGAGGCGACCAACGTTGCCGATCGATATGAGGCGCAGGGCAAGCGCTGCCCGTTCTGCGAGCAGGGCCTGCGCTGCTCGCTGTGCAGCCAGGGGCCGTGCCGGATCAAGCCGGGGGTAGATCGCGGTGTCTGCGGCATCGATGGGGCGGGGATGGTCATGCGCAACCTGGTGCACCTGAACATCATGGGGCTTGGGGCGTACGGACATCACGCGCGCGACGTGGGGGAGACGCTGATCGCGACCGGGGAGGGGAAGACGCCGTTCCGGATCATGGACGAGAGCAAGCTGGACATGCTGGCGTCGGTGCTGGGGATCGAGGAGGCGGATGTCAACGCCCGCGCGGTTGCGGTGGGCAAGGGGATTCTCGACAGCATGGCGCAGTGCAGCGACGAGGAATCGATCTGGGTCAAGGCGCTAGCTCCCGAGAGTCGCAAGGCTCTGTGGCGCGAGTTGGGCATATTCCCCGGTGGTCCGCTGCATGAGCTTCTGGACTGCACGACGCGGTCGATGACGAACATCGACGGGGACTACGTGAGCCTGGCGAAGGCGGCACTGCGCATGGGCATCGCGACGTTCTACGCGGTGCAGGTGCCGCTGGAGATGGGCCAGGACGCGCTGTTCGGGACGCCGCAGCCGCACGCGGCGCATGTGGACCTGGGGATACTGGACGCGGACTACGTGAACATCCTGCCCAACGGCCATGAGCCGTTCATGGGGTTCGCGCTGGTGCAGGCGGCGGAGTCGGAGGAGGTGCAGGCGCGGGCGCGGGATACGGGCGCGAAGGGCCTGCGCATCGTGGGGTCGATCGAGACCGGGCAGGAGATGATGCAGCGCCTGGCGGCGAGCGACGCGTTCGTGGGGATGACAGGCAATTGGATCTGCCAGGAGTACGCGATCGCGACGGGGGCGGTGGACGTGTTCGCGATGGACATGAACTGCTCGGTGCCGTCGCTGGCGGAGATCGCGGACCGCTACGGCACGAAGCTGGTGGCGGTGTCGCACGTGATCGGCGTGCCCGGGACGCATGAGCGGGTGGACTACGTGCCCGCGCAGGTGGCCGAGCAGGCGCAGCGGATCATCGACATCGCGATCGAGAACTTCAGGGAGCGCAAGGACAAGCCGCGGCATGGGGTGGAGCGCCGGCAGGAGATCCTCACGGGGTTCTCGACGGAGGCGGTGCTGGGGGCGCTGGGCGGGACGCTGGAGCCGCTGCTGGATGCGGTCAAGAGCGGTGCGATCAAGGGCATCGTGGCGATGGTGAGCTGCACGACGCTCAAGAACGGCCCGCAGGATAGCCTGACCACGGCGGTGGTGAGGGAGCTGATCGCCCGCGACATCCTGGTGCTGTCGGCGGGCTGCGGCAACGCGGCGACGCAGGTGGCAGGGCTCAACTCGCTGGAAGCGCAGGAGCTGGCAGGTGAGGGTCTGCGCGGGGTGTGCGAGGCGCTGGGGGTGCCGCCGGTGCTGAGCTTCGGGACCTGCACCGACTGCGGACGGATCGCGCTGCTGGTGGGGGCAGTGGCGGATGCGCTGGGCGTGGATACGGCGGAGTTGCCGATCGCAGTCACGGCGCCGGAGTACATGGAGCAGAAGGCGATGATCGACGCGATCGGGGCGCTGGCGCTGGGGCTGTATACGCACGTGTCGCCAACGCCGCCGGTGACGGGGTCGCCGGAGGTAGTGAAGCTGCTGACCGAGGATCTGGTGGGGATCACGGGGGGCAGGCTCGCGCTCGGTGAGGATGCGGTCGAAGTAGCGGAGGGGATCGCGGCGCATATCGACAATAAGCGGGCGGCGCTGGGGATCTGACGGCGCCGGCCCGAAGAGTGATCACGGGGCGCCCGGCGACGGGCGCCTCGTGGCGTGTACGGGCGGGAAGGGGGTCCTGTCCTACGAACCGCACGGCATCCGCCACGCCGACGGCGACGGCGGATGGCAAGGGCGCACGGGCGGTGACGCCCGTACTACGGACACGCCGCAACGTTGACGGGTGACCGGCGGGAGGAGGGAGCGCGGGGGGGAGCGAAGGCGGCGGCGGTTCTGATGAGCGAGATACGGGGAGAGTGCCATGGGTGAGCTGAAGGCGCCACAGTACGATCACTGGTACGGCTACGACGAGATGACGGCGTACCTGCGGGAAGTCGCAGAGGCGTGTGAGGGGCGGTGCCGGCTGCACACGCTGGGCCAGACGCCGGAGGGCCGCGAGATCTGGATGCTGGAGATCGCGGACCAGGCGGGCGGGCCGGTGGATGGGCGGCCCGCGTACTTCGTGCACGCGAACATCCACGCCAAGGAGGTGGCGGGCACCACGTCGTCGCTGCGGCTGATCCACGACCTGCTCAGCGGCGCGGCGGACTACGTGGACCTGGAGGAGCTGCTGCAGGAGGTGGTCTTCTATGTGGTGCCGCGGCTGAACCCGGACGGGGCGGAGTTCGCGCTGACGACGGGGGCGAACATCCGCAGCCGGACCGATGAGTGGGTTGAGCCGAACTGCCTGGTGCGCGAGGACGTGGACGGAGATGGGTTCATCGTGGACATGCGGATCGAGCGTCCGGACGGGCAGTGGAAGGCGTCGCCGGAGGACCGGCGCATCATGGTGCCGCGGGAGGCGACGGACACCGAGGGGCCGTTCTACGCGATCATGCCCGAAGGCATGGTGCATGGATGGGACGGCGGGGAGATCCGCGTGGCGTGCGCGCGGTCGCACGACTTCAACCGCAACTGGCCGGCGAACTGGCACCAGGAGCACGAGCAGGGCGGCGCGGGCGACTACCCGTTCTCGGAGCCGGAGATGCGGGCGCTGGCGGAGTTTGTGTACGCGCACCCGAGCATCTTCGGCATCCTGGGCTTCCACTGCGGGAGCAGCGCGGTGCTGATGCCGCCGAGCACCGGGACGCTGGACGAGATCCTGCCTGCGGACCGGAAGGTGTTCGAGGAGCTGGGCGAGCGGGCAGCGGAGCTGACGGGGCTGGCGCTGCTGCCGACGATCGAGTACCGGTCGGCGGACTCGCCGCCGGCGTCGTTGAAGGGGCACTCGGCCGACTGGGGCTACCTGCACATGGGGCTGTTCCACTTCGAGATCGAGCAGGGGAACATCTACAACGCGGCGGGAGTGAAGACCGAGGAGTTCTTCGCGGCCAGCGCCGACGAACGGCACCTGTTCATGAAGGACGCGATGCGCTACCACGACGAGCATCCGGAGCAGGAGATGTTTGTGGACTGGCATGAGTTCGAGCATCCACAGCTCGGGAGGGTGGAGATCGGGGGCTGGAAGCAGTACTGGATGATCAATCCGTCCTTCGAGAACCTGCGGGAGATGATCGCGCCGGGGTCGGCGCGGTTCATCATCGAGTATGCGGCGCGGCGACCACGACTGGTGATCTCGGATGTGGACGTGGCGAGCGTGGGGGAGGGGATCTACCGGGTGCGCGCGCGAGTGATGAACGACGGGGCGCTGCCGACGAACATCACGCAGCGGGCCCTGAGCCTGCGGTCCCTGCGGCCGGTGTCGGTGGAGCTGGAAGCAGGGGAAGGCGTCGAGGTGCTGTCGCTGGGGCGCTACCGCGAGATCGGGCATCTGCCGGCGCGGGGCCGGTCGGCAGAGCTGGAGTGGTTCGTGCGGGCGCCGAACGGGGGCGAGGTGACGGTGAGGGCGGAGAGCCAGAAGGGTGGGCGAGCGGAGGGTAGGGTGGCACTGACGTAGGGCGGACGGTGACGGCGGGCGAGGATGAGGCCGGGAGTGAATGGGCGCGAGACCGCCTCAGTCGGGGAAGACAGGGGTCTCGCGGGCGAGGTCGGCGATGGCGGAGAGGACGAGGTCGGGGGTGAGTTCGCGGACGCAGCGGTAGTGTTCGCAGGGGGCATCGGGCCGGCAGGGCCGGCAGGGAAGGTCGGGTACGTAGACGGTGCGCGCGTTGGGGCCGACCGGACCGTTGCGCAGCGGCGGGTAGGTGAGGATGCAGATCGTGGGCGTGCGGACCGCGTAGGCCATGTGCGTCAGGCCGCTCTCGACGCCGATGACCAGATCGGCGCGCTGAAGCACCGCAGCGGCCTCGCGGATGGAGGTGTCGCCGGCGAGGATGATCGGCGGGCGCGCCATCTGCGCGGAGATGGCCTCGGCGCGCGGGCGCTCGCTCGCGGCGCCGGGGATGACGATGCGGGCGCCGTGGCTATGGGTGAGTTCGTCAGCGAGCTGGATCACGAACTCGGGCGGCCACTCGCGCTTGGGGGTCAGGGCGAAGGTCACGAGCACGACAAGCGGCTCGTCGGGTGCGACCCCCTGGGCGGCGCACACGCGGTCGATGAGCCCGAAGTCCTCATCCACGAGGAAGAGTTCGGGGACGAAGTCATCGCGGGAGACGCCGAGGGGTTCGCAGACTTCGAGATAGCGCTGGGAGATGTACTGCTGGTCCCAGCGCTCCGGGGACAGCTCGGTGTATGCAAGGAGAGCGGCCTCGCGCGCCTCGGCCTTGCCGATGCGGCGAGGGGCGCCACTGGCGAGCGTAGGGACAGCGCTCTTGGCGAGGCCCTGGAGGTCGATGGCGACGTCGAACTCGCCGTGCTTGAGGTGCCACCATGCCTCGACGACATCGGAGACGGTGGGGCGGAGGGGCATGGCGATGATCTGGTCGATATGCGGGTTGTGCTCGAGCAGGGGGGCGAAGGGACGGTTGATGAACCAGGCGAGGTGGCAGCCGGGGCGGGCGGCCTTGAGGCCGCGGGCGACGGGCGTGCTCTGAATGACATCGCCCATGGCGGACATGCGGACGACCAGGATGCGGTCAGACAACGGGCTTCCTCCAGACGCGCTCGGGAGCCTCGAAGGCGGTTGAGCGATGGACGAGCGATATCGGTATGACTGCCGGCAGTTCACGGGCTACAAGCCGTGCCGGTGGCAGAGCGAATGCGATGGTTGCGAGCACTACGAGGCCAAGGGGCCGCAGGTGCTCGTGGTAAGAGTGCACCAACTGGGCAATGTCGTCAAGTCGAGCCCGATCGTGCATGCGCTGCGCAAGCGTTACGACGATCCGTGGATCGCGTGGCTGACGAGTCCCGTCGCGGCGCCGCTGGTGCGGGCGAATCCGCTGGTCAACGAGGTGATCGAGTACTCGTGGGAGGCGGCGGGGCTGCTCACGCGGCGGCGGTTCGATCTGGTGGTGAGCCTGGAGGCAAACCGGGCGGAGGCGGCGCTGGCGCAGATGGTGCCGGCGGACGAGCGGCTGGGCTTCGGGCTGCACCAGAGCGGGAGCCTGATGCCGCTGAACGAGCAGTCGATGCCATATGTAGCGCTGAGCCTGTCGGATGAGCTGCGCTCGCGAGTGAACGAGAAGACGCTGGCGGAGCTGATCTTCGACCTGGTGGGAGTGCCCTACGAGGGCGAGGAGTACGTGCTGGAGCCGACCGAGGAGGAGGTAGCATACGCGCGGGGGGTGCTGCGCGGGGTGGGCGTTGATGCGGATGGGCAGAGGGTGGTGGCGCTGGCAACGGGCGGGGACAGCGCGCGGTTCGCTACGAAGGACTGGCCGACGGAGCACTTCGCGGAGCTGGCGCGGCTGTTGTGGGCGAAGACGGATGCGCAGGTGGTACTCGTCGGCGGACCGGCGGAGCGGGAGATCAACCGGCGGCTGAAGCGGGAGCTGGGGGGGGTGGTGACGGATACGGGGACGGGGCACAGCATCATGCAGTTCGCGGCGCTGCTGGGGCAGTGTGACGTGGTGGTGTGCGGGGACTGCTTCCCGATGCATGCGGCGGTGGCGGTGAAGACGCCGGTGGTGTCAATGTTCGGGCCGACGCCGGCGCAGGAGATGGCGATCTTCGGGCGGGGGCGGAAGATCGTGACTGAGATGGAGTGCGCGCCGTGCTACATCCGGGCCAAGGAGGCGTGCCCGCACGGGTGGGCCTGCATGCCCGGGATTGAGCCGGAGATGGTGCTGGGGGCGATAAGCGAAGTGATGGCGGATAGCGGCGGATAGGAGGGCGGGCCTCCCCCTGCGCTTGCAGAGCAAGCGCCTTATCCCTCCGTTCCGGCCCGCGCACGAGATGTGGGTAATGCATAGCCGTTCCGGAAGGGGCAACGGGAGGGCTGCCTGTCCTATGAACGGCAACGGCGGACGGCGTCGGGGGCGGGGCCGGTCGCGGTGCGGGGGGCGTCCTTGATGCTCCAGTCCACGTGGCTCGATGACCTCGGCGCCGATGCGGGAAGCACACCCCAGATGGAGATCCCCTCGCCACTCTCCTCGCGAGCATGGAAGCGCGCGGCGAGCCAGAGACCGTCGGAGGGCTCCGGCTCAAGCGATTCCGGTACCACGACAAAGTCGCTCAGGACATGGTCGCCGGTCACGTCCTGCACCCCCGACGAGACGGGCTGATCGCCGTCGAACCAGGTGACGTCCCAGGTGGGCTCTCCGAGGGCCTGCGAGGCCTGCACGGAGGCGACCGCCCAGGCCAGGGAATGTCGGCACAGCCCGCCGGGCGCACGCAGCTCGCGGCACCAACTGCGAGGGTCGCGCGGGATGTTCACGCGGTCGCGCAGGCTGGCGTGGACGGCGACCGTGGCACCATCGGGGAGGGTGTCTGCGATCCAGAACGAGGCGGCGGCGCCGGGGTCGGTGACGCGCGCGGCGCGGGAAGCGCCGGGCCAGGCGACCAGCACAATGCAGGCAACCAGAGCACTGCCGAGAACGGCCGAGGAGTAAGTGCCTCGGGACACGCGGGCGCGCATGGCGCGCACGGCGGAGACGCCGGCGGCGGCCACGCCAAGGAGAATGGCGCCGTGGAGGGCGGTGGCGACCAGGGCCTCACCGCGCGCAGCGTACCAGCCGGGCAGCACCGTCATGGCGGCAGTGATGAAGGCGATGGAGCCGATGGTGGCCCCCAGGGCGATGTGACGGCGCCGGTCCTCGGGTGCGTGATGGAGATGCCAGGCAACCAGCGTCGGGGCGAGCAGCCAGGCGGCGGGGATGGTCTCGGTGGCGAAGCCGAGGGCCAGGCCGCCAGCGGCGAACTCCACCAGGCGGAGCCTGCGGGTCGCGGCAGGCATCAGCACCAGGAGGCCGCACAGCAGGAAGCACAGGCAGAGGGCGCTTGAGTCGAGCGAGTGGCTGAGGGCGACGGCGGACGGGTGAACGGCGAGCAGGAAGGCGCCGGCGACGGCGGCCCAGTGATCGATGAGGCGCGAGAGGAGCATGAAGAGCAAGCAGACCGCGAGCACGCCGGCCTCGACGGCGATGAGGCGAGCGGGCCCGGAGAAGCCGATGGGGTCCTTGAGGAAGCCTGAGGCCCAGGTGACCGGGGGCATGTGAGGCGCAGGGATGGCGGTGATTCGGTAGTGGGCGGCGTAGGCAAGGGCATACACGTAGGTGGCAAGGACGCCGCCGCGCGGAAGCTCGCGCGACAGGCCGACGGCGGCGGAGACCGGACGGTACTGCTCGGAGAGTTCGACGCGCGGGAGATCGGCGGGCGGGTGTGAGGCACGCAAAACGGTCGCCGCAATGATGCAGGCGGCGAAGCCGAGGAGTACGACACGATGCACCCAGCCAGGCGGAGGATAGCGTCGATTGCTCAAGTCGTTGTCCTCTGCGTCAGCGGGCGCCGGTGAGACAGGACGTCCAGCCGGTGGTCCCCTCCCGGTGTGGCGGCCACACAGGAAGTGCAGCAAGTATACACGGGCTTAAGCAAGGGGCGCTCAAGATAGGCTCAGCGCGATCTCACAATTGCGTTGAGGGCCGTGCTCGTGAGGTCACGGGGGCACGGAAGGCGGGGGACGGAAGATAGGCGGCATCATCGAGCGCTCCGGTACCAGAGTTAATGGAGGGAGCGGGTCGCCGACGGCGGACGGCCGACGGATGTGAGCACGCGCCGCTGCGCACAGCAATGGCGACGGCAGGCGCCCTGCGGGCGCCCCCCGACGGGGGCGCCGGGGGCACAACGGCAACGACCGAGGGCAATGACGCGGGGTGCCGCTCGTGAGCGGGATGGCGCGAAGGGCGATGGCAAGCGGGCCTGCGCCCTCGGGGCGAGCAGCCGTGGATGGTGAGGCGCGGCAGGAGGAAGTGACAATCAGGAGGCACACCGACCGCTGCATGAGCGATGACGTGAGAGCGCACACGCAGGGGAGGCGGTCGCGTGGCCGAGCGGGAGGATGACGCCTTCGAGGAGCAGCCAGCCGGCGTCCGGGAGTTCATCGCCAGCCAGGAGTACCTGGGGCTGGCGGACGAGGCGTATCCGGTGATCGTGAACGTGCTGGAAGAGATCTTCGAGGGCGACTACAACGAGGCGGCGCTGTGCTGGGGGATCGGCGCCGGGAAGTCATACACGGCGAGTCTGGCGGTGGCGTATCAGTTGCATCGGGTGCTGTGCCTGGAGGACCCGCAGGCGTACTACGGGATAGGCGGCGGGAGCGCCATCAGCTTCCTGAACATGTCCACGAATGGGGAGCAGGCGCGGCGGGTGGTATTCGGGGAGATCATGAGCCGCATTCGGCGGTCGCCATGGTTCGAGCGCTATGAGCCGACGCTGCTGCAAAGGGAGCTGCGCTTCCCCAAGGATGTAGTGGTGCTGTGCGGCAACTCGGCGGAGACGTATCCGCTGGGGTACAACGTGCTCGGGGCGGTGATCGACGAGGCGAGCTGGCTGCTGGAGAGCGATGGCGGGCGGCGCGATTCGGCGGAGGAGATCTACAACGCCCTGCAACGGCGGATCCGGAGCCGGTTTCTGGACGCGGGCCTGCTGCTGATGATCTCGTCGCCGCGTCACCGGGGGGACTTCCTGGAACGGAAGATGGAGGAGGCGGCGTGGAACGAGCGGGTGTACGCATCGCGTAAGGCGACCTGGGAGGTCAAGCCAGCGGGGTCCTACTGTGGGGAGACCTTCGACTGCGAGGGGATGAGCGTCCCCGTTGAGTACCGGGCGGAGTTCAGGCGCAATCAACTGCGGGCGATGCGGGACCTGGGGGCACGGCCGGCGGAGGCGTTCGAACCGTTCTTCCCGGACGCGGAGGTGCTGGAGCGGGCGGTCGATGAGACGCTGCCCCGGCCGATTGATGAGCACGGAGTGCTGGATGCGGGGTTCAGGCCGACGGGACGGTGTGGGCGGTACATCCACGTGGACCTGGGGCTGAAGCGGGACGCGTGCGGGATCGCGATGGCGCACTGCGCGGACGACGGTGGCGACGGGCCGGTGGTGGTCGTGGAGCTGATGCACCGGATCGTGCCGCCTGAGGGCGGCGAGGTGCAGTTCGCCCAGGTGCGGGAACTGATCCTGACGCTGGCGCGGCGGGGGGTGCCGATCGCGCAGGTGAGCTACGACGGCTACCAGAGTGCAGACAGCCGGCAGATACTGCGGCGACACGGCCTGACGGTGAAGCTGGTGTCGGTGGACCGGGACCTGGAGGCGTACGAGACGCTGAAGGAAGTGCTGACGCAGGGGAGGCTGCGCTGGTATCGCTACGAGCCGGTGCTGCTGGAGTGCAAAGGGCTGGAACTGGTGGAAGGGCGAAAGGTGGACCATCGGCAGGGGGGATCGAAGGACGTGGCGGATGCCGTGGCGGGCGCGGTGAGCGAGGCGGTGCTGGCGTGGCGTGGGGGCGAGATGCGGGGGATGATTGTCTGACGGCGGGCCCCCCCCTGGGGCCGCTGCGTGGCCCCTTCCGTTCCGGAGGGGGCAACGGCGACGGCGCACCGGCGGGGACGCGCGGGCCCCCGACCAGTCGACGCGCCTGTGGGGCGGTCGGAACGGGAACGACGCACGGGCAGGACTGCCCGTGCCACGAACGGCGACGGCGGACGGCGACGATCGGCGCAGGTGAGGAGATGGAGACGGGGCGCCAGAGATGGCGCCCCGTCGGCATCTGGAGGTGATGGGATGGACGAGATGCTGATCAAGGCGCATGTCGTGGGCGGGGGCGAAAGGCGGGGCAAGAGCCAGCAACTGCCGGAGGAGAGCTGGCGGCAGTCATATGCCGATGGAGAGGTGGTGGAGCCGCCGTATTCGCTGACGGCTCTGGCGGAGTTGTACGAGATCAACTCGACGCACAAGGCGTGCGTGGACGCGAAGACGACCAACATCGTGGGGCTGGGCTACCGGTTCGTTGCGGTCGGCGACCATCCGCGAGAGGCGGCGCGGCGGCGGCTGGAGCGGGTCTTCGGGTCGTGCAATCCGTCGATGACCTTCACCGAGGTCATGCGTATGGTGTGGACCGACGTGGAGACCGTGGGCAACGGCTATGTGGAAGTCACGCGCGACGGGGCGGGGGAGGTGGACGGGTTCTACCACGTGCCGGCCACGACTGTGAGGGTGAGGACCGACGGCAGGGGGTTCGTGCAAATCCGCGACGGGCGCAAGCGCATGTTCCGCAACCTGGGTGGGGAGGCGGCGGCCGATGCGGAGACAGGTGAGGTGCCGAACGAGATTCTGCACTTCCGCAAGTACACGCCGCAGTCGAGCTACTACGGGGTACCGGACGTGCTGCCGGCAGTGAGCGCGGTGGCGGGCGACCGGGCGGCGGCGGAGTACAACGTGAGCTTCTTCGAGCACAACGCGGTGCCGCGGATGGCGGTGATCGTGGAAGGCGGGCAGATGTCGAAGGAGTTGTTGCGGCAGATCCGGCGGTTCATGGAGAGCGAGATCAAGGGGCAGGCGCACAAGACGCTGGTTCTGGAAGTGCCCGGGGATGAGAAGCTGCGGCTGGAGCGGTTGACCAGCTCGGAGCAGGACGACGCGGGCTTCCTGGACTTCCGCAAGGCGAATCGCGACGAGATTCTGATGGTGCATCGGGTGCCGCCGGGGAAGATCACCATCGTCGAGAACGCGAACCTGGCCAACAGCAAGGATCAGGACAAGACCTTCCGCGAACAGGTGGTGCGGCCGGAGCAGCGGCGGGTGGAGTTCCAGCTCAACCGGATGATCCGGGAGCAGATGGGGATCGCGGACTGGGAGTTCCGCTTCCGGGAGATGGACCTGAGCGAGGAGCTGCAGCAGGCGGAGATCGCGCGGATCTACGCGGAGATCGGCGTGTGGAGCGCGGACGAGATCCGGGCGAAGCAGGGCCTGCAGCCGCTGGCGGCGGAGGCCGCGGAAGACGCGTAGGAGGTCGGCTATGAGGACGCAGAGAGTGCGAACTGAGGTGGTTTGATGGCGCGGCCGGAGGATGCAGGGAGCTTCGCAGTGACGATGCCGCTGTGTAAGGTGTGGGAGGACGAGGATGGCGAGATGCGCTTCGAGGGCGTGGCATCATCCACGACGCTCGATCGGCAGCAGGAGCGGATGACGCCGCGGGCGATCCAGAAGATGGCGCTGCACACGGGGCTGGAACTGCTGCCCTCGCACAGCGCGGGACCGCTGGAGGAGCTGGGGGTGATCGAGGAGGCGTGGGCGGACAACAGCCAGTTCCGCGTCGCGGGGCGGCTGGATCCGAGCAATCCGGCGGCGCGGCGGCTGTTCGAGAAGGCAGCCAGCGGGCGGCAGTTCGGGCTGAGCGTCGGCGGGCGCGTGACCAAGGCGTTCTGGCGCTACGACGAGGACGCCGGGCGACAAGTGCGCCATATCGACGACGTCGAGCTGGACCATGTGGCGGTGTGCCGGCCGGGGGCGGCGGCGAACCCGGACACCTATCTGGCGGCGCTGGCGAAGGCGGCGGAGGGGGTCATCGGGGAGCAGCCGGAGGACGTAGATGAGGAAGCGATGCTGGTGCGGATCGGGCGGGCGGCGGTGCACGCGGCGCGAAGCCTGTGGCCGTTCGCGAAGGCCGAGGATGGCGTCGGGGACGAAGCCGACGGGGACGACGTGGATGAGGAGCTGGCGGAGCTGAAAGCGCTGCGCAAGGACCTCGAGAGCGCGCTGGGAGAGGTGCGCGAGGCGCTGGAGACGCTGGCGAAGGGTGAGCCGGAGGAGGATGAGGACGAGGTGGAGACGCGTGCGCATGGCGCATCGCAGGCGCTGCCGGGGCAAGACCGACGCGATGGCGGGGGGCTGTGGCGCGGGGTCGTCTGACGAGGCGGAGGCGGACGGCGACGGCCTCCTCCCCCGGCCCGAGCAAGCTCGGGCCACCCCCTCCCGGGCGACCGCACGCGGTCGCCAGCGGGAGGGGGAGCGGCGGACGGCAGACGGGAACGGCGCATGGTGTGTAGACAGAGGAGATGAGACGGAGAGGGATGCGGGCAGGGCCGAGCTTTCGTGTGAAGGGGAGTGCTCGTATTGGGTCAGGAAGAGATGCTCAGCAAGGCCATCGACACGACCAGTCTGGGGGACGGTGGGCTGCTGACCACCGGGCAGGCCGAGCGGTTCATCGACATGTCGCTGGACCAGTCGGTGATGCTCAAGGACGCGCGCGTGGTGAGGATGCACAGCGCGGTTATGGAGCTGGACAAGATCGCGACCAGCGGTCGCGTGAGCCAGCTTCGCAGTGAGGGCGTGGCGCCGGAGTCACTGGCGGAGGCCGCGTTCTCGAAGGTGACGCTGACGGCGGTGGACATCATCACGCCGTTTGAGATCACCATGGAGGCGCTGGAGGACAGCATCGAGCGCGGCGACCTGGAGCAGACCGTGATCCGCGTCATGGCACGGCAGACGGCGACCGACCTCGAGGAGCTGGCGATCCAGGGCGATACCACCTCGCAGGACACGTTCCTGCAGGGGCTCGACGGCTGGCGGGTGCTGGCCGAGGACGGGCAGTCGGTGGACTTCGAGGGCGCGACGCTGGACAAGGACGGGTTGGGCGCGATGTACAAGGCGCTGCCGAATCGCTACAAGCGCAACCACGGGGAGCTGCGGTTCTATTTCGCCCCGGCGGCGGTGCAGGACTGGCACGACACCTTCAGCGACCGCGCGAGCGCGCTGGGCGATCAGGCGCTGACCAGCGCGGTGGCGCCGCCCTACATGGGTGTGCCGGTGGTATCGGTGCCGACGGTGCCGACGGATCTGGACGGGGTCGGCGGCTTCGAGGGGTCGAATCTGACCTACGGCTTCCTGACTCCGCGCGAGAACCTGGTGTTCGGCATCCACCGGGATATCCGGATCGACAAGGACCGGGACATCCTGCGCGGGGTGAACATCTACACGATCACCACGCGCGTGGCCGTGGAGTTCGAGGAGGACGACGCGGTGGTGCTGGCGGTGAACGTGGCGACGGGGGCGTAGGCGGAGGCGTCGAGAGTGAGTGCAGGGGCGGCCGAGAGGCCGCCCCTGCGGCGCCTAACGGCAGCGAACGACGGAGAACGGCAGCGACGGCAAGGGCGAAGGCGAGGGCAACGGCACACGGGTCCCGCCCCGCGGGCGGGATGCCACGAAAGGCGACGGCGACGGCGGACAGGCAGGAATGCCTGTCCCACGAACAGCAGCCGCAGAGGGCAGGCGGGTGGCGGTGCGGTGGGCCGGCGACAGAGCGCAGCGCGGGCGACGGTGCGATGGGGCGGGCGACAGATGGAGGTGTGGCAGTTGGCGAGACCCCAGATGCTGTACGTGGGGACGCAGGGAGCAGTGACCTACGAGGCGATCGGCAACGTCGAGCTGGGCGCGGGCAGCAAGGGCAGCGTGGCCCTGTGGTACCACCCTTCAGCCGAGCAGCAGCGAGGCGTGGTCTTCATGGCCAGCGCGGATGAGGGGAACGGACTGATGCTCATCCGCAGCCAGGAGACGTGGGTGTGGAACGCGGTCAGTGACGGCACGGGCGTGACGGTCACCGAGGTGTCGGCGGATGTGGCGTGGCGGTTTGTGGTGGCGACGTGGGACTTCACCGGCGGGCCCGGGAGCGGCGTGATCAGGCTCTACCTGGATGGGCAGGAGGTGGCCGGCTCACCGAACACTACGGCCACGGCTCCGCTGGGACCGCCGAACATGCTGCAGGTCGGGCCGGGCACGGAGAACCCGTACACGCTTTCGCGCGCGGTGTACGATCAGATGGCGATCTGGGACGACGCCATGAGCGCGCAGCAGGTGGCGGAGCTGCACGCCCGGGGCCGGCGACATGTGCCGGAGGAGGGGGATGGAGCCGGCTCGCTGCTGTTCCGGGCCTCGTGGGATGGGCAGTACCATGCGGACGTGGCGGAGGGTTCGCCGACGGCGAGCTTCGCGGGCGCCGCGGACCAGTACTGCCGGCTGGACCTGGCGAGTCGCCATCGGGGCAAGAGGTTCAGCTACCGGATCGGGATGCCCAGCCACGACGGAAGCGATGACGACCGCGTGCCCGTGATGGCGGTGCTGATGCGGACCAAGTGGGGCGCGCTCACGGAGACCAACAGCGACGAGTACGGTCGGCTTGACCTGGACGGCTCAAACAACGCGCATCCGGTGGGGGCGTCGCTGGCGCCGTGGCTGCCGTCCCCGACGGCGCCGATGACGCTGCGCGTGGGACTGCACCTGCCACCCGACAGCGTGCCGTGGTCGCTGCCGGTGGGGGTGGGCGCGCACTCGTACTACTACGGAGGGCGGCGCAGGTTCGTATGCTCGGCGGACTGCACGACGCAGACACTGAAGTCGGCGACGCTGGTGGATGAGGACGACCACTGGGCGGGCGGGGAGCTGCTGGTGCTCAGCGGCGGCGCGCGCAACGAGAAGCTGAAGGTGCTCGGCAACAGCCAGAGCGGGACCTCGGTCACGGTGCAGGGCGCGCTGTCGCAGGCGCCGGCGGCGGGCGACGTGGCCGTGGTGTCGATGCCGAGGCGGGTGGAGCCGTACCAGGCGGAGGGGAAGCTGCACCGGCTGGAGTGCGATCTGAGTGAGGTGTGGGACCAAGAGCGGTTCACGACGCTGGAGACGGCGATCTGCGGGGTCTGGGGCTACACGTGCGTGAATCTGGGGCGCGTGCAGCTCTACCCGTACACGCTCGAGCATACGGACGTGTTCTTCGGCAAGCGCGACTACGACCTGTACCCGGAGTGGACGTGCACGATCCTCATCGAGCGGATCGAGATGGACGGGCCAGGGACGTACGCGGTGACAGAGGGCACGGACGACACCTTCCTGGTGTGTGACCCCGACACGGGCGAGAGCATCCGGGTGGCGCGGTTCGAGGGTCTGGAGCGGGAGACGCGGCAACCTGAGCAGTACGCAACGCCGGCGGATGTCCAAGAGAGCTTCACGGCGCCGGGCACGTGGCGGGAGTCGGTGCTGTACTGCCCGAGCTGGATGGAGTACGAGCCGGCGACGGGGCTGGTGCGGGCGCTGCTGGTAGGCATCGACGGCGCGGGAGTGCAGCGGGTCGGCTATGTGCTGGGGGAGTGGGACGAGGATCTGGGGCACGTGGTGTGGGGAGATGATCCGGATCCACGCAATCCGATGTTCGAGCTGGACGAGCTGCGGGCGGTGCTGGCGGGCCGGTCGCGGCTCTACAACGTGCCGGGTATGATGAACGCGGTGTTCGAGGTGGACGAGGGCGAGTGGGCACTGGTGTTCACGGCGACCGTGGGCAACCCGGACGGGATGCTGACGTGCGTGCTGACGGGCGCGCCGGACCGCTACTCGTTCAACCCGGCGGAGCACTTCGATGAGTCGCTCAATCCGCTGACGCCGGCGATGGCCGGGGAGGACAAGCTGGTAGCGGAGGGCGGCGGGATTCCGGCGCTGGCGAACCGGGACCTGGAGCCGCGGTTCGTGCGCAACCCGTGGGCCAGGCATCGGTCGGAGCGGTTCTGGGGGTACGCGCGGGCCAAGACGATCAACAACATCGGGGACGAGGTGGACTACTTCCTGGGGCGACCGCTGTCGTGCCTGGTGACAGGGGACTTCCGGCACCTGCGCACGCTACCGTGGCGCAACCAGCTCATTGCTCCGACCTACGGGTGGTTCCACTGGCCGCATCCGGAGTGGTTCGGGCCATCGACGGTGGGCCTGGTGGTAGATGACGGCGGGGTGACCAACTCGAACGTGAGCCTGTACACCTCGGAGGACGGCGTGCACCTGTGGCCGTGGCTGGGCAAGGCGCTGATCCCGCGCGACACGCCGCCACTGAACGGCAATTACCTGATGCCGCAGTCGGTGCCGGTGCGGGTGGGGGACAGGCGCGTGTACTGGTACCGCAGCGGGAAGGACGGCAACAACTTCAACATGGCGACGATCCGCCTGGACGGCGAGGCGCTGTACCGGCTGGCCGACGGGGCGCTGACGGGCGAGCTGCTGACGTGCGGGCTGAAGCGCCGGGGGGAGACGTGGGATGAGTTGCGGGTGAACGCCGACCCGAAGGGCGGCATGGTGCGTGTGGCGGTGCTGGACGCCGAGAGCGGCGATGTGGTGCCGGGGTTCGGCGAGGATGACTGCGACGCGGTGCCGGACGACGTGTCGCGGCGCATCACCTGGGACGGCGCGGGGCTGTCGGAGGTGGCGCTGCCGGAGATCGCGCTGCGCTTCAGGCTGACGCGGCCGGTGGTGGGAGAGGCGTCGCCGGAGCTGTACGCGTGGACAATCGCGCAGCCACCGGCGGGCGATGAGCCGAGCGTGACGGCGGTGCGGGTGGAGGGCAAGGTGAACCCGGCGCGAGTGGCGGACCCGCGGCCGGACCTGTCGTGGGAGTACGAGGACCCGCAGGGACGGGTGCAGACGGCCTACCAGGTGCTGGTGGCGTCCACGGAGGCGAAGCTGGACGCGAATGAGGGGGACCTGTGGGACAGCGGCGTGGTGCTGTCGGCGGAGCACACGGCGAAGTATGAGGGTGGCGAGCTGGGCTCGGAGCGGACGTACTTCTGGAAGGTGCGGGTGCGCAACAGCGAGGGAGTGTGGTCCGAGGCATGGTAGCGTCAGGGGTGTTCACGACGGCGAACCTGACGTCGTACTGCTCGGTGGAGGACGTGCTGGCGCTGCTGCGGGCATACGACACGAGCGAGTGGGCAGCCGAAGAGGAGCTGGTGGCGGAGATTGCGGCGCTGCTGGCGCCGACCAAGGCGGCGGTGGACAGCGCGGCGGGGCGGGACTTCATGCTGCACGCGGACGAGACGGTGGTGCTGGACGGCACGGGGACGCGAGTGCTGCTGCTGGCGCCGCTGGGGATGACGCCGGTGGTGCAGGTGCACGCGGTGAGCGTGGGCGGTAGGGCGCTGACTGAGGACGAGTGGTTGTTCTACCCGGAGGAGGCGGCGATCGTGCTGGCGGCGTCGAGCAGCTTCGCCAGCCACTTCCCCGAGGGAACGCGCAACATTGAGGTGGCGCTGGACTGGGGCTATGAGGCGACGCCGTCGGATGTGATGGCGGCGCAGGCGAAGCTGGTGGCGGCGGAGCTGATCGCCAAGTACAGCGGGGAGGCGGGCGGCGTGGAGGCGGTGAGCCTGGGCGACTACACAGTACGCTACGGCGGCGCGGGGCGCCACGGCTACACGGTGCGGCGGCTGGTGGCGGAGGCGAGCGAGGCGGTGGCACGGTATCGGCGCATCGACTTCTGCGCGATCTGAGCGAGGTGAGGGCGGATGGGAGACACGATCTTCCGTGAGCTGCTGACAGAGGTGGCGACGATCGCGCGGCCGCGGGTGGCGCTGGACGGCGAGGGTGTGCCGAAGACACCGGTGTACGAGGCGGTCGAGGACGGGGTGGCGGTGCGTGTGGGGCGGGCGAGGACGGCGAGCGACGACGACCTGCTGGGGCGCGACGAGGACGTGACGCGCGTGGCCTACCTGGAGATGACGGACCTGCGGCCGTCGGACCGGCTGACAATCAGGACGGCGGAGGCGTTGCTGGTTGCCGACGCAGAGGTCGGCGAGACGGTGCTGAGCGTCAGCGGGACGGAGGGCTTCGTCGAGGGCGCATGCGTGGTGATCGGGGCGAACGGGTATGCCGAGGAGCAGATCGTGGCGTCGGCGAGCGGGCAGGTGCTGGTGCTCATGGAGGGGCTGGCGAGCGAGCATGAGGCGGGGGAGGCGGTGGCGGTGGCGCGCCGGTTCGAGGTGATCGCGGTTGAGGACGAAGCGGGGGAGGGGCATCACCTGCGGGCGGTCGTGCGGGAGCTGTAGGGGCGGACGGCGGACGGCGAAGGGCGGGAATCGGGAAACGGCAACCAGGGACGGCGACGGCGGACGGGTGTGAAGATACGTCGCTGCGAACGGCACACGGAGAAGGCGGGCGGCCTGAGGGCCGCCCGCCGGCAGTTCTGGCGGGTGAGCGAGGAAGGCGGAGGGACAGCGATGGCGGTGGACATGTTCCATCAGAACGATATCGCGCGGGCGATCCGGCTGCTGTGCCAGGGCGCGGCGGCGCTGACGGCGGACACCGTGCCGGGCTACGAGGTGACCGTGGGGAGCAACGAGCTGTTCGCGACCGGGCAGCAGGTGCGGCTGCGCGACAGCGCGGGCTCGGAGGAGAAGACGGTGGGCGCCAAGATCGGGCTGACCACCGTGGGCTTCACCGAGGAACTGGAGGGCGAGTACCTGACGAGCAGGGGTGCGCGGCTCGAGGTGATGGACGGGGTGCTGAGCGAGGTGCAGTGGGTGGGGCAGGGATCGCCGGAGCTGATGCCGCGCTCGCCGGCCGAGCGGTTCCCGTGCGTGCTGGTGATGCCGGGGACGATGCGCCAGCCGCTGAACGCCGGGAGCAACCGGGTGTTCCAGCAGGACTACGAGTTCGCAGTCTACTACGTGACGCGCTACGAGGAAGACCAGCGGGCGAACATCGAGGTGCTTGACCGGGCGGCGGCATTGTTCAACCTGCTCATGGCGGACACCTACCTGGGTGGGACGTGCTGGCACAGCCAGGTGACGGAGGTGGAGCCAGAGCCGGCGGTCCAGCGGCGGCTGCGCGACCAGGAGAAGCCGTTGCGGGTGGTGGAGCTGACGGTGCTGGCGCGGCGAGCGGCGCTTCACGACCGCTAACGAAGGGAACGACGGTGACGACGGTTACGACGGCAAGGGCGACGGCGCATGGGAAGGACTGCCCGTGCCACGGACGGCGACGGCAGTCGCCCTTTGGGTGCCCCCTTCGCGAGGGCGCGAGGGGCACAACGGCAACGGCCGACGGCAGGGCGGACAGCAAGGGCGGGCGAGAGTACGCCTGTTAGGCGCTGAAGGAGATCAGGGTGGTGGGAGCATGGCTGTGGCACTCGCGCATGAGGGCAGCTTCGGCTTCGGGCTGCAGGCTGAGAAGGGGACGTTCGTCGCGCCGGGCGTGTGGCTGCCGGTGATGAAGCGACACGGCGGCGCGGGCGATGGCGTGACAGTGCGACGGAACTACACGCTGCTGGACATGGCGGACAGCAACGAATACGAGAGCCGCTACTACTCGGCGGGCGAGTGGGCGGAGGGCGAGCTGGCGGTGCCGCTGGTGCCGGGCTCGATGAGCGCGCTGCTGTCGTGGATCCAGGATCGGGACGGCGACAACCAGGGCAAGTGGGCGTCGGTGGTCATCGACTGCGTCAATGAGGTCAAGAAGCTGACCGACGTCAAGGTGCGGCGGGCGCGCATCGAGCTGGCGAAGGGCCAGCCGGTGGTGTGCGTGCTGGAGTTGGGGGGGCTGAAGATGGAGAGCGGCACCACACCGACGCCGGCGATGCCGAGCGCGGCTCCGTACATCTTCCGCGAGGCGACGGTGGAGATCGCGACGGGGGGTGGGGCGCCGGCGGAGGACGTGAACTGCGAGCGCATCCAGATCGTGATCGACAACGCCGTGGAGGCGATGGCCGAGGGGATGCGGCTCGCGCCGGGGATAGCGCCGCGGCAGATGTACAACCTGGCGGGCCTGCGCTGCTGGGGCGCGCTGAGCCGGGACTTCGTGGACAACGCCATCTACGCGGACTTCGCCGGCGGGCAGGAGGCGGCGCTGCAGATCACGCTTGTGCGCGGGGCGGCGAGCGCGGTGATCACGCTGCCGAGGGTGCTGTACACGGCGAGTGATATGGGCCTGCCGGGGACGCATGACCGGCGGATTGTGGAGAAGGTGGAGTTCACGGCGCTGGGGAGCGTGGACGGGCTGACGCCGCCGGTGGGGCTCGCCTGAGGGAAGGCGCGGACGGCAAGGGCGGTGACGGCGTTCGGCAACGACAACGGCGGATGGGCAGGATGCCTGTCCCACGAACGGCGACGAAGATCGTCCGGCGAGGGCGCCGGGGGCACAACGGCTACGGCACAACGGCGGCGGCAGGGAGGGACAGGTCGCCCTGCAGACGACCAACGACGAAAATGACTGAGGGGCCCGAAGCGTGCATGGAGCGGGGCGGGAGGATGCAGGATCGATGAGCGAGGAGATCACGGTCCGGCTGCACCGGACCACGGACCTGACGGAGGCGGCGGCATTGTGGTCGCTGGGGCATCCGCTGCACGGGATCGAGGTGCGCGAGGGATGGGCGACGTTCGTAATCGGCTACGTGCTGGCGGAGGAGCAGTTCCAGCGGCTGGTAAGCAGCTACCGGAGCGGGCAGTTGCTGGTGGAGGCCGGGGAGTTCGCCCGTCGGCGGAATGAGACGGCGGCGAAGATGCGCAAGGCCATCGCCGAGGAGTGCGGGGAGTGAAGGAGCGCTCAGAGCGGGAGCTGGAGGCGTGGGTGATCGCGGCGGTCGGGGCGAGGACGACGCGGCGCTTCGAGGCGCCGGTGGAGGTCGGGGAGGATGGCGCGCATCCCTGGGTGCTGGTGCGGCCCCTGAGCGCACGCGAAGCGCTGCAGCGAGAGGCGCTGGGGGTGCGGGAGGAGCTGGAGATCGGGGCGGACGGCGGGGTGCGTTCGATCGGCAGAAGCTACGACCTGGAGGCGATGGTGGCGTTCGACCTCGAGCGGTGCGTAATCGATTGCCGGCTGCCGATGGTGCGGGACGACGGCAGTGTCGAGTGGGCGGGCGAGGGCGAGATCGATGCGCAGGCGCTGCTCGACCGGGCGCCGGCGGGGCTGATGGGCTGGCTGATGGAGTGCGTGGATGCGGTGAACATGCGTCGGCCGGAGGATGCGGAGGTGCTGGCGGCGGCAAAAAAAGCCTGACGGCCGCCGCGCACGGCCACAGTCCCCTGCCGGAAGAGGCGTGTGAAGCGGGGACGTTGCGCGAAGGCCGGGACTTCGCGACGCCGGAGGAGCTGCTGGTGCGAGCGGGCGCGGAGCGGGTGCGGGTGGTCCTGCGGGGAGCGGGGGAGCGGCTGGCGCGAGCGGTCGGTCGGGAGATGGACTGGCTGAGCAGGTGCGGGTCGCTGCCGGGCGGGCCGGCATGGGATGACCAGCCCGCCTGGCGCGTACGGCTGTGGGAGTACTGCCTGGCGGAGCGCGAGCGCGTGTGGGCGCTGGCGGCCGGGATGGCGTGAGGCCGAGGTGATGGCGCATGGCGGATGCCGGAGGATGGGCGAGACGGGTGCTGGCCGGGCGGCCGAGCTGGATGGCGCACGTGATCGCGGGCGAGGAGACAGTGCGCGTGGGAGGCGGGGCGGCGCGAGTCGCCGGGTGGCGAGCGGGGGTGACGCAGGTGGATGAGCGGGGGGCGGAGGGCGCTGAGAGCGTGGGCGAGTCCGGGATCAGCGCGACGATGGGCGTAGGCGAGGCGCCTGCACGAAGTGCGCGGGTGGCGGGCCGCGTGTCGGAGGAAGGTGCTGCGAGGGCGCGAGTCGCCGGAGAGGCGCCGGGCAGGTGGGCTGAGCGGACGGGGCGCGTGATGGCGCTCGGCGCAGAAGCGACGGGCGCGGGGACGAGCAGGCCGAGCAGGACCGGCAGGGCGGTGAACTCGCGGATTGTGGGCAGCGCCGAGACAACGGAGCAGGGCAACTCGCAGAGAGAGCAATGCATGGCATTCAGGACGGAGCGGGAGCGGGCGCGGGAGGAGCGGAGGATGCGGGTGGCGATGAGCCGGTAGGCGGCAGTGGCGGGCCTCTCCCTGAGACCGCTACGCGGTCTCTTCCCCCTCCGTTCCGGAGGGGGCAACGGCGCACGGGCGGGGACGCCCGTGCCGCGGACGGCAACGGCGACGGCAGGCGGGGCACGGGTCTGCGCCCCACAGACGGCAGCGGCGGCGGTGCCAGACATGAGAGAGAGTGAGGCACAGGATGTCACTGGTGAATCCGGGGCTCGCGGACAGGCTGATTGGCTGCGTGATCGAGATCCAGGGGCGGGAGGGGGTGGCTGACGACGACACCGTGGCGGGGCGGGCGATCAAGGCCATCGTGTGCAGGCGGATCATTCTGCTGGCTGAGTACCTCGACCGAGGTGACGGGACGAACGCGCTGGACTATGACGACGAGCAGCGCACGGCGGCGGAGAGCTTCTACAAGCAGCAGACGGTCGGGCTGATCGCATGGCTGCTGGGGCGGCTGCATACGGAGCCGGTGCGGACCTGGGCCGAGGTGGATGAGCTGGAGGAGATCCTGGCCGACCTGATGACCGGCGAGGACACCCAGTGGCGGCGGGAGATCGTGGCGCTGGGCAGCAGGCGGGGCGTGACGGTCGACCGGATGCAGACGATCGCCGGGACGGTGGCGTTCGATACGCCGGGCGGGACGATCACGGTGCACGTCTACGAAGCGCGCGACCCGGATGTGGCGCTCAACGGCGTCGATGTGTACCTGCTTGAGGAGCTGGCCGGGGAAGGTGAGGAGGAGCCGAGCGGGCGCTACGCGGTGATGGTGGACGACCCGTGGTGGGGGCGACGGATCCAGCCGGCGGCGTTCGTGGAGGCACCGCTGACGCAGCACGTGACGATGGGCTACCGACTCAAGGGCGTGATTCGGGAGGACGGCGAAGCGGTCGAGGGCGCGAAGGTGAGCCTGGAGCTGACGCTGGACAGCGTCGAGGATGGGCGCGTGGTGTGCTGGGACAGCCTGGAGTTCAACGGGCTCGTGTGGGACGCGCAGCTCGGGACCTGGGTTGAAGGCGCGAATGTCTACGCGCCGATCATGACCGACGAGGACGGGCGCTGGGAGACGATCGTGCCCAGGGGTGATGGGGCGCTCTACCAGCGTGAAGGGGACCTGCGCGACGACAGCGCAGAGACGGCGGCGCAGGGTCTCACGCGCTGCCTGACGAGCGTGAGCTGCGCGTACCTGGGGCGGAAGGTGCCGGTGGTCGAGGGCGAGGAGGCAGTGATCGATATCCTCAGTGGACGGCTGGAGATCAGCGGCGACGAGGGGATCGTGCTGCGGGTGGGGACGCTGGATGACCCGGGTGAGGAGCACACAATCCCGGGGGGCGGGACGGTGA
>JALGUJ010000167.1 GCA_029820945.1 Candidatus Zipacnadia bacterium | reverse complement strand
CTCGAACATGGCGTGGTCGCCCAGCTCCCCCCACACCGCGCCGTGGATCGCCGCCAGGTGTACCACCGCGTCGCGCCCGGCACAGGCGGCGGCGACGGCCTCGGCGTCGAGCAGGTCGCCCTGGATCCAGGGCAGGCCGTCGCCTGGGTCGGCGATGTCGAAGTGCGCCACCTCGTGGCGCTCGGCCAGCATCGGCGCCAGCCGCGAGCCGACCAGCCCGCTGCCGCCCGTCAGAAGAACGCGCATGTGTAACCGCCTCCCGCCTGCCGAGACACGACCGAACGTCCCGCGCGAGTTTCGCCGGGCCGCGCCATCGACCTCCGGGCGACGTGAACAGGCCCCCGCAAGGTGCGGGGGCCTGTGAGCGCAAGCGGTGGACCGACCGCGGGCAGTGCCTCGCGCTACCGCCTGCCGCGCCGGTCGTGGGGCACCCAGACCGTCACGCAGACCGGATCGGCCTCGTTGCCCGCTGCGTCGGTGGCGTAGAGGCACACGTCGTACATTCGCCCGTCGCGGTCGTTGCCCGCGCGCGAGGCGATCAGGTGGAGCGTGAGGCTGAAGCTGCCGTCCGGGGCGAGCAGGCCGGTGACGTCGTGGACGCCGTCGCACCCATCGTACTCGTCATCGACCTCGAGCCACGTCGCCTGCACGCCGGTGTCATCGACGACGCTGCCCGAGACGCTCACGGCCACGGACGTGCCGTTGGGCGGCCACAGGATGCCCGGCGAGGGCGAGTCGAGCGCGATCTCGGGCGGCCCTGTGTCGCCCGCGGCCTCGGGGCCCATCACGCTCAGGTCATCCGCGTAGTGATACACCACCGGGCCCGGGTAGGCCGGGACCGTGCTCATGTAGATGCGCGTGAACAGCAGCCGGTATTCGTGGGCGCCGCTGGTGGTCGGGGTGTAGTAGACGTCGAAGGTGTTGGCCATTGGTACGCCGGTCGTGAGGTAGCCCAGATCCCAGTCCCAGAGCAGGTCATTGTCGATGTAGAGGCGGATGCGACCGGCGTCGCCGGTGGCCGAGCCCTCGACCGCCTCCATCACCAGCACCCCGCCGGTCAGGTGGTAGGTCTCGCCCGCGGTCATGGCGATGCTCTGCGAGATCGAGCCGCCCTGCTCCGAGCCTTGTCCGGAGTGCGCGGAGTCGGTGCCCGGGTTCACGCGCAGGCCCTGGCCGTTCACATTCGACCAGGCACCCACGGCGGGTGCGGTTGTCGGGTCTGCGTAGTCGGTCGCGGTCCAGGTCCAGCCTGTGAGGTCGCCGGTCTCGAAGTCACCGTTGGCCAGCAGCTCCACGTCGGCCGCGACGGCCGCGTTGAGCGCCAGCAGCGTGAGCATCAGCGCAAGCGCGCCTGCGAAGAACGCCTTCTGTTGCCTCATCTGCACCTGCCCCTTTCCAGCAGGATCGCCGGGCTGCCGGTCACCTGCCCGAGCCGTGGCGGTGGCAGAGAGGTCGCTACACGCTTCCGCGCGTCGTCACGGTTCGGGGCAAGATGTTGGTGATTTCGGCGGGCTGCGGGCGAATCCTCCTCGCGCGCGTCATTCCTCCGCCGCATCGGACGGTGGGGGCTTCACGCCCCAGCGGATCGCATTGACCGGGCACACGCGGATGCAGGTGCCGCAGGCGAAGCAGTCCTGCGGCAGCGGCTCGCGCCGGCGCAGGCCCTTGATCGACCAGTTGGGGCATTCGCGCTCGCAGCGCAGGCAATCGATGCAGGTGTCGAGGTTCACGCGCGGCTTGGTCAGCGCGATGCGCTCGCCCAGCCACGAGACCAGCCCGAACGGGCAGAAGAAGCTGCACCACGGACGGTAGATCCACACACCTGCGATCAGCATCACGGCCGCCACGGCCACCGCCGCGACGGCGCCCAGCCGGAAGATGCGGAAGGGGTCGATAGGCTCCATGATGTCCGTCCCGACGGTGAACGCCACGACCGTGAAGGCCGCGAAGAAGCCCGCGCGCACGATGCCGCTCAGCCAGAACGGGGGCTTCCACTTGCGCGTCGGCAGGTGCCAGACCAGGTCCTGGAGCGTGCCGAACTGGCAGCCCCAGCCGCAGAAGACCTTGTTGCCGATGATGCTCATGACCAGGAAGGCCGCGAACGCGATCAGGCGCGGCATGAACACCACCCCGGTGCTCGCGTAGAGCATGATCGCGTCCTTCACGGTACCTGGAGCATTGGGCTCAACGCCGAGCCAGACGCCGAAGATGAGCGGCGCGGCCACGAGCATGGCCACCCGCAGCCGGGGGCTGACCTTCGTGCGCATCAGCAGCACCAGCGCGCCCACGAAGACCGCCACCCAGAGCAGGAACTTGATGCGGATGCGCATCCAGTCCTTGCCCTCGGCCTCCTCCGCGAGCGCGTCAGGCACGGCGGGCCCCGCGCCGGTCGCGTCACCCATCTCAGCCGCGGCGGCGCGCAGGCTCTGCACGGCCCGCTGCACGTCAGGCAGCGCGAGGCCGCTGGCCTTGAGCAGTTGCCCCGTCGGCGCGCTCAGGTCGGCGTCGGCCGGCAGGCCCATCTCGGCGGCAAGCTGACCGGCATCGACGCCGCGCGCGGCCGCCAGCTCCTCGAAGGGCATGGACATCGCCTGCACCGGGTCCATCTCCTGCGCCGGCACCGGTTGCAGCGCGCAGGCCGCCATCAGCGTCACGAGACACGTCATCAGCACTCGTCGGCGTCGGTTCATCAGCAGCCTCACCAGCGGATGCGTCGTTGCACGGTGGCGGATAGTTGGCCCGGCCGGGGGCGAATCCCTGCATACGCGCGGTGGGTTGTTGATGCAGGCCGGAATCTTGCGCGATTGCAGGAGTCGGCGATGCGCCGGGGAAGGGGCCGCGTGCGCAGGCAGATGCGCACGACGGGCACGGATCGTCGATCACAAGTTTTGCGCCGGCCATGGCCACACCGCGAGACGCACGTACCGCGGCCGGCGCCGGGAGGGTCACGCGATGGAACAGATCAACGTCGGTCTGATCGGCTACAACTTCATGGGCAGGGCCCACTCCAACGCCTACCGACAAGTCCCATTCTACTTCCCGGAGGTCGAGGCCGCACCGGTCATGAAGGTCCTAACAACCAGCACGCCGAGCTGGCCATCAAGGCCGCCGAGGCGGGCAAGCACGTCTTCTGCGAGAAGCCCCTCGCGACCAGCGTCGAGGACGCCGAGCGGATGGTGCAGGCGGTCGAGGACGCCGGCGTCATCCACATGATCTGCCACAACTACCGCCGCGCGCCGGCGATCTCGCTCGCGAAGCAGATGATCGCGAACGGCGACTTGGGCGAGATCTACCACTGGCGGTCGCTGTACCTGCAGGACTGGCTGATGCCGCCCGACGTGCCGATGATGTGGCGCGTGCAGAAGGAGATAGCGGGCTCGGGGTCGCTGGGCGACCTGATGGCGCACTCGATCGACCTGGCGCTGTGGATGCTCGGCGACATCGACTCCGTCGCCTGCACCATGGAGACCTTCATCGAGGAGCGGCCGCAGCTCGACAGCTTCGACACCGGGCTGGGCGGGAAGGCCGCCGAGGACGCGCCGATGGGCACGGTGGACGTCGATGACGGTGTCATCGCCCTGTGCCGCTTCGCGGGCGGCGCGCTCGGGACCATGGAGGCCACGCGCTTCGCGGCCGGGCACAAGAACTCCAACTGGTTCGAGGTCAACGGCTCGAAGGGCTCGCTGCGCTTCGACCTCGAGCGCATGAACGAGCTGGAGTACTACAACACCGAGGACCCGGGCGACCGCAGCGGCTTCCGCCTCATCCAGGCGACGGCGGACTGTCACCCGTTCATGGGCCTGCCGGACGAGGGCGGGCCGCGCTTCTGGCCGGTGGCGCACATCATCGGCTACGAGCACACCTTCATCAACACGGTCTCCGATCTGTGCCAGGCGATCGCGACGGGCGAGCAGCCGTGGCCGAGCTTCGCGGACGGCCTGCGCACCCAGAAGGTCCTGGCCGCGTGCGAGCAGGCGTCGGCGAGCGAGGGGTGGGAGGACGTGGGGCTGTAGCGGCGCGGACTCGGTCCGCGCCGGCCGTTGCCGTTTGCAGGGCGCGGGCTCGTACCGTGCCGGGCGTTGTCGTTGTGCCCCCGGCGCCTCGCCGGGGGGCGCCCGGGAGGGCGCCTGTTGTCCTCGTTCCGTGGTGCGGACGCCTCGTCCGCACGCCGTTGAGTCGTTGCCGTTGTGGGCGTTGGCGAACGGCCGGGCGGCGTGGGAACGCCGCCCCTCCTGACGGTAACGACGAACAGCCGGGCGGGAACGTAGTCCCGCCCCTCCGGACGGCAACGACAACAGCGAGGCGCGTGTGGAGGGCCTGAAGGCCGATTGCGGGCAGGTGCATCCGCCCGATGACAGGCGCGACCGATGAGGTGAGCCGCCCATGATCTGGACGGCCGTGGTGGCCGTGCTCGCCGTGTTCGTGCTGGTGGGCGTGGTGTTCTTCGTGATCGCGCCGCGACTCACGCGCATGGGCAAGAAGAAGCGTGGGCCGACGAGGCGACGGTGACGACGGTATCAGACACACGAGTCAGTGATAGAGGGAGGAGTTCGACATGAAGGTCGGAGCGCTTTCCGCAGCGTGGAGTGCACAGCCGCTCGAGGAGGTACTGGCGTTCTTCGCCGAGGCCGGCCTCGACACCATCGAGATCGGCACCGGCAACTATCCCGGCGATGCGCACTGCAACCCGTTCGAGCTCAAGGGCAGTAAGGCGAAGCGCGAGGACTTCATGGCCATGATCGCCGACCATGGCCTGGAGGTCTCCGCGTTCTCGTGCCACGGCAACCCGCTGCACCCGGACAAGAAGACGGCCGAGGAGCACCATGAGGTGTGGCGCGCGACCTGCGACCTGGCCGCCGCGGTCGGCGTGAGCTGCGTCAACGGCTTCTCGGGGCTGCCCGGAGGCGGGCCCAAGGACAAGGTGCCCAACTGGGTCGTCGCCCCCTGGCCGGACGACCACCTGGAGGCGCTGGAGTACCAGTGGGGCGTCGCCATCGAGTACTGGAAGCGCGAGAACGCCTACGCCGACAGACGTGGCATCAACTTCGGCTTCGAGATGCATCCGAACTTCCTGGTCTACAACCCCGAGACCCTGATCAAGCTGCGCGAGGCGTGCGGCGAGCGCATGTGCGCCAACTTCGACCCCTCGCACCTGTGGTGGCAGGGAATAGAGCCGGCCGCCGCCATCCGCTGGCTGCAGAGCCAGGGCGCGGTCATCCAGCACTTCCACGCCAAGGACGTCTGCGTCTACGACTGGAACGCCAAGGTCAACGGCGTGCTGGACACCAAGCACTACGGCGACGAGGTCAACCGCTCGTGGATCTTCCGCGCGCTCGGGTACGGCCACGATGCCCTGGAGTGGAAGGACCTGATCTCGACGCTGCGCATGTGCGGCTACGACGGCCCGCTGTCGATCGAGCACGAGGACTCGCTGATGACCGCCAACGAGGGCTTCCTCAAGGCCGTGGCCTTCCTCCAGGAGGTCGCGATCTGCGAGGAGGCGGGCGACATCACCTGGGCGTAACGGTGGGGAACGCCGCATCGGTTCGGCCGGCGACGGAAGCGGCATGACATGGTGGCGGGGCGGTCGATGGGGCCGCCCCGCCGTCCCGTCAAGGCCGGGGCGCGCTACACTGTGCGGTTGCGGGGCAGGAGACAGGTGTGCTACAATCGGATTACCTCACCGGCAGCCCTGCACTGGCCGCCGGTGAGTCTACACGCGACCGCGGAGCGGGGAATGGCCCGCGCCGCCGGAATCGAGGGTCCAAGAGCCGCCGGGGGCGGTGCGGGGCCGCGAACGGGAGCGACTGTCGATGGCACAACTGATCTACCTCGACGGGGAACTCGTAGAGCGCGACCAGGCCAAGATCTCGGTGTACGACCACGGCCTCCTGTACGGCGACGGTGTCTTCGAGGGCATTCGGGCCTACAACGGGCGCGTCTTCCGCCTCGACGAGCACCTTGAGCGGTTGGAGCGGTCGGCGCGCGCCATCATGCTCGACATCCCGCTTAGCCGCGAGGAACTCGCGGAGGCGACAGTGCGCACCTGCCGCGCCAATGAGGTGCACGACGGGTACATCCGCCTCGTCGTCACGCGGGGCGTCGGGGATCTGGGGCTTGACCCACGCAAGTGCCCGAAGCCATCGATCTTCATCATCGCAGCCAACGTCCAGTTCTACCCCGAGGAGCTGTACGAGGCGGGGCTGCCCTTGATCACGGTGTCTACGCGGCGCAATTCGCCCGCCTGTCTCGACCCGGGAGTCAAGTCGCTCAACTACCTGAATAACATCCTGGGCAAGATCGAGTGCATACTGGCCAACGTCGAGGAGGGCATCATGCTCACCAACGCAGGCATGGTGTCCGAGTGCACCGGGGACAACATCTTCGTCCGCCTCGGCGATGAGCTGCTCACGCCGCCGGCGGAGGCCGGGATCGTCGATGGCATCACGCGCGCCGCGCTGATCGAGCTGGCCAGGGACGAGGGCATCGCGGTGGCCGAGAGGCTGTTCCCGATCACCGACGTCCATGCCGCGGACGAGTGCTTCCTCACCGGCACGGCGGCGGAGCTGGTGCCGGTCGTCATGGTGGACGGCAGAACCATCGGGGACGGGAAACCCGGCCCGATGACCAAACGTCTACTAAAGAGGTTCCGCGAGCTGACGAAGTCTGAAGGTACGCCGATATACGACTAAGGACACCAGTGCGCGTTAATAGATTAACCGGCTCGTGACCGAAATGGCCGGCTCAGGCCGCTTGCCCGGCGGAATTGTCGGGGGCGCCCAGGTGGGGGGCGAGTTGGCTCGACGGGGCGGCCTGCCGGGTGGGGCGTGTGGGGCAGGCCATGGCGGCGAGTGCAGTGGCCTTCGTGCGGGAGCAGCGACGTCTGCCGACGTGAGGCCACATCTCTCCACTGACCCCGGCAGCCCCATACCGCACCGGACAACAACGGGCTGTGGAAGCGTAGCCCTTTCCGTGCGTCAAGGATGCTCCCGTAAGCGAGGCGGCGCACCGGTACGACGGTGTACGTCGCGGAGCCCGGACGGCACGACGCACTCTGAACACAAGGAGCCAGGCGCAGCATGGAACTGTGGCAGAGGTTCACGCACCGCTCGCGCAGAGCGATCCTCATCGCCCACGACGAGGCGTCCCAGATGCGGATGCACCTGATCGGCACCGAGCATCTGCTGCTGGGGCTGATCCGCCTGGGCGAGGGGATGGCGGCCGAGATCCTGCGTTCGCTCAACGTGGACCTCGGCCAGCTCCGCTCCGACCTGCGGCGCAACATCGACATGGGCTCGGAGGAGCAGCCCGCCAACGAGATATCGTTCACACCCGAGGCGCAGCGCGTGCTGCAGCTTGCCTACTCGCAGGCGCGCGAGCTGGGGGATCACCATATCGGGACCGAGCACATCCTGCTGGGCCTGGCACGCGAGGGGCGGGGGGCCGCGTACCGGACGCTGCGCCGCCACGGCGTCGATGCCGCCCGGGTGCGGCAGGCCATAGCGCAGCTCGCGCAGGGCCAGGAGCAGGAGGGGGCGGCGGAGGAGGAGCCGAGCGAGACGCCGACGCTCGACCACTTCAGCCGCGATCTGACCGAGTTGGCGCGCCAGGGCGCGCTCGACCCGATCATCGGTCGAGACGTGGAGCTCGAGCGGGTGATCCAGATCCTGTGCCGCCGCACCAAGAACAACCCCTGTCTGATCGGTGACGCGGGGGTGGGCAAGACCGCCATCGCCGAAGGGCTGGCGCAGCGCATCGCCGCGGACGACGTCCCCGGACCGCTGCAGGGCAGGCGGCTGGTGGCGCTGGACCTGGCGAGCCTGGTCGCGGGCACCAAGTACCGCGGCGAGTTCGAGGAGCGCATGAAGCGCGTCATGGATGAGATCCGCCAGTCACAGGGCCGGATCGTCATCTTCATCGATGAGCTGCACACCATCGTGGGCACCGGCGCGGCCGAGGGCGCCATGGACGCGTCGAACATCCTCAAGCCGGCGCTGTCGCGCGGCGAACTGCAGTGCATCGGCGCCAGCACGCCGGACGAGTACCGCAAGCACGTGGAGAAGACGCCGTCGCTGGAGCGGCGCTTCCAGGCCGTGCGCGTCGAGGAGCCGTCGCCGGAGGAGACGCTGGACATCCTCTACGGCATCAAGAGTCGCTATGAGGACTACCACCACGTGGACCTCACCGACGGCGCGCTGAGCGCGGCGGTGGACCTCTCGAGCCGCTATATCACCGACCGCTCGCTGCCGGACAAGGCCATTGACCTCATCGACGAGGCGGGCTCGCGCGTGAAGCTGCGCAGCTACTGGGAGCGCTCCACGCGCGATGAGGCCTTCGACGGCACGCTCGACCTTGAGGCGGAGGTGACGCGCGAGCTGGCGATGAGCGGCGTGGATGACACTGAGTTCGGCACCGATATCGAGGAGCCGCGCTGGGACGACGACATGCGGCCGGCGGTCGTGCGCCACGACATCGCCGAGATCGTCTCAACGTGGACCGGCGTGCCCGTGACCCAGCTCTCGCAGGAGGAGTCCGAGCGGCTCCTGCACATGGAGGGCGCGCTTCGGCAGCGCGTCGTCGGACAGGACGAGGCGATCACCACGGTCGCCAAGGCGGTGCGGCGGGCGCGCGCGGGTGTCAAGGACCCGCAGCGGCCCATCGGCTCCTTCATGTTCCTCGGGCCCACCGGCGTGGGCAAGACGCTGCTGGCGCGGGTGCTGGCCGACTACCTGTTCGGCGACGAGGACGCGCTGATCCGCATCGACATGTCCGAGTACATGGAGCGCTTCGCGGTGTCGCGGCTGATCGGGGCCCCGCCCGGGTACGTGGGCTATGAGGAGGCCGGGCAGCTCTCGGAGGCCGTGCGGCGCCGGCCTTACTCGGTGGTGCTGTTCGACGAGATTGAGAAGGCGCACCCCGAGGTCTTCAGCATCCTGCTGCAGATCATGGAGGACGGGCGCCTGACCGACGCCCAGGGCCGCACCGTGGACTTCAAGAACACCGTCATCATCATGACCAGCAACGTGGGCGCTCGCACTATCAGCGAGAGCAGCCGCATGGGCTTCACGACCGACGACGTCGAGCGCACGGCCGAGCAGCATCGCCGGCAATACGAGCGGATGAAGGCGAAGGTCACGGAGGAGCTGAAGAAGGCCTTCAGCCCCGAGTTCCTGAACCGCGTGGACGACGTGGTGGTCTTCCACTCGCTCACACCCGAGCAGATCTCCGATATCGTGCAGCTCGAGATCGGCTACCTCAACGACCGGCTCTGTGAGCGGGAGATCCACCTGTCGATCACCGGGGAGGTCAGGGAGCTGCTGGCCGTGCGTGGCTATGATCCCACGATGGGCGCGCGGCCGTTGCGGCGGGAGATTCGCTCGCTGATCGAGGACCCACTGGCCGAGCAGATACTTGCCAGCGAGGCGAGTGCAGGCTGCGAGATCGTTGCCGATGTCGATGACGAGGGTGAGATCACGTTCCGGTTCGTCGAGGCGGCGGTGAGCCCGCACCCGGCCTGAGCACCTGCCGGCGCCGGCTTCCGAAGCAGGCCGCAACTATCGCCGCCAGTCGTTCCTCGGCCGGCGGCGATTTCGTACCTGGAGGTGGAGGGACAAGCGGTGCGGACGGAGAAGTGAGGAGTTGACGGATCATTAACATGGGCCGAGCCGTCTCGCACGGTGCGAACGCCCGCGGACGCGGGCATCATCTACATCGCACGATCACATGGAAGGAGCGCATGCATGCTCATTCGCTGGCTTTGGTTCCTCTTCGTCGTGGCAATCACGTTCGCCTTTGTGCTATTCGGACATTGGCTGGGGGGCATTCTCGGGGTCAGGCTGCTGGGTGAGGACGCCGGGACGGACATGATGCGCTTCCAGGTCGGTGTGAACACGCTCTTCGGTCTGATCGGCTTCCTCGTCGCGCTCTTCCTGTTCCGCAAGCTCATCGGGTGGCTGCAGCACATCGAGGCGGTGCCCCTGCTGGACAAGCTGGCGGCCGCCATGGGCGTGATTGTGGGGCTTGCGGTGGCCCTGCTGGCGACGGTGCCCGTCTCGTCGCTGGACTACGGGCTGCCGATCCAGATCTTCGCCAGCATCATCGGCGCGATCCTGGGCGTGATCTTCATGACGAGCGCGAAGGAGCAGCTCGTGTTCGTCTTCCCCGGGCTGGCGCAGCTTGGCGTGGGTGGGGGTTCGGACCTGCCCCCGGGCACCAAGATGCTGGACACGAACATCATCATCGACGGGCGGATCTATGAGATCTGCGCCACCGGGTTCATCGAGGGCTCCATCTGCGTTCCGAACTTCATCCTCCAGGAGCTGCGTCACATCGCCGACTCGGCCGAGGGCCTCAAGCGTGAACGCGGCCGCCGCGGCCTGGACGTCCTGAACCGCCTGAAGGCGCTCAAGGACACGGACATCATCGTCTACCATGACCCCAACCCTCCGCGGGAGCACATGGAGGTCGATGCGCGGCTGGTGAGCCTGGCCGCCAAGACCGGGGCCGCGGTCGTGACCAACGACTACTCGGTGAACCGGATCGCGAGTCTCGAGGGCGTGCGCGTGCTCAACGTCAACGAGCTGGCCGGCGCCATGCGCCCGACCTTCCTGCCCGGCGAGGAGGTCGTCGTCACCATCATCAAGGAGGGCAAGGAGCCCGGGCAGGGCGTCGGTTACCTCGATGACGGCACTATGGTCGTGGTCGAGAAGGCCGGCCACATCGTGGGCCAGACGCTGGTGGTCATGGTGACCAGCGTGCTGCAGACCAACGCCGGCAAGATGCTCTTCGCCGAGGTCAGGGGCAAGGCCAGGGACGAGGACGGAGGGGACTAGGCCTTGGCTGAGGCAGCCGCCGTGATCGCGGCCGCGGGCCGGGGCAGCAGGTTCGGCGGCCCGTCGCCCAAGGTGTTCGCGCCGCTGGGGGGCCGGCCGCTGGTCGAGTGGTCGCTGCTGGCGTACGGCCGGTGCGACCGCGTGGAGGATATCGTGCTCGTGGTGGGCGCCGAGTTCCTCGACGATGCCCGGCGCATCGTGGAGGACGGCGGCCACCGTTCGGTTCTGGCGGTGGTGCCCGGCGGCGATGAGCGCCCGGCCTCGGTGCGCGCCGGGCTCGAGGCGCTGCGCGCCGTCGCGCCCGAGATCGTCTGCGTCCACGACGGCGCCCGGCCGCTCGTGGACTCGCTCACCATCGAGCGCTCCATCGACGTCGCTCTCGAGCACGGCGCCGCGATCGCCGCCGTGTCCGCCACCGACACCATCAAGCAGTGCGCCCCTGATGGCCGGATTGAGGCAACGCCCCCGCGCTGCGCGCTCTATCACGCCCAGACCCCGCAGACCTTCCGCTACGACCTGCTGGTCGAGGCCTACGAGCGCGCCGCCGCGCGGGGGCTTGGCGTCACCGACGACGCATCGCTGGTCGAGCGCATCGGCCACGCGGTCTACGTCAGCGAGGGCGATGCCGACAACTTCAAGATAACCACGCCCGAGGACCTGGCGCGGGCCGATTGGGTGCTGCGACGCCGCGAGGGGCTGCGGGCGCCGGTGATGCGGGTGGGCACGGGGTACGATGTGCATGCCCTGGCTGAGGGACGCGCGTTGATCCTCGGCGG
>JALGUJ010000166.1 GCA_029820945.1 Candidatus Zipacnadia bacterium | reverse complement strand
CCAGCGCGCAGGTCGCGTGCCCGTCGAGGTGCGTGAAGCGCCAGGCCGCGGAGCCGTCCTCGTTGTCGACGGTCTTGCCGTCGTAGTAGCCGTAGCGGTCGAGGCGGAAGCTCGCCCCGCTGGTCACGGCGCTGTCCGCGGCGTCCGCGACCGGCCCCTCGCCCACGCGCGCATCGTAGTCGAGGGTCAGCTCCACACCGCCCTCGATCGGCCGGGCGTCCACGATCATGTGCGACGCGCGATTGCCCGCCTCGTTGCTCATGCGAACGTGCCGGCCCACCAGCGCCGAGGCGTCCGCGCCCGAGAGGCCCGTGAATTGCGCATCGAGCATCGCCGCCTCGGCGTCCGCCACACCCGCCTGCAGGCGCTGATCGCCGCCATTGAGCCGCACGCGCACCTTGCGCGCGGGCCAGTCACAGCTCTCGATCACGCCGGTGTACTCGGGCACCGCCAGTGTCAGGCCCTCGTCGATCGACACCAGTGCCGTGCCGCGCACCATCACAGCCGCGTCGAGCGCGCCGTCGCGCTGCCGCCAGAACGCGAACTCGGCGTCGGTGGTGAGCCGACCGTCGTTGGTCGCACAGGCGTAGCCGTGGCGCGGCTGGATGATGATCGTGTCTGTGAACTCGTCGGTCGTCACGCGCAGCGCCAGGGGCGGGAAGCGGTCGGCCATCAGATCGCCGGTGATGCCCACCGGCTCAATGGCGGTCACGCGCCGTTCGCCCTCGTAGGGCTCGAGCACGGTCAGGTACTGACTCGCCAGCGGCGCCTCGCCGGATCGCCGCATGACGCACCAGGTCGCCTCGTAGCTGCTCCTGCCCCCGGGCGCGCTGCAGACCGAGGTCCACAGGCGAGAGCCCTCGGGTGCGAGGTGCGTGGTGTGCAGGAAGACGCCGTCCTGGCCCTCCAGCTCGAAGCGCGCCTGCCACGGGCCGGAGACCTCGCCGACGCTCGGGTCGGGCATGAATGCGAGGCACACCAGCTCCCCATCGTCGGCCGGTCGATAGCTGGTATCGCGGTACGGGACGTCGGGCCCCGCGACCGTGCCATCGCCCTGGGGCGTCAGCTCGGCGCCGGTAACCTGGGCCGGCCCGCTGGGCCCGTGGAAGGACCAGGTGTGCTCCTCACCGCCGAGCACGCGCTCGACGGTCACGGCGTAGCAGTCGCACTCATCGATGTCCACGAGCACGATGACGCGCTCGCGGCGCGGGCCGTCCTCGCCCGCGCCGGGCGGCTCGGAGAAGGCGCGGGCGTACTGGGCCGGTCGGCTGTCGGCGAACGTGGCGACGCTGCCGATGGGGAAGCTGGAGGTGGACACCCCCGTGATGTGCGTGCCGTAGTGCGTGCCCCAGTTCTTCTCCCATGCCCCGGAATAGGTCCAGCCGACCGGGTAGCCCAGCTCGGGCAGCAGGTTGCGTTTGAGCGCCGCAAGACCGATTGTCAGCATGTCCCAGTGCAGGTGCTGGCAGGCGACACCGTAGCGCATCCACAGCGCGCGCTGGTGCTCGCCCTGCCCGGAGCGCAGGATGGCGTGGCCGTAGCCGTCGAGGATGTCGCTGGGAAGCTCGACCTGCCAGCCGCGCTCGGTGCCGATGCGCTCGATCTCGGCGGCGACGTCCGGGTCCGTGATGCTGTCGGGCACGCCGCCTTCGGGCCCCCAGGCGGCCTGGGCGAAGCGCTCCACGCCGGTCCACGCGAAGGCCTCCGCGAAGCTGCTCTCGGTCAGCGGCTTGCCCTGGCGGGGCGGGGAGGGATCGGTGCGTGGGTGACCCGCGTCACCGATCTCGTCTGTCGTCCGGCCGATCAGCGAGGCGTCGAGCGGGAAGTCGAAGATCTGGCGGAACTTCGGATCGCCCACCAGCGAGACGAACTGCGGCGGCCGGTAGAGGTCGGGCATGAGCCTCTGAATGCGGGCGAAGATGTCGGCGAGGCCGAGGGTGTTGCGTATCTGGCCGCCGTTGTAGCCGCCCGTCTCGTGCCCGGCGCCGTCCTTGAGGTACTGGTTGGTCAGGCAGTAGCGCAGTCCCGGCCAGCCGTTAAGCAGGTGATCGACCAGCCCCAGCGACTGCGGCGTGCCCAGGCCCAGCGCCATGGTCGCCACCATCCGCTCCTGCATGGGCCAGTTGCGGGACGTGGCGTTGTCAATGCCGTATTGGGCGCAGGTGCGGATGATGCCGGCCTGCAGGAAGCGGTGCAGGTCCCTGGCGGTCTCGATCTCCGGGTGGTGTTGACCTCGCACGAACGCCAGCAACTCGTCGTCGCCGTCGATGGTGTCGAAGATCAGGTCGTACGCCCGCATGGCGTTCTCCATGCGCGGGGTGTCCCAGTTGGGCTGGATGTAGGAGAAGCTGCCACCCAGATGGGCGATGCGGCTCTCGATCGGCGCTCCGACCGGCCCCCGGTAGACGCCGTCGCGATTCACGCGCTTGCGGTGGTTCAGGTTCAGGCTCATGTCCAGGTGCGCCTGGGCGAAGCGGCACAGGGCCACCCCGCACTTGTGGGCGTATGCCTGATCGCTGGTGCGGATGTATGCCTGCGCGGCCTGGATGATTCCGGGCGTGAGCGTGTTCATGTAGGCCTGCCACTGGTGGTAGTAGGCGATGAAGGGCCAGCGCCAGGGCGTGCCGCTCTCACCGGAGACCGGCTCGACCGGCTCGCAGCCCCAGCCGTCATCGGGGAACGGGCCCGAGTGCATGTCGCCGCCACGCCAGTCGTTAGACGGGAACCAGGTGCCACAGTTGGGGCAGCCGACCTGCCACGGGTGATTCTCGGCGTCGAAGATCCAGGGGTAGAAGCCGTTCCGCCCCTCGTAGATCTCGGTGCCGCAGACCGGGCAGCCCTTGCCGACGCCGCGATCGGGCTCGAGGCTGCCGAGCACGATCAGGCAGGTGCGCGGGATCGACGGCCCCGGGATGATGTCCCAGACCTCCTGGTCGCTCATCTCCAGCCAGCGCTGCGCGATGCCGCCGACCTGCTCCGACTCGCGCATCGCGTCGAGCTCTTCGTCGGTGTACATCGTGCGCCCCGGCTTGGGCTGCTCGACCCGCCCGTCCATCGGCCAAAGGCGCGGGAGCCGGAGGCCCTCCCACTCGCGCGGCTCGTAGACCTCGCTCCAGGGGATTATCGCGACCGTGATCTCAAGCTCCCCGCCGCGCCCGGAGAAGCGCAGCCGGGCGTCGCCGGGCTCCAGGGCGCGGAAGTAGTAGCGCTGGCGCTCGTCCTGGTCCCAGCGGTCGAACATCTCGACGCTGCCGGGATGCTCGCAGCGCAGCTCGCCCGCGCCGGCGGGCTGACGCAGCGCGATGCGGAAGATCTGCCCCGGGAAGACCCACATCGGCTCGTCAAGGATCTCCAACTCCGCGCACGCTCCCGTCGCGGTCAGGATCGTTGCGGCAATGACGAAGACCGTGATGCGGTACATGTGTGACCTCCGTAAGTGCTCGCGCGCGTGGCTGTACCGCGTTTCGCGACCGCCAACGACAGACGGCCGGGCCGGCTTCGTGCGGCTGCTTCGCAGCCGCGCCTCAGGACGGCCCCTCCAACGCCGACAACGGGGGCTGCCGGCCGTCATCCGTCGCGACAGAACGCCGCGATCTCCTCCGCGGTCATGCCGGCCAGGCCGAGCGCCTCCAGGCCGCGGGCGGGCTCGGCGCGCAGGTCGCGGTCGAGAAGCTCCGAGGTCAGCCGCACGATCGCCTCCGCAGCCGGCATCTCGACGCCAAAGGCCTCCGCCAGCTCCAGCCACGTGACCATGGCGTACGCGACGTCCTCGGTCAGGTAGCGGTGCTCCAGCGACTCCGGGCCGCCCAGGTCCTGGAAGCCCGGGCCGTCGCGATAGGCGATCAGGTAGTCATCGACGCGCGAGTAGCCCTGGCGCACGGACATCTCGGGCTCGGGCAGCAGCTCCACTCCCATGGCCTGGCCCAGGGCCAGCCGCTCCTCGTCCACCGCCTCGATGAGCCGCGCGACGGCCGGCGTGACGCCGTCGGCGTAGAACTCCCACCCGCCCTCGACGCGCTCGACGAAGGCCGCGTTGAGCAGCATCACCGCGGGGTGGATGACCGGGTTGCCGTTGCTGAGACTGGTCTCCAGCACGCTGCGTGCCTCCCGCAGGGCGCCGAATACCGGCCTGAGCATGCGGCCGATGCGCCGGGTCGCCCGCGAAGGCAGCGCCGCGAGCTTCACCAGCGCGACGCGGTGGCGGATGGTCACGCCTCGCTGACCGTGGCCGCGCGCGGCGAAGGGCAGTGTGGAAGTCTCGGCGACCGGCGGAACGCCGCCCAGGTCGCTCTGCTGCGCGATCACTCGGCGCACCTCCAGCGCACCCCCCGTCCCTCCCGGCATGACCACGACGGGCTGGTCGTAGGTGACCGCGCGTGCCAGCTCCTCGGCGATGGGCCGATGTCCCGGCGACTGTGCGACGATCAGGATCAGGGCCGCTCCGCGGCAGGCGTCGCGGATGTCGTCGGTGGCCAGCTCCAGGTCGGCGCGTCCCTCGCTCAGTCCATCGACCTCGAGGTGGTGGTCGCCGAGCAGCTCCGCCATGCCCTGCAGGAACTCCGGCAGGTCCCAGAGGCGAACGCGCCAGCCCCCGAGTGCCAACTCCGCCGCCGTCGCTCGGGCGCCGGCTCCTCCGCCCAGCACGGCCGCCGTCCGTTCATCTGCGGTCATGGGCATCAACCTCGCACGGTGCCGTCGGTCCCGCAGCACGGGCGCCTCGCCCGTGCGCTGTTCCCTCGCGTACCTACGCCACCCGCCTCCACCACCACTTCCACTCTTCCGGTCGGTCAACGAACCCGGCCTTGATGGGGTTGCAGCGGATGTAATGCCAGGTCTCCTCATACTCCCCAACGCAGCGGATTATCCGGGTGTACGACTGATCGAGCCAGAAGCCTCCCGTGCGGCCTGACAGCCTATTGACCCGGTGAGCTGTCGTGCTCTTGATTCCGTGCATGATCTCGGGAAGCGGTATGAAGCCGTCGTCGCGCGCGAGAGGGCGCAGGATTGCATGGAAGTGGTCCGGCATCAGTACGTAGCAATGCAGCACATAGCGGCGCCCGTCGTCGTGGTGTAGGGATTTCGTGACGATCTCCGCGATCTCGGGTTCCAGCAGGCTCTCGGGCCGCTCGCGCAGGACGGTGGCGCGGACGTGGTACGTTGCGCCGGGATACTCCCAGCGCCGCAGAGTGCGCCTGCGCTTCTGGAACTCCCGAACGACTCTCTGCGATCGCGATCTCTGCTCTCTCTGGTCAGACATGCTTCCCCCAGGGCGACCTCACACGTTGCCTGCGTTCGTGAGTGCCGCGTCGGTCCGATGTGACGGACGGCAACGGCTCCACGGGCGAGGCGCCCGTGGCACGGAGAGCAAAGGGCAACGGCTTCGTGCTTGGCGGGCGACGCCCCCGTGGCACGGGAGGATCGTTCCCGCGCGCGAGTGCGTGCGGGGCTCAGCCGGGGCTACCCCTCGTCCGCGGGGTCCACCGGCGGATAGTCGGCCTTCAGCGCCTCAGCAGCGCGTTTCGTCGCCGACCAGTCGCCCGTCTCGTCCTCCACTACCGTGAACACGAGCGTGAAGTCGAGCTCGTCGCCCTCGCTCAGCTCCAGGCCCCTGTTGTGCTGGACATAGACCTTGTGGTAGCGCGCCTCGTCCCACATGCGGAGCATGGCGCCGTCCGCGTCCGGGATGCGGGTGAGATACAGCAGGACGCTCAGTCCCTGCTCCGGGAACCACTGCGCCGCCCACCGCGCGCGGCGCTGAAGCTCGAAGCCGCCGTCGGAGCCGAAGGTGCCCTCCTCGAAGGTCCCGTCAGGTAGCTCCGCCGCCCACGCTGAGGTGGTCGGCTCGATGCAGTGCATGAACAGGTACATCAGGCTCAGCGTGTGATCCTCGGTGGCGCGAAGCTCCGCGCGCTCCACGATCTCGTCGCCTGTGATCGTCAGCGTGTGCGTGGCGTCGAACTTGTGGATGGTGGACTGCTTCACCAGCTCGAAGGTATCCGCCTCGACGGTCGTGCCGACCTCGACGGGCCTCTCCTCACCATCGACGGTCATCCGCAGCGCGTGCACGATCTCGCGTCCACCCTCAGTGTGCCCGGTGCCGATCCACTTGCCTCCCGCCGGCACCAGAACGGTTCCGAAGTGGCCGGTCGGCCCGGCGACCTTGAAGTCATCCCACCAGATCTCGTCGAGCGTCCAGGCGGCGGATGCCTCGAGGACGGCGCGCAGGTGCTCGGTCTGCACGGTCATGAAGCCGTGTTCGGGGACGCCCTCGTCGTAGAGCACGTTCGGCTGCTCCGGGGCCTCCTCGGCGGGGAAGCGCTGCTGCAATGCCGCCACCTCCTGCTTCGCGACATCGTGCCAGCCCTCGGCCTCGGCTGAGAAGCACTTGAGCACGAGCGTGCCTGACAGCTCGGTCCCGGCGCGGATCTCGCCCGTCATGGGCTGGACGTAGAACTTGCGGTACCCGCTGGCGTCCCACAGACTCGTCGGGCCACCGATCGGCCTCTGGTGGTAGCCGATAACGCCGCGGCCGGCGCCCGGGTTGAAGAGCGCGAACCAGGCCACCGCCGTGCCCACGAGATGGCCCCCATCGCCGGCGAACTCGCCCGTCTGCTCCGCGCCCTCCTGGGTCAGCGCCATCCACTCGGTGAACTCGGTCGAGAACGAGTAGATGAAGGGGTAGAAACTCTTCAGGTCCAGGTCCTGCGTGAAGGTGAATGAGTGCTCCTGGACGATTACGTCATCCTCGAAGCGGGTGACCGCGGTGTGCTCGATGGTCTCGATCATGGAGGTCTTCGTGGCCACGGCGTCGCTGGTGGTGATGGTCTGCTCCCCTTCGACGGTCGCCTCCATCTGGTCCGAGGTGACCTCGAAGGAGAGCACCTGCTCCTCGCCGCCCTCGGTCATGCCGCCGCCCAGCCAGTTGCCGCCCCGGGGGCAGATCACGGCGCCCTGCCCGCCGGCGTCGATGGTGATGGGCGTGTCGGCGCAGCGAAGCGTCCTCATGGTCCACGACGTGTTGGACGTCATGGTGGCGGTCATGTGGTCGGTCTCGATGGTGACCTGGCCCTGGGGGCCTCCCGCGCCGAGTATGGCCGCAAGCAGATAAGGCAGCATGGTCGCCGGCTCCTTGGTGATTCGCTGTGTGTGATACGTCCGGCCTCGCGACAGCCGTCGATGGTGCTGCGCCGAACAGGTTCGTCTCCGTGAGGGTATTGCCCTTCGCGGAGGGCGCGGCCGCCGGCGCGCGGAAGGGCCTGCCATGCATCGCCGGGTGAGGGAGCAGTGAGATGTCGGATCGCGAGCTGGCGCTCTTCGACCTGCATCGTGGCCGGGCGCCCGGCGTCTCGCTATCCGAGGATCTGGCCGGCGAGGGCCTGGTGCGCATCATCAGCGATGGCGACCACGCGGTCATCGTGCGCCACGCGTCGCTGCGCGAGCGGATCGACGCGCTTGAGCATCGGCGCCACCGACTTCGCATGCAGTTCACCTGGCCGTGGCGGTTGATGTGGCGGCGGCGCCGTATCGCGGAGATGGGTGACCGACTGTCGGAGCTGCACGCTGAGGCGCGCGAGCTTCGCGGCAGGCTGCACGAGAGAGGGCTGGCCCGCCAGCGCCCGCGGGCATACGCGGAGCTGCCCGACGGCCGGTACGTGTCGCTGACGGCGGAGGGCCTCAACAGGGCGTATGCATGGGCCTACTCCGAGCGCTTCGACCCGCTGATCGATGCGAGTCAGGTCCGTGCCGCGGCCGATTGGTCCGCCGAGGCATACGGGCGCATGCTGGAGCACTGGCGCGTCCGGTACCCGCCGCCGGTACTGGCGACCACTGCGGGGATGCTGTGCGGGGCGCCGGAGCCGGAGCGCGGCGCGGCGCTACGCAGGTGCGTGCGCGTCTTCGAGCACTGGCGGGGCCGGCTCAGGACCTGCCCGGCCGACCGCGTCCTGGTGGCGGCGCCGGTGGCGCTGGCATGTGGGCCGGATGAGGCGCCCGCAGGGGCCGCGCGGCGCGTGGAGGAGTGCCAGGAGCGGCTGCGCGAGCTGCGCTTCCCGCGCGATCGCGAGACGCTTTGGGCCGCGGCGATGGTCACGCTTCACGGCTTCCCCCAGGACCGCCTGCGCCGCGTCTACGAGCTGTGGAAGCGGCTGGTGACGACCGGCTGGTCGATGGGCTCGTCAACCTACCCGTACGCGGCGCGCCTCACGCTGGCGCCGGGCAGCCCGACCCAGGTCGGCAGCCGCGTCGAGCGCGTTCACCGTGAGATCTCCGAACACATCTTCAGCGCGGGGCGCGCCGGCGCGGCCGCCGCGAGCATCCTCGGGCACTCCGACTTCCTCCCCACGCAGCGGAGTTCATCGGCGCGGCTGCTCGACGCCCGATCCGTCTACGCGGACATGGTCGATCGCATGATGTCACTGGCGGCGCGACTTGGCGAGCCGCCCGAGGATACCACCTATGCCGACTGCCGGCTGCCGGTCGCGGCGATGCTGGCGAAGATGCCCGGCTCTGTCGAGCGCGTCTGGTCGGCCTTCGAGGAAACGCTGGAGA
>JALGUJ010000047.1 GCA_029820945.1 Candidatus Zipacnadia bacterium | reverse complement strand
GCTGTGCGCAATGTGGCGCGACGAGACGCTCTACGACGAACAGCGCCACCAGGACAACCGACGGCGCGCCGCCGCCTGACCCCATCGCACAACACTCTTGACATACACAGTCCAAACGACGCGGCAAACGTCAACGACAAACGACCTACGCCAGCGGGTCGCGGATCTCGATGCCGCCGTCGCCCAGGAAGGCCGTCACCGGGCTGCCGTGGCCCGTGCGCGTGTACTCCAGGTTCAGGTCCGCCACCTGCTGCGCCGCGTCGATCAGCGCCACCGTGCTGCGCTGCGAGGCCGCCGTCGGATACTCCGGCGCGAGCTCCTCGCGATCCGCGCCCAGCAGCCGCCGGCGCATGATGGCCGAGAAGCCTGCCGTCAGGCTGTCCTTGCCGTAGCCCTTCATCTCGTCGAAGCGCTCGTACGCCGGGGTTAGGCCATTGAAGAACGGATTCGTGGTGCGCGAGCCCTCGCCCCGGATACAGTAGCGCAGTCCGCGGTCCTGCTGGTCCATGAAGGCGCTGCCCAGCGTGCCGAAGACCTTGATCTCCTGGTTCACGGGGCCCTCGAAGTCCGCCGGGTTGACCCAGGCGTTGACGTAGAGCGCCTCCATCCCGTCCTCGTAGGTGACCTTGACCTGGATCGAGTCGTAGGTGTCGATCGGCTTCGGCTCGCCCGTCTCCGGGTCCGCCCAGCTCACCAGCAGGTTCTTCTGCCCCGTCGCGTGCAGCGAAATCGGCTCCAGGCCCAGGTAGTAGTAGACCACGTCCGTCCAGTGGCAGCCCACGTAGCTGAAGGGGTTCGAGCGCGCCGCCCACCTGAAGACCTCCGTGGAGACCTCCAACGGCTCCTCGAGCACCGCGCGCACGTAGTTGATATCGCCCATGCGCGGCACCAGGTCGCGGAAGAGCTTCACGTTCATCGGGTCGTAGCGCTTGTGCATGTCGCAGGAGACGATGAGCTCCGCGTCGTCGGCCGCCGCGATGATCTCGTCCGCCTGCTCGAGCACCAGGCACAGCGGCTTCTCGGTGATGACGTCCACCCCGTGCGACAGCGCCGCCACGATCGGCGCGTAGTGCAGGTCGTCGGGCGTGGCGACGACGAGCACGTCCGGCTCCACCTCGGCGATGATCTCCTCCCACACCGTGTCGCCGTAGAACGGCTGGATGACGCTGTCGGGCACGCCCTCGCGGTACCAGTCACAGATGCTCGCGGCGGTGCCCCGCTTCGGCGAGTGCGTACCGATCGCGGCGAACTCCACCCGGATGTCGGCGAGGTCGCGAGCGTGCGCTCCCTGGCCGATATCGCCGAGGTACGGCGCGAGGCCGTAGCGCTCGAAGTCCATGATGGTCTGGCCGATCACGTCCTCGAAGAACATCCCGCCGCCCACGACGGCGACGCGCAGCGTGCGCTCTGCCATGCTGATCCCTCGCTCCTGTCGGCAGTGGTTGTGACTGGTAGGCAATTCGTCCCCCACCGCCGCGATGCCTCCCCGCGGCGGCAAGCGGTGCGAGCGTCCGCCTGCGCACCCGCCGCGCAGAGACAGGCAGGAATCTCCCGTCTCCAGAGGGAAGCGTGCGCCCGAGCGCTATCTCAAACTGCCCGGGAGGGTTCGCAATGTCGAGTACCGACGCCCTATTCACCATCAGGGCCCCCGAGCCGCGCCATGTGGTCCCGGCGGGCAACCTGTCGGTGGCCATCTACGACAGCCCGCGCGAGATGGGCCTGGCCAGCGCGCTGGCGATCGCGACCGAGCAGTGCGGCCTGGTCGCCGAGCGCGGCGAGACGAGCCTGCAGCTCATGGCCGCACCGTCGGCCTTCTCGTTCTACGAGGCCTACGTCGCCCTGGCGCGCCTGTCCGCCGAGCTGCAGCACGCCATCGGCCAGACGCATTTCCTCCAGTTCGATGACTACCTGCTGCCCGGCCATCACCAGGCGTCCTTCCGCTTCCTGCTCACCCACAACCTCTACGGCCCGCTGTCGGACTGGTATGACCCGGCCAAGATCCATCTCTTCGAGCCCGACATCATCGGGCCGGATGAGGCCTGCCAGGCCTACACCGACCTGCTGCTTGAGTTGGGGCCCGATCTGATGCTCAAGGGCCAGGGCGAGGACGGCCACTGGGGCTTCCACCAGCCGGGCATCCCCATCGACGGGGAGCCTGCGTTCATCACCGTGCAGATGAACGAGATCAACATCGCCCAGCAGATGCACGACCACCCCAAGCTCTACCGCGAGCCCTCCGACGTCCCCGCAGAGGCCTACACGGCGAACGTGCCGCTCTTCATGAAGACGCGCGTGCTGGTGGAGGACAACGTCCCGCAGGCCACCAAGGCCTACGCGATCGTGGCCTCCTACGGCACGGACGTGGTCGATGACTGCTGCCCCTCGAGCGCGCTCAAGCAGCACCCCAACGCGGTCGCGCGCACCACGATGGCCGCCGGCTGGGCACTGCTGGAGTACCGCGAGAACGGGCGTTTGTCGGCTGAGGCCATGGCGCGGCTTGACGAGAACTGGGAGACGCCGGGCGACCCGGAGACCACCGCGGCGAAGCGCGCCTTCATGCGTGAGTCGTTCGCGACTCTGGGCATCGAGCACGACTGAGCGCCGGCAGCCCCGTCGGGGGGGACGGCCGCGCTTTCATCCGGAATGCCGAACCGGGCGCGGAGCATGCGACCTCTTGCCCGATTCAGTCGTTTGTGCCTCTGTCCGGCAGGTCGTCCTGTAGCCATGCCAGGAGGTAGGCCCCATGCGCCTCACCGACCATCAACTCCTCCACTTCCTCATCCGCCACGAGATGCGCTGGGAGGTCGCGCCCGAGCACTGGAACACGGGCATCCCGCTCGGCAACGGCCACATCGGCGCGCTCATCTGGGGCGATGGCGATCCGCTGAAGATCACGCTGGACAAGTACGACTGCTGGGAGCTGCGCGAGCAGGTCCCGGACCCGGAGGTCTTCAACTACGAGCACCTGCGCGAGCTGGTGGAGGCGGGTGAGGAGGAGCAGTGCGAGTGGGACCTCAACCGTGCCTGGCGTCTCGACGACAAGCCCCATCCCACGCGACTGCCCATGCCGCGCGTGGAGATCTACCTGCCGATGAGCGGCGACTTCCGCGCGGCCCTGAGCCTCTATCACGCATCTGTGCTCGGCCGGGTCGGCCCCGGCGCCGGCGAGGAGGCGGTGCGCGCCAGCCCTGAGCCGGCGCGCGAGACGGACGCGTTCAGCGCCTGGATCGCCGACAGCCAGAACCTGCTCATGCTCAGGCTCCACGGCTGGGACCTGTTCGAGGTGCGGGACGTGGACGTACGCGTGGGCCTCGACCACCTGACCGATGACGCGAAGCAGACGCTGGGGGACTGGGGCTACGAGGAGCCCGAGAGGGGGCGGGACGGTGACGCCGAGTGGCTGCGGCTGCGCTTCCCCGGCGGCGGCGAGTACGTGGTGGCCTGGCAGGTACATGAGATACACCGGCGGGAGTTCCTGGTCGCCATCGCGGTGCTCAGCCACAACGACGCAGATGATCCGCGCGCGGAGGCGGTGCGCCTCGTGCGTGAAGCGGCAGACAGGCAGGTGGAGCTGTGGGAGGAGCACGCGGCCTGGTGGGCCGAGTGGTGGCGCGCGTGCCTGCTGACGATCCCCGATCCGCTGCTGGAGAATCTCTTCTACGCCGAGATGTACAAGCTCGGCTGCTGCTCGCGGCCGGGCGGTCTGCCCATCACGCTGCAGGCGCTGTGGACCGCCGACGGCGTCATGCCGCCGTGGTCCGGCGACTATCACCTGGACATGAACGTGGAGGAGAGTTACTGGCCGGTCTACGCGTCGAATCACCTGGAGGCGGGCGAGCCGCTCTACGAGACCTTCAGCGCGTGCCTGCCGCGCTGGCGGGAGGACTGCCGCAGCTTCTTCGGCTTCGACGGCATCTGGTCGGGCTGCGCCATCGCGCCGGACGGCTCTCACGTGCACGGCTATCACGGCGTCGAGTTCTGGCCGGGCAACGCCGCCTGGCTGGCGCACCACTACTGGCTGCACTGGCTCTACTCGCGCGACGAGGAGTTCCTGCGCGAGCAGGCGCTGCCGATGATGCGCGGGGCGATGCAGACCTACATGAACCTGCTGGAGCCCGATGAGGACGGGACGCTGCACATCCCGCTCGGATACTCGCCCGAGTGGGGCGAGGGCAGCATCGCGCGCTACGGTCCCGATCCGGCCTGCGACATCGCGCTGATCCGCTGGCTGGGCGAGAGTCTGCTCGCCGCGGCCGACCGCCTGGGCATCGACGACCCCGAGCGCGACAGGTGGGAGGAGACGCTGGAGTTGCTCGCGGACTACCCCCGGGGCGACGGCGGCCTGCGCGTGACCGCCAACGACGCGCTGTGGGAGTCGCACCGCCACCACTCGCACCTGATGGCCATCCACCCCCTGGGGGTGCTGAACGTCGAGCAGGGCGACGGGGAGCGGGCGCTCATCCACGCGTCCATCCTGCAGTGGATCAGGCAGGGCACGGGCCACTGGACGGGCTGGTCGTTCCCCTGGGCCTCGCTGATCGCGTCGAGGACGGGCCTGGGCAACATGGCGTGGGACATGCTGCAGCGCTACCGGGCCTTCATCACGCCGAACACCTTCCACGTCAACGGCGACTACCGCGCCTTCGGCCACTCCCACGCGCGCTACTCGCCCATGACGCTGGAGGCGGGCTTCTGCGCCGCCGCCGCGATCATGGAGATGCTCCTGCAGAGCTGGGGCGGGGTCATCCGGCTCTTCCCCACGGTCCCCGACTGCTGGGGAGACGCGTACTTCGAGGACCTGCGCGCGGAGGGCGCCTTCCTCGTCGGCGCCCTGCTGGCCGGGGGCAAGGTGCGTTACGCGCGCATCCTCAGCGAGGCGGGAGAGCCCTGTCGGCTCCGCAACCCGTGGCCGCAGTCCGAGGTCACCGTGCGCGGGCCGTCCGGCGAGGAGACGCTTTCCGGGCTCGATCTGCAGTGGGAGACGACGGAGGGTGGGGAGTATCTCGTGTTCCCGGCGGGCCGGCCGCCCGAAGACGACGAGCTTCGCCCCGAGCTGCCTCAGCCCTCGGATGACCAGTGCAACTGGTTCGGCGTGCAGCAGCCGCCGCGCTTCTAGACGGCCGCCGCGCACGGAGGACATGCTCTTCCCGCGCAGAACTGTAGCGCGGCTCTCGCCCGGCATCACATCGATTGGAGGCGGCGCCCATCCAGCTCGACAGCGTCCTGAAGGCACTCGATATCGAGGACTCGCGGGAGGCACTCGAGGGCGACTGGGCTCGGTCGCAGGCGCAGGCGCCCGGCGGCGTGCCGTTCTTCCTCGAACCCGACTTCGTCGCCCGCGCCTGCGAGGCGGCGCACATCCCCGAGGAGTTCCGGCCCGACCTGGCGCGCGCGGCCGAGCACATCGCGCGCGATGAGGCCGCCACCGCCCTCGCCTGGCACGCCCACTGGTGGATGCACGAGACCGGTGACTTCAGCTTCGAGCGCGTGCGCTCGTGGCCCCGGCTCACCCACTCGCTCGGGCCCGCCGGCGGCCTGCTCTACCTGCTGGCGCTGATCGGCGGCTACGAGCGCATGCAGCGCATCCACCACGAGCACGACATCCCGGCCGAGATCGTCCGCGACACGCTCTCGCAGATCGAGCTGTACCTGCGCCCGACGCGCAAGGAGCAGGGCTACCCGGAGGCCATCCCGCACCGGATCGCGTGGCTGAACAACCACTTCCGGGGTGTCATTTACAGGCTGGCGCGGCTGCAATTCCAGTTCGGCGACTCGCACTACCGCATCCGCGTCTTCCGCGACGACGCGGCCGGCCGGGTCGTCGCGCTCTCCGAGGAGGGCGTGCGCTTCCGCCCCGACGGGCAGCTTCTGCGCGCGCAGGACGACCCGGACGGCTCATGGCAGGCCACTCTCACGGTGACCGCGAGCGAGGCCGTGGGGCACCCCATCCTGCCGGAGGGCCGGGCGCTGCCCGACCCGATTAGCCTGCCGCTGAACCGCTGGCGCCAGGTGCTGGCCCCGGGTGACCCGGTGCTGAACCTGCACATCCCCGGCGGCGAGCCGATGTACTACGAGCGGTGCGGCGAGGCGTTCGAGACGGCGCTGGAGTTCTTCCCGCGCCACTTCCCGGACTACCGCTTCAACGCGTTCGTCTGCGGCTCGTGGATCCTGAACACCTGTCTGCAGGAGCTGTTGCCCGACACCTCGAACCTCGTGCGGTTCCAGCGCGAGGTCTACCTCTTCCCCATCGGCCTGAGCGACGAGAGCCTGCCGCAGAGCATCTTCGATGGGGTGCCTGAGGACCTGTCGCAGGCGCCGCGTGACACGGCGCTGCAGCGGGCGTACATCGACGCAATGCAGGCGGGCGGACTCGTCGCCGGCGGCGGAGGCTGCTTCCTGCTGCCGGAGGACGTCAAGTGGGGGGCGCAGGTCTACCTGAGCCAGAGGATGCCATGGTAGCGTGCCCGGACCTCGCACGCGAGGGGCACGCGAGCAACCTGCCTGCCACGGGAGGAGAGTGACCTACGATGGCCGACAGGATCAACCTGGGCGTGTTCGCCTCGGGCGGGGGCACCAACTTCCAGTCGATCATCGACAACTGCGAGGCGGGGACCATCGACGCGCGCGTCGCGGTGCTGATCAGCAACCGCGAGGACGCCGGCGCGCTCGAACGCGCGGCGCGCCACGACATTCCGGCGCTCGTCCTGCCGGTCGGCAAGGACCTCTCAGACGAGTTCCACGAGGCCGACGCGCACCACGTCGAGATCCTGCACGAGCACGGCGTGGACCTGGTCTGCCTCGCCGGCTACATGCGGCGGATCGGCAGCGCGGTGCTGGAGGCCTTCGAGCATGCCGTGCTCAACATCCATCCGGCGCTGCTGCCATCGTTCCCGGGGGTGCACGGCCAGCGCGACGCGGCGGAGTACGGCGTGAAGGTCTCCGGCGCAACGGTCCACATCGCAGACAAGGAGTTCGACCGCGGCCCTATCGTCATCCAGGCCGCCGTGCCGGTGCTACCCGGTGACGACGAGGACAGGCTGGGCGCGCGCATCCTCGTGCAGGAGCACCGCATCTACCCGCAGGCCATCCAGTGGTTCGCGGAGGGCAGGCTGAGGGTGGACGGGCGGCGCGTCTTCCTCGACCCGCCCTCCCGCGGCAGCTTCAAGGCGCAGGAACCCGGCGTCATCATCAGCCCGCCGCTGGAGATCGAACAGGAGGCATGAAGGCATGGGCATCACCGACGTGCACTGCCACGTGCGCTGGCACGGGATGGACATCGACGGGTGGGTGGAGCACTTCGCCTCCATCGGCGTGGACCGCGCCTGGGCGCTCGCCTGGGAGACTTGGTGGCGTCGCACCCGGGGCGAGTACGAGTTGCCGACCGGTGATGTCGAGGAGGCGGTCGAGCGCTACCCGGATCTGTTCGTGCCCTTCTGCTGCATCGACCCGCGGGAGGCGGACTTCGACCGGCGCTTCGACGACTACGTCGAGAAGGGCTTCCGCGGCTTCGGCGAGATGAAGCTGCGGCTGCGGGTGGACAACGACGACTGCAAGCGCATCTACTCCCGCTGCGGGGAGGTCGGCTGGCCCGTGCTGTTCCACATGGACCGCTGCCTCCAGCCCGGCGGCCAGTGGTACCTGGCCAACGTCGAGCGGCTGGAGCCGGTGCTCGACGAGTTCCCGGACACGGCCTTCATCGGTCACGGGCCGGGGTGGTGGGCGGAGATCTCCGGCGACGCCGACGACCGCTCCGAGGCCTACCCCGACGGCCCCGTGACCGAGGGCGGGCGCCTGCCCCGGCTCTTGCGCGAGTACGACAACCTCTACGCGGACATCTCCGCCGGCTCCGGCTACCGGGCGCTGACTCGCGATCCCGATTTCGGCCGCGACTTCGTGCTCCGGTTCGCCGACAAGCTCATGTACGGCACCGACAACAGCGACACGAAGCACCTGGAGCTGCTGCGCGGCATGGACCTGCCCGATGAGGTCTTCTCGAAGGTCACCCGCGAGAACGCCGCGCGCCTGGTGCCGTGAGCGCTCAGACGTAGCGCTCGCCGCCGCCGCGGAAGCTCCAGAGGCTGGCGACGACAAGCGCCGAGAGCCCCGCGCCGCCGGCCCAGAGACCGGCGACGGCGCCCCAGCCGGCACCGTCCGCGATGGCGCCGGTCAGGCCGACGCTGAGCGCCGCGCCCACCGAGCCGAAGAAGTCGATGAAGCCGCCGGCGCTGGCCGCGGCCTTGCGCGTGGCCACGTCCATGGCCATGGTGTGGCAGATCATCATGTCCGGCCCGTAGGTGCATGCGCCGACCGCCACCAGGTAGATTGCCAGCAGCCAGACCGACCTGACGGGCACGAACGGGAAGAGAGCGCTCAGCAGCGCCAGGGCGGCGAGCATGGGCACGATCGCCGGCGCGCGACGTCCCCCCAGGGGAACATCACTCAGCCAGCCCGCCAGGAAGTTGCCTCCTATCCCCCCGACCCACATGAGCGCGGCGATCGCGGCCGCGCCCGAGATGCTCGCCCCCTGCTCGGTGATGTAGGTCACCGCCCATATGCCGAAGCCGTAGCGCGTGATCGTCAGGCCGAAGAAGGCCAGAGCGAGAGCCCACACCCGCCTGTTGCCCAGCGTCATGGCCACCACGTAGGCCCAGCCCCCGAAGGCCTCGCCGCTGTCGCCCGCCCGCCCGTGCTGCTCCTCCGCCGAGGGAAGGCCGACGTCCTCGGGCGCCGCCCGCAAGCGCAGGAAGGTGTGCACCGCGGAGACCGCCAGAATCGCCGCCGGCACCAGGAAGGCCCACCGCCAGCCGTGGTGCTGGGCCAGCCAGCCCGCGAGGATCATCACCAGCAGCGAGCCGAGCGGGTAGTCCGCCCCCCGTATCGCCGCGACCCGGCCGCGCTGGCCCGGCGGGAACCAGTTCGCGATGGTCTTGGCCGTCGCCGGGAAGCCGGTGGCCTGGAACAGGCCGTTGAGGCCCCAGAGCAGCGCCATGGGCACGAGCGGGCGGGAGAAGGCGAAGGCCACATTCAGTCCCGCGGAGACCAGCATCCCGCCCAGCAGCAGCCATCGCGGACCGTAGCGATCGCTCAGGGCGCCGAAGAGGAGCTGGCCCAGGGCGTAGCCGATGAAGAGCGCCATCGTCACCTGCCCAAGCTCGCTCCTGGTCAGCTCCAGATCCCGCTGCATCGCCGGCAGCGCCGCCGCGATGTTCTGCCGGCAGAAGTAGTAGGTGGCGTAGGTGGCGAAGACGGTCGCCACCGTCCGCACCTGCCAGCGGCGCAGCCTGCTCGCGGCCTGTTGATCGTCAGCGCCCGGCTCACTCACGGCTCGGGCCTCCGGCAGGTCTGTGGGCTCCGATGACGAAGCGTCATCCCGGCTACGCGTTGGCTTGTAGCACAGCTTCGGTCCCCGGTCAAGCGGCGGGGCCGGATAACCGCGCAGGAGGGCACCATGGCAATCAGGACGGTCGTCGTAGGCTACGGAAGCGCGTTCGGGATGGGCCACCGCCACGCCGAGTGGGCGAGACAGACCGAAGGGATGGAGCTGGTCGGGGTCTGTGAGCCCGATCCCGAGCGCCGCGCCGTGGCCGCTGAGACGGAGCAGGTCCCGACCTACCGGCGGATCGACCAGGTCCTGGCCGAGGACGAGGTGGACATGGTCGCGCTGGTGGTGCCACACGATCTGCACGCGCCGCTGGCGCTCCAGGCCATGCAGGCCGGCAAGCACGTCATCACCGAGAAGCCCATGTGCGTGACCACCGATGAGGCCGACGCCATGATGGCCGCCGCGGAGGACAACGGCGTGGTCCTGACCGTCTACCACAATCGCCGCTGGGATACAGACTTCGTGACGGTGAAGCGGCTGATCGACGACGGAGCGGTCGGCGACGTGTTCATGGTGGAGTGCGCGATCGGCGGCCCGCGGCCGCTGCGCGGCTGGCGGCGCGAGGAGGCGCACGGTGGCGGGCAGCTCCGCGACTGGGGCGCGCACGTGCTCGACCAGATGTGCCTGATCGCCGGCACACCCGCCACGAGCGTCTACGCGGACTTCGAGCACCGCGTCTGGACCGACATCATGGACGTCCCCACACACTCGCAACTGATGATCGAGTTCGAGTCGGGCATGTGGGCCGAGGCGACCTTCAGCAACATCTCCTGGGCGCCCAAGCCGCGCTGGCGGGTGCTCGGCGAGAGGGGCGGGCTGCTCAAGCAGTCCGGCGGAGGCGGCGCCGTCACCTGGCACCACGAGGTCGCGGGCCAGCCGTCGGTGACCGAGGTCCCGTGCATCGAGACGGACCTGTCGGAGCTGTACCAGAACGTGGCCGACCACATCAACGACGGCGCCGAGCTGATCGTCAGGCCCGAGGAGGCGCGCCGCTACGTGGCGATCTTCGAGGCGGCATACGAGTCCGCCGAGACCGGCCGGGCGGTGGCACCGAAGTAGCGCGGAGGAGGCCGCCCGGTCACCAGGAGAGCTGAGCCATGCGTCTGAGAGCAGTTGCCGCCATCGCGCTACTGTCTATCGTCGCTCCGCTTCCGGCCGCCGAGCAGGCCGACGTGCTCCTCTACCTCCCGCTGGACGGAAGCGCGCAGCCGCGCATCGCAGCGGAGGGCACCGAGGTCACCGTGCTCGGACCCGAGCAGTATGCCGAGGGCAGGATAGGCCGCGCGCTGGTGGCCGGCGACGGCGCCGCCCAGCTTGAGCTGCCGGCCGAGGGCAATGTGCTGGCCGAGCGCGGCACGGTCGAGATGTGGGTCTGCCCGCTCGACTGGCGCGGCGATGACAGTAAGTTCCACGAGTTCTTCGCGACAACCAGGCGCGGCTGGATCCTCCTCTACAAGTACCTGACGCCCGGCACGCTGCTGTTCCTGGTGGCCGACGACCGCGCCCAGAGCAGTTGGACGACCGTCTCGGCCAACATCCGCGAGTGGGAGCCCGGCCAGTGGCATCACATCGCCGCGACCTGGCGCCCGGGCGAGCTGGCGGTGTACGTGGACGGCGAGCAGACCGCCTCGGCGCGGGACGCGCCGCTGTCCCCGGACCTGGGACCGGTAATCGGGATCGGCGACCGACCGTGGCATATCGAGCGCGACGCGCGCACGCTGATCGACGAGGTGACGGTCTACCGCCGGGCGCTGGCGGCGGCGGAGATCGAGGCGGCCTACCGCCGGGCCACGCCGCTCGCGCCCTCCGACCGACCGCTGGTCATGCTCGGCTCCGGGGGAGAGCGGCCGACGCTCGACGGGCATATGTACCAGGACGAATGGAACCGCGCCTGCGCCGTGACGGGCTTCGCGGACAACATCACAGCCGAGATTGCGCGGCGCCACACCTGGGCCTATCTCTCTCGCGACGACGACGCTCTCTACGTCGCCTTCCTCAGCGAGCTGCCCGAGGGCGGCCTCGTGGACACCGTGCGCGAGCCGGACGGCCCCGTCTGGCACGATGACGCGGTCGAGGTCTTCATCGACCGCAGCGCCGGCGAGGAGCGCAATGCCTACCATCACCTCATCGTGAACCCGTCCGGGGTCTGCTACACCTCGCACGGCAAGGATAACCCCACGGGCTGGGACCCTGACCTTCGCGTGGCCTCCGACGTCCCGGCCGACGTGTGGATGGTCGAGATCGCCATTCCCTGGCGGGACCTGGGCGGCCCGCCCGAGGACGGCGAGACCTGGGGCTTGAACCTCTGCCGCGACTGGCAGAACCCGGTGCAGTGGGCCTCCTGGGCCCACGTGAGCAGCTTCCACGACCAGAGCGGTTACGGCCGGCTGGTCTTCGCCGATGCGCCCTTCGTGCAGGTGGTGAGCCTCGGCCGCCTCGAGCGCGGCCGGCTCAGCCTGGTGGGGCACAGCCGCGGGGCGGCCGCGCGGGGCACCGTGCGCGTGCTCCGCCGCGGCAAGGAGGTCCTGTCGCGTCACATGCCTCTCGCGCCCGAGGCCGGAGAGGTCGCGCTCCTCGACGCCGAGGCGGACCTGGAGGAGAGCGGCGCCTACCGCCTGGAGATCGAGGTGCGCCGCCAGGCCGATGATGCCCTCTGCTGGTGGCTGACCGCGCCCTTCACCTACTTCCCGGCGCTGCGCCTCTCCAGCACGCCGCGGCCCGACCTCGGCGTCTGGCGTATCACCGCCGACGCCAGCGGCTGGCGCGGGCCCCACGAGGACCTTTCCGTCCGGCTGCAGTGCACCGATCCGGCGGGCGACGTCGTCTGGGAGGGAGCTCTGAGCGAGTTCGAGGGCGACCGCGCGACCGCTGAGATGCCCGAGCGCGACCTCGGCGCGGGCGACTACCGGATCGCGGGCGTCCTGGTCGCGGACGGAGAGGAGGTGGCGGAGGCCGAGGCCGCCCAGATCAAGCCGGACGTCGCGCCATGGTGGGGCAACGACCTCTACGAGGAGCTTGAGGTGCTGCCGCCCTGGACGCCCGTGCGGGTGGATGGGACGGCCATCGAGACGTGGGGGCGATCGTACCGCTGGGAGGGACCGCTCCCCGCGCAGATGACCAGTCAGGGCGAGCGGATGCTGAGCCGCCCCATCGCGCTGGTCGTCAGCACCGAGGACGGCGCCGTCGCGTGGCGTGACGCTACCGCCGCGGTCGTGGAGCAGGGCGATGCCTCCGCGACCATCGAGGGGCGAGCGGAGGCCGAACGAGTCGAGCTGCACACGCGCTGCACCACCGAGTTCGACGGCATGACGCGCGTGGAGCTGCAGCTCGTGCCGCGCGGCGAGGCCGATCTGCAGTCGGTCAGGCTCGAGGTCCCGATGCGGCCCGAGATCGCGACGCTGCACCACTTCTACGGGCCCTGGGCCGCCAACGTGTCCGGGGCGGTCCAGGAGGGAGAGGGCGAGGTCTGGGCGTCCGAGCGCTTCCTCCCCTACTACTGGCTGGGCGACGAAGAGCGCGGCCTGATGTGGTTCTGCGAGAGCGAGGAGGGCTGGGTCGCGGGCGAGCGGCCGCCGCTGCGCGTCGAGCGCCGCGACGGCGAGGTCGTGCTGGTGATTGAGCCCATCGCGGCGCCGGCGACGCTCGAGGAGCCGTGGCGATGGACCTTCGGCCTGCACGCCACGCCCGTCAAGCCGCTCCCCGAGCGCTGGCGCTCCCTGCGCATGCAGGGCGAGGGCGGGCGGATCAGCATCATGTGGTCGGCGCCATCGCTGCTGAAGTACTTCGGCTACGCCGAGCCGGCCGATCCGGAGGATTTCGCGCGACGGGTGGACGGGCTGCGCGAGGCGGGGCAGCTCGCCGTCCCCTACTCCAACCTGCGCATGCTCTCCGAGCAGAGCCCGGAGTGGCGGTATTTCGGGGCGGTCTGGGCCGTGCCGGGTCGCGCCGACCGCAGCTCCAGCGACGTCAACGCCTTCGGCGCGCCCTTCATGGCCGTCTGCCCGGCGGCCGAGGGCTGGGCCGACTTCGTGGTCTGGAAGAACAAGCAGTACGTGGAGACCTACCGCCTCGGCGGGCTCTATCATGACCACTCGGTGCCGGTGCCCTGCGACAATCCCCTGCACGGCTGCGGCTGGGAGGACGCCGAGGGCGGGAGGCACAGGCGCTTCCCGATCTTCGCCGCGCGCGACCTCTACCGGCGCATCTACGCCATGCTCAAGGACCAGCCCCACGAGACCTTCATGATGGGTCACATGTCCGGCCGGCTTATGATCCCGATGCTCTCCTTCTGCGACGCCTATCTCGACGGCGAGCACTTCCGCTCCCGCCTGGTGGATGACTACACCGAGCTGCTGCCGCCGGAGGCCTTCCGCGCCGAGTTCATGGGCAAGCAGTGGGGCGTGATCCCGTATCTTCTGCCGGAGTTCCCCGAGGAGGTCAGGGGCGACCGCGCTCCCACGCGCCATCTGATGTCGCTGACGGTCCTGCACGACACGCCGGTGTGGCCCTCGTGGTCCAACCGCGAGGTGATCTTCGAGGTCCGCGAGGCGCTGGACGAGTTCGGCTACGTGGACGCGCAGTTCCTGGGCTACTGGGACAATGAGGCATGGCTGAGGCGCGGTCAGGAGGGCGTGAAGGTCAGTGCCTACCGCCGGGATGAGCGCGCGCTGCTCATCGTCTCAAACCTGTCCGCCCAGCCACAGGAGGTCACGCTGCAGGTTGAGCCGGCGGCCCTGGGAGTTCCGGGGGCATCGGCCACGAACGCCGAGACGGGCGATCCCGTGCCCATGCAGGATGGCACCCTCACGGTGAGCATCCCCGCGCGCGACCTGGCGCTGGTGACGCTGGAGTAGACGGGCGCCGCGAGCCGTCGCATTGAGGACCGGCGAAGCCGCCCACGCCGTCTTCGCCCCGCTGCCTTGCAGCCAACGGCAATCTGCCGTGCACACACCCGACCTGCCAACGACATGCCGCCCTCCGGGCGGCCGACGGGCGAGGGCGCCCGTCGCACCACTACACAGAGGGCCCGGCCAGGTTGGCCGGGCCCTGGTGCCGTCGAGGTCTGGCGCTTACTTGCTCACTGCAGCAGCGGGGATGACGGCCGTCGGATTGGCGGGGTCCCAGTGCAGCGCCGTGCTGTCCGGACCGGCGACAGTGATGCCGTCCGATTCGTCGAAGATGATGTCCACCGGCCTCCACCAGAAGTCGGTGTTGCCGGTCACCGGATAGCCCTCATTGCCGTTGTCGCCGGTGAACCTATAGGGCCCGTAGGTGCGGACGACCGAGTTCGATGCGAGTCCGCCGCTGATCACACGGACGAGGCAGTTGGCGTGATCCGCATCCGAGAGGTCATAGCTGTTCACCGCGATGCGATAGCGTCCTCTGATCGGCGAGTTGACGGTGAAGTTCTCCGGGCCGTAGCCATCGACGTCATCGACGTCGAGCTCACCGGCGTTGACGGTTCCGTTCCCGTAGTACATGTGCTGGTCATCGGGCGTCCAGGCATGGAGGTCGATGTCGCTTGTGTCCGTGTCCCAGGTGAGCGTAACGCGGAAGTAGAAGTCGGAGCCCTCCGGTGGAGTCCACTCCTGGGTCACCGGCTCACTGAGCGTGGTGCAGCCTGCGTTGGCTGCGAAGACCCGGAACGTGTTGGTGCCGGGATGGAGGAAGGCGAGCTGCTCGAACTCGCGCCCACCCACCGACACGGCCTCCCCCCACAAGTCAGCCAGACTCATGATGCTGGGCTGCCCATCCTGGAAGAGGATCACCGTGTCCGCATCGGTGTTCGCCACGGTTGCCACGACCCGGACGGTGCCGACGACCTCGTCGAACTCGAGCAGTTCCACCTCGATGACCGGACAGTCCTCGGGATTCGCGGCGACAGGCTCGTCCATCTGCACGTCGAGAGTCGCCGAGCCACCTGCATAGTCGGTCGTGCGGTACTCCGTGCCATACCCCGCGCGTCCGACGGCGACCGCGATCTGCCCGGTGCCCACGCTCTCGAAGCAGTAGCGACCCTCGGCATCGGTCTCAGCCGTCCACCGGCTCTGCCCGTCAGAGGCGGCGACGGCGGCGTCGGGCAACGGATCACCGTTCTCGTCGGTGACCTGGCCGCAGAGGGTGTTCACCGGGCCCGGCCCGGGACCCGGCTCGAGGTCATTCGTCGGTGCCTCATTGGTCGGCGCGGCGTCCGGCGACGGCAGCGTCGGGCCGAACTGCCCGCCGCAGCCTACAAAGACGACCATGCCGACAACCAGTACGACGGCAAGTGCTTCGCAGCTCCTCGTGCTCACAGCATGTCCTCCCTTGCCGGTGCCGATCGGCGCTGGGGGCCGGGCCGGAACCGTCGCCCGGTCCTCCGCTCGTGGTCCGCCTCCCGGTAGTAGTTCGGCGGCCGCGCCCGCGCACCTGCTTCGCCTACGCAGGTCCTGTGCTCCGGCGGCTCGGCAGGCAGCCGCAGTAGCTCTGGCGATAGAGGCCCCAGCGCTTGCTCAGCTCCACGCTGCGCTGGAAGCCGCCACGTTTCCTGAAGCTCTCCGCCAGGAAGTCAAGCCCGTGCGCAGCGGCGATCCGCTCGCCGATGGCGTTGACCCGCTCCACCGGCGTGTACGGGCTCACGGTGAGCGTCGTGGCCACGAGGCCGATGCCACCCCCGGCCGCCCACGCCACCGCGCGCTGCAGCCGAAGCCGGAAACACACATCGCAGCGCGCTCCGCCCTCGGGCTCATCCATCAGGCCGTCACAGGCGTCGCGCCACGCCTCGACGTCGTACTCCAGAATGGTGAGCGGGACGTCCATGATCTCGGCGACCCGCTCCATTCCCTCGAGCCGCCTGCGGTGCTCCTCCGACGGCTGGATGTTCGGGTTGTACCAGACTGCCTCGACCCGGAAGCGCCCCTGCAGGCGCTCGATGACCGCGGTCGCGCACGGCCCACAACACACGTGCAGGGCCAGCCTCGGGCGGTCGTCGGATGGCCGTGCCTCGCTCATCGGTCAGCGCCCTACGCGGGCGTCACGCTTCCCTCCCGGTCGATGCCGGCCACGCGCTGCAGGCCGTCGTAGGCGACCGCCCGCAGCCAGGCATGGCGCTGCTCGCCGGGCTCCATGACGAGCTGCGTGCCGGCCTCGATGGCGTTGGACAGGATCGCGGGGTAGCTGCTGAAGGGCTCCAGCGCCAGCGTGTAGTGCCTTCCGAAGCTCGGGCCGCCCCAGGAGCCGCCCAGCGGCATCCACAGCCAGATGTGCCGGAAGGTCGCCAGGTCGAACGAGATGCCGAAGCCGACCCGCGCGGACTGGCTGGTCACCGCCCACCAACCGTCCTCGAGGTCGGTGAGGTAGAGCATGTCGTTGATGCGCACCTCCGGCGGGACGACCACGCTCACGTCCACCTCGCCGCCGCCCTTCCCGATGCCCACCGGCCACTCGAAGCGCCGACCGGGCTCGAAGCGGCACTGCTCCACTACGTTCGGATCCACGACCACCGTGCGGGCCGCGCAGTCGATGCGGCAGTCACGCTCGATGAAGCGGCTGCCCAGCGCCGGATGGTGGCCCCACATTAGGTCCATGGGCTCATGGCCCTCGTTCGTCAGCGTCTCGTCGATCTCCAGCACGCCCCGGCCCGAGCGCAGCGTGAAGGTCTTCTCGAGCAGGAAGGGCGTGCGGTTCGTCCGCACCCAGGTGCGCGCCTGGACGACCTCCGGGTCGTCCTGCGTGATCTGGCAGCGCCAGGGCACGCCCCAGACCTCGCCGTGCAGGCCCATCTCCACGCCCTTGTACTCGCACACCCGCCCGCCGTTGGGCATGCACTCCTGCCAGCCGCCCTCGTAGAAGTCCGAGAAGGGCCCGACGCTGGGGGCGGTCATGTCCAGGGACTTGGAGGGATTGCGCACTCCCCGCGGCGTGCGCCACATGAAGTCCGTGTCCGTCGGCTTGTGCAGGAACTCGTAGATGTCCGTGCCCTTGTCGAGGAGGACGGTGACGCGAATCAGCTCGTTCTCCATCACCAGCAGGCGCATGTCGCGATAGGTGAACTCGTCGCTGATCCGGCAGCCGAAGTTGCGCTCGTGCGTGTAGTGCTGGAACTCCATACTCCGATCCTCCCCACGTCTGCGCCGGCCTCGCACCATCGGCCTCACGGTTCTCCGCCGGGCGCGGCGGACCTCCCCGGGCAGGCGAGGAGCCCATGCGCGACGAAGAGAGCACTCAACCATCGCGAACGGGAGCTGATCGAGATGCGCTGCACCTGCCTGCTGCTCGCGGCATCGGCCGCGGTCTGTGCCCAGCCAATCGTCATCGACTGCGAGTTCCTCAGGCTCGAGATCGGCGGGGACGGCGGCCTCGTGTCGCTGACCGCCCCCTGCTCGGAGGCGGAGCTGGGGCGGCCGGGGGAGCCGATCGCCTACGCCACGGTCGGCGGCGAGCGGGCCGCCGCCACCGCCGCGGCCGCGGACGGCGCGCGGATCACGCTCTCCTTCGGTGACTCGGGCGTGGCGGCGGTGTTGGCGTGGGAGGAGGTCGAGGGCATGGCCGTGGTCACGCTGGAGTCTGTGACCGGGTCACCCGAGCAGCTCGACCTGCTCTGCCTGCCGCTGGCGGAGGGCGGCGAGCGGCTCTGCTACAGCCACGCCGTCCGCGCCGCGGACGAGGCCACGGTCGCGCTGGTGGCCGAGAGCCAGGACTGCCGCATACACGCCGACCGAACGCCGCGGCTCTACGCCACGGTTTCGTCCGAGGTCTCGCTGGGCCCCGTGACGGTCGCCCTAACGGCCGCGCCGTGGGACGAGATCGCCGACCGCCTGCAGCAGGCCGAGGAGCTCTTCGGCATCCCGGTGGGCGTGAAGGCCAAGCTTTCGGACGCGGCGCGCAGGCCCTACCTGATGATCGGCGGCGTCTCGGCCGAGAACGCCGACCGGGTCATTGACTGGGCTGAGCGCGGCGGATTCGGGTCGATCCTGCTCCTGCACGGCACCTGGGGGCACTTCGGCAGGCACTACGAGGTGCCCGAGAGCCTCTGGCCCGGTGGGGTCGAGCAGCTCCGCGAGACGGTGGACCGCATTCACCAGGCCGGGATGTTGGCCGGCGCGCACATGTTCTCGTCGAAGGTCCCCAAGAGCTGTGCCTACAACGAGGGCACGGCCGAGCGACGGCTCTGGGAGGACCTGCACCTGACTCTCGCCGAGCCGATCGACGCGCAGGCGGATCGGATCGTGACCGCGGAGCCGCCGGCCGACTGGCCGGTGACGGCCGGCACGAGGGACATCCGCATCGACGGCGAGCTGATGGCCTACACCTCGCTGTCGGTCGAGCAGCCCTTCGGCTTCACCGGGCTCAGGCGGGCTCTGTACGGGACCGAGGCGCAGCCCCACGACGCGGGCGCCGAGGTCGCGCACGTGCGCACCGACGAGAGCCGCGGCATCTTCATCATCGACCAGACCACCGACCTGCTCGCCGAGCATGCCTCGGACATCGCGCGCACCTACAACGCCGCGGGCTTCGACTGGATCTACTTCGACGGGGCCGAGGACGTGCACCCGCCGCGCTGGTGGACCACCTCCAACGCCCAGATGGCGGTCATCGAGAGGCTGGACCGCGAGCCGCAGATCGTGCAGATGGCGGCCTCCTCGCCCTTCTCGTGGCACCTGATGACCCGCCGCGGCCAGCGAGACTACTTCTGGGTCTCGATGAGCTACAAGGACGAGGTGGATGACGCGATCGAGCACTCGTGGCCGCAGGCGCGGCGGGACCTGATGGTCGCCGACCTGGGCTGGTTCCCGCTCCGCTCGCCGCGCGAGCACGTGCGCGCGACGCAGATCGACGACGTGGAGTACCTCTGCGCGCGCGCCCTCGCCAGCGACTCCGCCTACTCGATCCAGACCAGAGCGGATCGCATGGAGTCGGTCCCCTGCCTTGACGCGATGCTGCACGTGATGAGCCGCTACGAACACCACAAGTTCGCCGGCACCTTCCCGCAGGAGCTGAAAGACAGGATCCTGCAGCCGCGGCAGGACTGGATGCTGATCGAGCGCGCCGATGAGGAGCCACGACTCGCGCGCGTGCGCGAGATCCCGTACGTCGGCGGCACCAGCCACCTGGTGCGGGCCTTCGTGACCCTGGGCTCGCACCAGGGGGTCACGACCGTGTCGCTGGCGCCGGTGGGCCTGGACGCGACCGCCCGGTTCTCGCTCGATCCCCGGCGCATCGAGTTCACCGACTACCGGGGCGAGCCGCACGAGGTCGAGGTCCTGGCCGGCGCGCAGATCGTGGTGCCGGTTACCACGCGCGTGCTCATGCACTGCGACGGCATCTCGCCGGGAGAGATCAGGATGGCGCTGCGCCGGGCGCGCTGCGAGGTCATCAAGCCCCCGATGCTCCTTCTGGACGCCGGCGAGCCGGCGCGGATCGAGGGCGCCTTCACCACGGCCGCCGACGCGGAGCTGAGCTTCGACGGCGCCATCGGCGGCGCGCTGGTGCCGTCTGGCGGCTTCAACATGGACACCGGCCCGCAGACCTGGGCGGAGTACGAGCTCGAGCTGCCCGAGGCGGGCCGGTGGTACCTGTGGATCCGCGCCCGCTACCATGACACGAACTCGAACAGCTTCTTCCTGTGGGACCCTGACCACCCCGAGCAGCCGGTCTGCCTGGGCAACCGCATCGGGACCTACCACGAGTGGCTGTGGGAGGGGCCGGTTGGTCTCGATCTGCCGGCGGGCCCGAGCGTGCTGCGCATCACCGGTCGCGAGAGCCGCCCGCTGGAGAGCCCCGTGCTGGACGTCATCGCCCTCGTCCACGACGAGCGCAACTACGAGCCGACGGATGGCGACGCCCGAAGGGCCCTGCTGGAGTGACGCGCATGGAACATCGGCGGCCCGGCGGGCGGTCTAAGCGATCGGGGGCAGCGTCATCACACGACGGCGTCGCCGCGAGTGGGAGTTGGACGATGAAGCGATGTGCGGTCGTGCTGAGCGTGCTCGTGACCATGGTTGCGCTCACCGCAGGCTGTGGCGGAGGGGGCGGGGAGGACGACGGCGGGCCGGGCGGCTCGGACAGCTACCTGCCCCTGGCCATCGGGAACAGGTGGGACTACACCTTTACGCTGGCGCCCGACGTGGTGCCGACACAGGCGGGTGAGAACCAGGAGTTCCCCTACCACGAGACGGTCGTCGGCTTCGCCAGTCTGGCCGGCGCTGAGTACTACGTGATCGAGACCGTGCGGGAGGCGGCGCTGGGCTACGCAGAGAGCAAGTGGCAGCAGTTCCGCCGCGAGACCGAGGACGCCATCGAGGCCCGCGTGGGCGATCCTGCCTACGACCTGCCCGTCCTCCGGCTTCCGCCGGTCCAGGGCGACACCTGGACCGACCCGTTCTTCCCCGAGGTGACCTTCACCGTCGCGGCCACGGATGAGCACGTCACGGTCACCGCCGGCACCTTCCGGTGCGTGAGGGTTGACCAGGAGTATGACAAGATGCTGGAGGGCGAGCAGAGCCCGGTGCACATCACGGTTCGGAGCTGGTACGCGCGCGGCGTCGGCATGGTGCAGGAAGAGACGCTCGAGGACGACGCCGTGACGTCATCGCTGGAATTGCTCTCCTATGACCTCAACTGACACAGATTCGAGGTGTGGCCGGAAGGCAGGCGGGGTATCCTCCAACTGCACTGAAAGCATACTGCTGCGGTCCGTACCGCGCGCACCAGGCGCGCGCGGCACATGCTGGCTGGAGGTGGCGAGGTTGCCTAAGGTGCGATGGACGCAGTTGGGACCGCCAACGGCCCCGCGCGTCGCATACGTGCGAAGCGTCGGTCACGTGCGGGTCACTCAGGAGGATATCGACAAGTACGGCGGTCTCTCCGGTGATCCCGAACTCATCGTCGAGCACGTGATCGACGACCCCGAGGCGAACCATCACATCAGCGGCCTCGTGCCGCACGTAAGCGCCGGTGCAGAGGCCGAGACCGGGGCCGATCCCAGGCCTGCGGCTCGGACACGAAGGCCTCGCAGGAAGGCACGCCGAGTGCAGCGGGGCGGCGGCCGAAGCTGGCTCGACATCCTGCTCGGGCGCTGACCGCGGCCCGGCCGCCCAACAGCATGTCCCCGCTCCGGCGGCCTCAGCCTGCCGGCGGCGGGGGCGGTGTCTCTTGCCCACGCGATCCTGCGTCGCAGAGCCGCGCATCAGCCCGACCGCCGCCGTAACGCCGTCCACCCCACGCTCAGTCACCTCCGTTCAGCACTTCACGTATTCGAGGAGAGTGCGCGAGCGCTCTCGCATGTTGCAGGACGGTACACACACTGTGGCGAAAATGTCGTCGAGCCCATTGGGCTCAGCGGTCGGGCCCAGGGCGGATGGTGGTGCTCGTGGTGTGCGTCGCCCTGTGCGCAGCATCCGCCTGTGTTGGGCGGCGGCGGGGTCGAGGCTCCATACCGCCTGACCCGGCGTGATGACCGCGACCGGGTGTTGGCGGAAGGAATCTCCCGCGCCACCGCGGAATGCCGACTCGACGCACAGACCGCCCGCAGTCCTGGAGGGCGCCGGAACCGGGCACGCAGCCAACGGAGGTGCGGCAGAGATGTCCGACGAGAAGATCGGGTGCGCGATATTCGGCGCGGGATGGGTCGCGGACGAGCATATCAACGCCTACGTCGCGGATCCGCGCTCGGAGGTCGTGGCGGTGGGCAGCCGGCGCGAGTCCAGCGCACGGGCGGCGGCGGAGAGGGCGGGGCTGTCGGACGCGGCCATCTACACCGACCTCGACGAGCTGCTGGCCGACGACCGCGTGCAGGCGCTGTCCCTCACCGGGCCCAACCACGTACATGTCGAGCACGGCGTGGCGTGCTGCGAGGCCGGCAGGCACTTCATCATGGAGAAGCCCATCGCGATCGACCTGCCCGGCCTGCACGAGCTGGCCGACGCCGTGGCCCGGGCCGGGGTGAAGACCGTGGTGAGCTTCTGCCTGCGCTGGAACCCCTCGCTGATGAACACCGCGCGCATGGTCGAGGAGGGCGCGATCGGCGAGATCTTCTACGCAGAGGGCGACTACTGGCACGGGGTCAGCGACTGGTACAGCGGCTGGGAGTGGGCGCGCACGAAGGCCTCCGGCGGCTCCAGCTTCCTCTTCGGCGGCTGCCACGCCGTGGACGCCATCCGCTGGCTGACCGGCTCGGACATCGTCCAGGTCTCCGGCGCCTACGGAGGCGGCTGGGACGACCGCTACGAGTACCCGGCCACGGTCGTCGGCACCGTCAAGTTCGCCTCCGGCGCCATCGGCAAGCTCTCCTCGTCCGTGGACTGCATCCTGCCCTACCAGTTCAACATCGACCTCATGGGTGACCAGGGCTCCATCCGCGACAACCTCGTCTTCTCCAGGACGCTCTTTCCCGAGCAGGAGGGCTGGGTGGAGGTGCCCGCCGTGCTGCCCGACAGCGGCGACGTCTCGCACCACCCGTTCGAGGGCGAGATCAGCCACTTCCTCGACTGCATCGAGTCGGGCGAGGACAGCTACGTGGACATCGCCGACGCGGTGAACACCCACGAGGTCTGCCTGGCGATGGACATGTCGGTGGAGCAGGGCGGCGCGACGATCGACCTGCCTCTGGAGGCGTGATGGCCGACACAACGCGAGAGACCGCAGGCGGCCCTGGGGAGCGGCTCTCCGCGCTCCGATCCGCACAGCCCGCGCTGACCGCGCTGGCCCTCGCCACGCGCAGCGGGCTGCTGCTGGCGGCCGACGTAGATGAGGGCACCGACGCGGAGGCGCTGGCGGCGCTGGGCGCGGACCTGCTCGCCTCGGCGCAGACGGCGGCACGGGCGCTGGCCGGCGGGGAGCCGCGCGAGGCGACCGCGCGTGGCCCGGACGGCCACCTCATCGCGCTGGGGGCCGGCGACGGCGCCGTCCTGGTCGCGCTCACCGACGCCCTCACGCCGGCCTCGACCGTCCTCCCCGACCTGCGCGAGGCGGCACGGGAGCTGGCGGAGGGGCCCGCCGAGTAACCGGGGACGGCCCCGGCCGTTGGCCTGTCGCGAGGCTATGCGCACCGCCCCCACGCTGATCGCCGAAGCCCTACACGTAAACGCGCGCAACCACGGGTGCGACCTTCTTGCGTACTGCCTGATGCCCGATCATCTGCACGTCATCGCCCTGCCTCCGCCGATCTGGCAGCGCAGCTTCTGGGACCGGCATCTGCGGCCGAAGGAACCGCTGGCGCGCCTCGTCCGATACGTCGTGCATAACCCGGTGGCGGAAGGACTCCGCACCGACCGGCAGGAGAAACGGCGGGCCGGACAGGCGCCTGCTCGCTGGGCTCGCGGCGGCCCCTCCGCGACAACCACCGCGGCAACGTCGAGGGCAGTCGGAGTGACCGAGGCACCGGGCGGCGTGCGGGGGCTTGCTGCCACGAGAGGGCAAAGGCAACGACCGGGGTTCCCGCCGTCAGAGGGACCCCTCGCTTGACCGGCCCGTCCTGCTTGGAGCCTGTGACCTACGCGTCGGGCTCGAAGCTTACACCGGGGATCGCGTAGCACGCCGCCCCCAGCGGTTGCAGGGTGTCGGTGATGACGCCGTCGCGGAGGGGCAGGGGCCGATCTGCGAGCAGATCCCGCGCGCCCTGCTCCCCGGTGAAGCCCTCGAAGGTCAGCGTCAACTCCTGCACCTCGCGCGTCGGGTTCACCGCCAGCACATAGCCCTGCACGCCGTCGCTGAGCGGGTAGCGCTGCACGACGATGGCGTCGTTGTCGCAGGCCGGTGCGTCGAGCAGGGCGTAGGGCGCGGTCCAGATGGCCTCATGCGCGCGCAGCTCGGCCATCAGGCCCTTCATCCCCGCCCAGAACTCCGGGAACTCCTCGGCCAGGTTCACGCCCCGGATGCCGCCGCGGTTGTAGTAGGTGTCATCGAACGAGTAGTAGAGCAGCCCGCGCGCGCCCTCCGCCAGCGCCATGTAGCTCATGCAGCGCAGCTCGTCGATGGTCGGGAGGCGCGGCAGCATGTCGCGGCCGGCGGTGCTCTCCTCGGTCGAGCGCGTGGTGTAGCACTGGAGTGCGATCCACACCGGCTTGCGGTTGGCGACGGCATCCACCGCCGCGCGCGTCCAGACCGAGACCGGCATCATGTCCGTATCGCCGGGCCGGCGCAGCGGGTAGCTGTCCGTGGCGAAGATGTCGCAGGCCGGCGAGTAGCGCCGGAACTCGGGCGGGCGGTTGTGCAGCAGGAAGTGCGGGTGCGTCGGATCCCAGCGGGCCCACTGCTCGTACCGCGCCAGCATGTCCTCGGGCTGGCGGCCGGGGCCGTGCGGCTCGTCGTCGATGTACCAGAACGCCACACTCGGCTCGCCCCGGTACTGTGTGAGCATCGTCTCCCCCACCTCCGGGTCGTGGATCCCGCCACCTCCGCCGACGCCCAGCATCCCGTGCTGCCACGCCGCGTCGATGAAGCCCACACCGTCGGTCTCGCGCTCGTAGCCCGGCCAGTAGGTCGTCGTGAAGGACTGTGCGATGGTGAAGCCGCCCGACGCGACCTCCGCCAGGTCCTTCTGCCGCACGTGGTAGGCCATGAGCGGGAACAGGCGCTCGCCCTGGTGCCGATAGACGTTGTCCTCGTCGATGTCCACGACCGAGCGATCCGGCGGGGTGAATCTCAGCTCGCGATCGACCATGACCTTCTCGTCCCCGCTTGCCAGCTCGGCGGTGACGGTCGCGCGCCACTCGCCCTCATGGATCACGGCCGGGATCATGCCCCGCCCGGCCTCGACGGCCTCCGCCGTGACGATCCCATCGAGAATCTCGGCGCCCGCCCCGTCGGCGATGCGCACGCGATAGCGCACCGGCGGGTCCGGGTGCCCGGGCGGGACGTGATGCGTGAGCAGCACCTCGTCGCGGTAGCGAAGCACGTGCAGGAATGCGCGCGCGGTCCACCGGTGGCCGAACAGCCGCGCGGTGCTGCTCAGTCGCACCTCGTCGATGGCGCCGATGAGCTTCTCGTCGGTCCCGCGATAGCTGCGGACGAAGAACGGATTGCCCTCGGTGAAGTTCACCGGCGGCTGGTCGGGCGGCACGTCGAACTCCAGGTCGATCGCCCCGTTCACGAAGGTGCCGATCTTGCCGGCGGGGCCGTCGTAGACGAGCGCCAGGTGCGTCCACTCATCGACCGGGATCTCGCGGCTGCCGATGAGCCAGTTCCTCGCTGAGCCAAGCTGCGTGCCGACGTAGAGCACCCCCGGCGGGCGGATGGCGATCACCATCGAGCCCAGCCGACCGCCGACGTCAAAGGCCCAGAAGGGCTGCTTCCCCGTCGGCAGCGCATCCAGCTTGACCCAGCACTCCAGCGTGAAGCGGTCGGTGATGCCGGGCAGATCGCCTGTGACCGACACGTTCCCGTCGCCCTCGCCCCAGTGCAGCGCCCGTCCGAAGCGCCCCTCGACCCACTCGGCGCCGCTGATCGCGCCGTCGCGGCCGTTGCCGGACGCATCAACGGCGGTTTCGCCCTGCCCCTCGTCGAAGTGCCACAGCAGCACGGTATGCTCGTCGGACACGGGCGGGTCAGTCGGCAGCTCGGCCGACACACCGCCCAGGCATACAAGGATCGCAACCGCTGTCGCGAGCAGTCGGTTGAGCATCGTCAGTCACTCCTCCTCGCGCGCGTCGAGAGCCGCGCTCAGTCGCTCGATCATGTCGCCGACGGCGTCGCGGCGCGCCAGCAGCAGCTCGGGGTCCTTCGTGTAGCGCGTCATGCTCTCGGAGATGCTCACGGGGACCCGGCAGAGAGCGCGCGCCTCCGACAGCAACTGCTCCCCCGGGCGGTCGTCAGGCGGAAGTGCCGTGGCACATTCCACGAGCCGCGACAGCAGCGCCAGGTACTCATAGTCCTCGATGCCGTCGCGGATGCACTCCAGCCGGATCGAGGCCAGCGGCTTGCGGTCGCGTCCCGGCCAGATGAGCACGCCGTCACCGTTGTCCTTGTAGTTCCCGTAGGTGCCCAGGTCGCGCATGTGGATGGGGACATCGGGGAAGTGCGGCTCGTCGCCGGAGGCGTTGGGCAGTCCATGCCAGTAGGTGACGCACCAGTAGAGGAATCCGGTTGCGCCGGCCTGCCGGGCCTGCCAGAACAGAATGCGGTGGTCGATGGCGGGCTCGTCCACGAAGAAGTTCGCGTGCGGGGGCTTGGGCGAGCAGCAGGTGTACATCCAGAGCGTGTCGCCGGCCTCACGGCGCTCCTGGTAGAAGTCGCCGAGCACCCGGGGGCTCAGCGGGCACCAGATGTCCACGTGGCCCACCAGCTCCTCCGGCTCGGGATCGCCGATGGTCTGCATGATCGGGTAGTCGGGGACGGCCTCGCGGATCGCGTCGTAGTTCGCGATCAGGGCCGGATACTGGCTCGGCTTTGGCTCGTCGTGCCCGTAGATGTACACCTGCCGCGGCAGATCCAGACGCTCCCACTCCCGTGCGAGGGCCGCGGTGACGCCGGCGGCGACGCTCGGGTCCGTGCCCTGGGCCGACTCGCTCATGCGCACCGCGCTCGGCAGCCGGTGCAGGCAGAATGAGTAGGGCGCGAAGAAGCGACCGGCCAGCGGGGCGACCGTCTGTTCCAGCGCGCTCAGATCGGCGGCGAGGTCCTTCCCGCCCTGCACCTGGATGTACTCGCGCGCGATGTTCTTGGGCGTGAGACGGTACTGGGCCATGAACTGGCACCACTCGCGGAACATCTCGATCGGCATGTGCTCCCTGTACGGCTTGCCCTCCCACCACCAGCGAGACAGGGCGCTTGCATAGAGGCCGAAGGCGGTCGCCAGCGTCCCCGGGCGCGGCAGGCGGAAGTCGCGGACGCGTAGGCCGACCGCAACACTGACGGACCGTCCGGCGTGCTCGACCGTTACCTCGGTGCGGTACACGCCCGGCGCCGCGTCCGGCGGCACCTCGACGGTGAGCCAGAGGGGCCGGCGCTGCCCGGCCGCGACGTCGAAGGGCTCGCCCGGCAGCAGCGGGTCCGGCCACCAGCCGACGTACTCCGTGGCGTAGCCCGGATCCGCGGTCTCCAGGTATTCCACAATCCGCCAGCTCAGCGGGATCTCCCCGCCCTCCCCGCGCAGCGGCGGCGCGTCCACCTGCACCCCCGCCAGCGCCTGCTCGCCCGCGATGACCACAAGCTGGAATGACTCCGCCTCATCCCGGGCGGCGGTCAGCTCAACGCGGTCGGCCAGCATGCCCTCGGTCTCCTCGCCCTCCCGGCGTATCTTGTGCAGCGGCCCGGCGATGGCCACGCCGAAGCCGTCGCGGCCATCGGCCCTCATGAGCCCCTGCAGCGCCGCCACGCGCCCCCACCCCAACGCGTCCCCTACCGCCTCGTAGCTCTCGCGCACCTGCGCCCATGCATCCTCGGAGAGGTCGCCGCCCTCACCCGCCAGCTCCGCGAGGGTCCGCAGGCGAGCGTCCGCGTCCGCCAGGCGCTCATCGATCTCACCCCTCACCTCGGGCGGCAGGTCCAGCTCCGCCAGCCGCCGGGTGAGCGCGGCATGGCGGCGCTGCAGCTCGGGAAGCCTCTCCGCCAGATCCGCGAGGTAGAAGCGCGTGAGCTTCGGCGAGAGCGAGACGTTCCCGAAGCGCTCGGGGCGGTGGAAGGCCTCAAGCGACCACGTGGAGGTCTCCCCGCGCACCCGGTCGTTGCGCACGAGGTTGACGCCCCAGGTCTCCCCCGACCGCATGTCGAGCCCCAGGCCGTCGAAGGGGATGGCGATCTCGACGGTCCAGCAGTCGTCGCGGCGTCTCACCGCCGCGGTCGCGCCCGACTCCCACGTGGTGTCGGTGCGCCAGGTGTCGCGGATCACGCCCAGGCAGTTGACGCAGAGCTGGTAGTAGTCGTCGCGCTCGTGCCAGGGGTCGAGGAAGACCTCGACCGAGTCGTCGAGCCAGGTCTCGCCGTCGTGCTCGGTGGCGTCGGCCTTCAGTTCCGCGCCGGCCGGGTGCGGGCATTCGAAGGCCACGTAGAGCGAGGAGTCGTCATAGGCCAGCCACGCCCGCAGGCGGGCCACCGGCAGCCGCTCGCCGGTGTGCACGGCGAAGTCGGCGATGGCCGCGTCCTCGGGCCAGCAGGCGTCATCGAGGGCACCGTCCATCTCGGGCCTTCCCCGCGTCGCCTGCGCGGAGGGAACGCCCAGCAGCGCGACGTCATCGTAGCGGATCGTCTGCTCGTCGGCCCCGTAGAGCGCGACGCCCATCTTCACCGCGCCCTCGGGGACCGGCATCAAGCCGCGCACGCCGGTCCAGTCCGAGGTGTCCTCGCGCGCGTCCACGTGCTCGAAGCCGAGATGGTTGCCGTCCGCATCGTAGAAGTGCGCGCCGACCCGCCCCCGCCACGGGCCATCGCTCTTGACCCAGTAGCTCGCGAACAGCGAGGTGCCGCCCTCGACCGGTAGGTGGTAGAAGTTCCACTGCACCGGCGCATTGTCGTCGGGCCGCTCGGCCTCGCTGACGAGCAGGCCGGAGGCCTGCCCGGAGCACGCGTCCGAGACGTCGCGGCGGCATCTGCCCCACTCCTCGTCCTGCGGCGGGAAGCGCCGCCAGAACTCCGGCAGCTCATCGCCGCGCTCGAAATCCCCGTTGTCCAGGAGGCCATACCACTCCGAGACCTCGGGAGCGAGGGGCCGGCACGGGGCGAGTGATCCGGCGGCGAGGACGAGCGCTGCGCATATGCCCGGCACGCGCATGCTCATGGCAGCCACCCCAGTTCGATGATCCGCACGGAGCGGGCGGGGACCTCGACCTCAAGCGTGTCCGGTGGCTGCGCGGCTTCGTGGAGCCGGTGACCGGAGGCGTCCAGGAGCCGCCACGCTCCCTCCGGTGTGCGCTCCCAGCCCGCGAGGTCGATGCGCGCGGTCGCCGGCTCGCGCGAGACGTTCAGCACCAGCAGCGCCACGCGGTCCACCGTGGTTGTCCAGGCCGCTATGTGCACCCGCGGCACGGTGACCGTCGCGCCGGGCCGGCGCTTGCCCAGCAGGAAGCCCTTCAGGTCCACCGCCTGCGGCTCGCCGAGCAGGTCGGGCGGCCGCAGCAGCTCGTGGCCGATCAGGTGCGCGGCCGCGACCTGCGCGCCGAGGATCTCCCGCAGGAAGGCCACCTTCTCGGGCTGCTCGATGATCTCCGTCGAGACCCGTGCGGCGGCGCCATAGAGCCCACGTACGCCGACCTTGTAGACGAACGAATCGATGGGCTCGTCGGCCATGACGCTCGCGAAGGTCGCGGCCTGGTACGGGTAGAGGAACTCGTAGAGCGGCAGGTACTCGCCCGGCTCAGTCCAGTAGCCGCTCAGGTCGAGGTCCACGTAGGGCAGATAGCCCTCGAACCTGCCCTCGCCCGAGATCGCCATGTCACCGCCGGTGAGCTGCTTGATGCGGCGCGGGATGTCGATGGTGCCCTTCGCCCAGTAGGAGCCGCCGCCGGCCGGGTGCCCGTGCGTGCGGTCGAAGCACGGCCAGCGCGGCGGCGAGGCGGCCTGGTCGAGATAGACCGCACGGAACCCGCCCTCCTCGTGCAGCCGCAGCGCCTGCTGCGCGCAGAACTCGACCCACTCGCGCGCCCCCCGGCACATGGGCGCCATCGACCACTTCCCGACCTGCACGTGGTAGAGGCCGTCCACGACACGCCCGCACGCCGGCGGCTCAGACGCGACGGAGGCCGCGTCGCGCAGCGGGAAGCGGTCCTTGCGCACGTGGTGCAGCACGTTGACGTAGGGCATGACCAGCAGCCCGGCCTCCTCGGCCTCGCGCGCGGCGGCGTAGAAGGCCCCGCGCGCGGGAAAGAGATCGGGCATGAAGGGCTCGTTGGCCCAGTTGTACCAGTGGATGCCCGCGGGCACGCCGACGGCCTCGGCGATCTCGATGGCGCGGGGCGGCACGTCGCGCGGGTCCTTCGTCAGCGGGTTCATGGCGGTCAGCCACAGGCGCACGTCGCGCAGCGCCTGCTCGGCCTCAGCGCGCGGTCGCTTGATGCGCCACCAGCGCTGCCGCATCGCCCAGCGGCGGTAGAGGTCGGCCCCCTGCCACCAGTCGCCAGCCACGGGCTGGACGACGAGCGGGAAGGGCTGGTGGTAGCACTCGCCGGGGAGGCCCATGCCCGGCGGCGGCACGCGCAGGACGAACTCCTGCCCGACCTCAAGCTCGAAGCCCTTCTGCAGATGCTCCGGGTCCTCGGCGGCCACGTAAAGCGTCCCGCCCTTACGGGGCAGAAGCACGAGCTGGTCGCCGAAGAAGTGCCCGCTGAGCCGCTCGGCCGGCGCCTCGTGGCGGTAGTGGCGCTCAATCACATCGGTCTCGCCCGGAACGCCGAGGCCGGGGATCACCAGCTCCATCCACCACGGCGCCCAGTCGGGGCTGGGGGTCTCGACCGACAGGCGCCACTCGGTGCGGGCGGTGTCATCCGGCAGGCGGATTTCGACCGAGACGATCATCTCGCTCTCGCCCAGCGGCACCCGCCAGTCAAGCTGACCGCCACCGTAGCCGAAACTGCTGCGGAAGCACTCGCTTCCCGAGGAGCGGAAGGTGTGCACCTGCCCGTCCGGCGCGAGCATCTGGACGCGCCAGAAATCGCCGTCCTCGCGAGGTGTCACGTACTCAAGGCCCGCGCGCCGGTCTCTCAGGCTCACCAGGCGATGATCGCGATCCTGGGTGACGCCGACGCGAACTGCGTCATTCCACACTCCCTGCGGGCCGTGCTCCGCGCGAGGAGCGCCTGCGGGGATCGCGGCCAGCAACGCCATGACCAGCAGGCGCGGTCGCATTGCATTACTCTCCCGGGCACTCGCGCAGCAGCCGGTAGCGCGTGTTGGCCTCAAGCTCGAACTCCGTCGCCTGGTGGAGCAGGCAGGTTCCGTCCTCGTCGGCCAGGCATGCCGGGCGCGACAGCTCGATGTGGCAGTCGGCGTCCGGCCACAGCAGGTCGCGTCCCCCGAAGTGCAGACGGCAGTCGGGCGGGTCGATAGCGGTGACGTAGAGGTCCTCCGTGGCGTGGGCGACGATGACCTCGATCCACTCGTCCAGCGTCTCCGGCGTGTGGTCGCCGGTGCCCAGGTACCACAGGCCGGTCGGCTCGCGGATGAAGTGCAGGGCGGTCTGCACCGCGATGGAGCTGTAGCCCTTGACACCGTAGGCCAGGCGCGTGCCCACCAGTGGCGCCTCCTCCATCTCGAAGCGGACGTCAAGCTCGGCGCCGACGACCGTCTTGCGGTCGGCGAACCCGCGCGCGAACTCATCCCAGCCGAAGTACATGCGCTCCTTGAGCACGAAGTCCGCCTGGCCGAGCGCGTCGTAGTAATCGTTGCCCAGCACGCCGACGATCGCCTCCGGATCGGCCTCATGCACCGCCGCGACGATCTCGCTCAGCAGCTTGTGGTGCGCCCATGCGAGGGAGTGCTCGGCGTTGGGGACATCGCCGCCGCGCCGCCCGGCGTCATCCGCGAAGAAGTTCGAGCCATCCAGGAAGATGCCGTCGAAGCCCGCTTCCATGGCCGCCACCGCGCGGCGCACGAAGACCTCGCGCACCTCCGGCCGGCGGATGTCGGCCAGCAGCCACGGCGCGTCGGGCGAGTAGGGTGCCGTGTACAGCGCGCCGCCGGAGCCGGGCATGCCCAGCGTGGCCTCGGCCGCCTCGGTCACCTGGTCGGAGTAGCGCCGCAGGGCGCCCAGATACTGGTAGGCCATGGTGCGGATGCCGCGCCGCTCGAAGATGGGCGCAATCCAGTCGTGGATGCCGATCTCGCGCACGATGACCCAGTCGTAGTGGCCCTGCAGCGCGTCCGCGATCCTCGCGTACTCCTCCTCGCCATACTCCGTCGCGGTCCAGCCGCGGTAGGCCACCTGGACCATCGTCCCGGAGATGTCGCGCCCGTCGGCGGCGCGGGCCCGCGTCGCATCCGCAAGAGAATCATGAACCGTGATGCACAGCTCCACCGTGTCTCCGGCCTTCAGGTCGAGGTCCGGCGTGGCGGCGTCCGCGCCTTCATTGTAGTAGCGGTGAGCCAGCAGCAGCGTCCGGACCTGGCCGTCCTCGGTCGCCGCCAGCCGCATTGAGGTCAGCTCGTGGGTGTCG
>JALGUJ010000046.1 GCA_029820945.1 Candidatus Zipacnadia bacterium | reverse complement strand
CGACGAGATCTACCCCGGCCCCGCGCGCATGCCGGTCGTCGAGATCCACTCCAAGTGGGGGTCCGGCGAGTATCGCGGGAACCCCAACGCGCTACACGAGGTCCACGACGGGCCAAGCTATGTCCAGGACCTGCTCGCGCAGGGCTACCCGCTGGGCTTCATCACCGGGACAGACACTCACGCGACCATGCCCTCCAGCTTCGGCGACGACTCATCGCACATAGACCGCCTGCCGGGCCTGGCGGCCATCCGCGCGGACGGCCTCTCGCATGAGGCGGTCTGGGACGCGATGCTCGGTCGCGACTGCTGGGGGACGAGCCTTGAGCGCATTATCATCGAGGAGGAGATGGTGGGCGGGCGCATGGGCCGCGTCATCGCGTGGGACGGCGGCCCGCGCGAGTTCGCCGCCCGGGTCGCGAGCGAATCGAACATCGTGTGCGTGGACCTCGTCCGCAACGGGGAGGACGTGTACTCCGTGCCCGGCGACGGCTGGCGCGCGGAGCTGCAGTTCACCGACGATCAGTCGCTCGCCGACGTCGCCTTCGAGCCGCGCGGCTGGTTCGAGCGCCCGTTCGTCTACTACTACCTGCGCGTCACGTGCGAGTCCGGCGCGCAGGCCTGGTCGAGCCCGATCTGGCTCACGCCCTGACGTAGGCACACATGCACAGACGTGGGGCAGGCCTGCAGCCTGCCGATGAGGAGAGGTGGAGACGATGTCCGAGGCCACTGGTGTCCTGTTCCTGTGCACCGGCAACTCCCGCCCCAGTCAGATGGGCGAGGGCACTGGTCGCCGGTCGATCCCGTCGAGACGGCGGGCACCCCTGTCCGAGTCCATCCCTCCGACTCAGAGATCATTCGGCAGGCGGATGGCGCGGGCGTCGTCGAAAAGGACCACGTCGCCCTCCTGCTGGTTGAGCGCGCGGGGCATGATCAGAAGCCGTCCCGCGCCGTCAGGGACCTCCACGACGCTCGCGAGGAGCTGCCACCCTTCCCCACCGCCGCTCGCCGACACGTCCACGTTCGCATCGCGCCGGGCCCAGGCCCCGTCCGCGTCCTTCCACTTGATCGCGAGCCTGGCCGTCTGCTCCTCTGAGCCGATGCTGCGCACCCAGATCGAGGTGTAGTAGCGCTCGCCCGGCTGGACGGGTATGCTGGCGATGAAGGTGCTCAGCTTCGCGCCGGCGATGCGAGCGCAGCGCGGCTCCGACCGGCCCCCCTCCTGCTCCCAGGTCAGCCGATCGGTCCGGCTCTCGATCGACCACTTCGACCAGCCGGGCGGCGCGTCCGTGGTCACCCAGTCCACGCCCTCCGGCGCGGCTCCCTCGGTCTCCTCGAACCCCGGATTCGGGCACAGGTTGGGCGCATCCGGGGTCTCGATGATCCAGGCCAGCGCCCGGAACTGGCGGGCGACGCTGTCGCCCGCCTCGGTCGCGATCTGCCGCAAGCGCTCGGCGAGGCCGTCACCCGCTCGAGAGTGGAGGGTCGTGACACCGCGCGCCGTCGCCGAGCTGATGTCGCCGTACCAGGAGGTGAGGCGGCCGGCCCGCTCATTGATCAGGCGGTCGTAGATGCCGGAGAGCAGCTCATCCTGCATGACCTCGTCCATGACCGCCTCGCGCTGGGCCGTCAGCCGCACCAGCGTCTCCAGCTCGGCGAGAAGCGCGTCGGTCTCCACGTCCGCGAGGCCGGCCATCTCCCGGACCTGCTCGGCCTGCCAGTACTCGCGCAGGATCGCCTCGGTCAGGGCGAATCCCCTCGCGACGAACTCCACGCGGGCGGCGTGGGGTTCGGCGTCCGCCAGCCGCCGTGCCTCCGCGAGGTCGGCGAGACTCGCCTCCAGGTCCTGCGGCGTCCACAGGGCGATCTGCTCCGGCACGGAGCCGATGCCGTAGAACCAGCGGCCCTCGCGCTCGCTCATCATGCAGGCCTCGAAGCGGTCGTACAGGCGCTTCATGGGCTCTCGCGCGGGGCCGAAGAAGCCCGAGTAGTACTCGTCGAGGATCGCGTCCACGTCCCGCTGCGGGTCCCACATCAGCTTGGCGCGGGCGTACATCATGGGCCCACAATACCACCATGTCGGCCACGATTCGTTGGTGATCGCGACCGCGCCCAGCTCGTCATAAAAGCGCAGCGCCTCGGCCATCATGTGCGGGTAGAAGCGCGGCAGCAGCCACATCTGGCTGGTGTAGTTGTAGGTCCCGAATGCCCCGGCGGCCTCACTCCAGGCGCGCGCCAACTCCTGGTCCTGCGCCCTGTACTCCGGGTCGTGCCACGCCCCCACGTCCTGCGTGATGACCACCAGCACATTGTCCGGCAGGTCCACGCCACGCGGCACCGGTTCGACGTTCGAGTAGGCGATGCAGGAGATGTACCTGTCGGGGTGCGTCTCCTGGACGGCCTCGGCGACCTGCTTGACGAAGGTGAAGTAGCGCTCTGACTTCACGTCCCGGCCACGGAAGGTGTAGCCGGGGATATCCAGCGCGGTGCAGTTCTCGCACTCGCACCAGCCCCGCCCGTCGTTCATCCCGACCGAGAAGAAGTTGGCCTCCGGGTGCTGCTCCCACCAGTCATGCGCGGCCTCGATGGCGAGCTGCACCACCTCCGGATTGCTCGTGCACGGCTGCCAGCCGTGGTGGAGTGTGGGGATACGCCGCGCGCCGTTGATCAGCGGGAAGTACTCCGGGTGCGTCTCGGCGTGCTCATTGATCCGCACAATGTTCGCGAGGTTGTGGGAGTAGCGGTTGAAGGGCACGTTGAGGTCGTGGCTCGTGATGCGGATGCGGCGGCGCCAGACGGCGCCGTCGCCGCGGATCGACCGGTCGATGCCGTGATTGCGGCGGCACGGGAAGCGCGGCTCGACCCGCTCGCGCATCTCGGGGATCGCGATCATTGCCGTCTCGGGCACGTTCTCGCCCAGTTCGGTGGGGATGAACCACCGCACCCCCAGCTCCTCGAGGAGCCAGTAGACGGCGTTCAGCGTCCCCTCCGGGACGTTCCCAGCGAGGATCAGCCGGTCCTCGCTCGCCTCGACGACGAAGCCGTCGAAGACCAGCGACCACAGCTCCGCCGCCGCGGCCCACTCCTCGTCGGGCGCGCCCAGGTAGACCGAAGGCGCACCGGCCGCCGGCTCATCCCTGATGGGAAGCTCGACGCCGGTCATCTTCCGCACGTACAGGTTCAGCTCTTCGGCGGCCAGAGCCACCGTCTCGTCGGCATCGGCCGGCAGCACGATCTGAGCCACCGGCTCTCCTTCCCGCACCAGCTCGACCTCCGCGGCGCAGGGCAGGATCCCTATCAGCGCGAGAAGACAGCCGGCAGCTCGTCGCATGAGAGCATATCCTCCTGTCTGAGACGACGACCCTGGTCAGCCTCGTCCTCGGGCAGAACGAGCGGCGCCCCGGCCCCCTGGACGCGCACCTCGTCGCGGTCGATCTGCTCGATGGCGATGTCGTCGAACCACGCGTGGCCGGTGCACTCCCACAGCCTGCACTGGAGCCGGCCCCAGCTCGCGTCCGGGCGCGTGATGAAACTGATCTCGCGCTCGTGCCGGTCCTGCGTGCCGCGCATGAACCGGCTCATGTGCCAGAAGTCGGGCGAGGGCTCGCCGTTCTCGTAGAGGATCACGTACGCGCCTTTGCTCCCCTCGGAGACGTCGCCAAGCATCACCCTGAAGCTCAGCCGGTACGCGGTGTCGGGCTTCAGCGCGATCCTCCGTGTGCAGGTCCACGTCGCGCGCGCGGCGGCGTTCTCCGTCACGTCGCACCGGATCGAGCTGCCTCCCGGCGGCGGCTCGGCCCGATCCCATTCACCCGAGCAGTCGCCTCGCCGGCGCTCGAAGCTCCAGCCCACCGGGCCGCCGTCCTCCGCCCCCTCGAAGTCGGCTACGAACACGGGCTCGCCGACCGCGAGGCCGCACGCCACCGTGACCGCAATCAGCACCACCGCCATTCGCATCAGCCCGCCACCTCCCGGTGGTCTCCGCCCCGCCCTCTTCCCGCCCCGGCGCCTCCTCTCCTGCGTCAGGCGCCGCGACGCAGGACACCGCACGGCCCGCGGGCAATACTACGTGCGTCGCCAGAGCGGCCGTAATCACGAGGCAGCAAAGGTGCCCACAGCCCGGGAGATCGAGCAGGAGTTCGGCAGGCCCTTCGCCGACGTCGTGCGGCTGCACATGCTCAGCCGCTTCAGCACGCGGGCGCAGTTCGCGGACGCCATCGGCGCCAGCTTCGAGAACCTGCTGCAACTGCTGGACGAGTGCTCCTGGGAGCTGGGGCCGCCGCCCGCGCTCGAGCTCCAGAACCACTGGGACGGCACGGGCGAGGTCGTCAGGGCGTCCGGCGAGCAGGAGGCGGAGCTTGAGTTCGTCGAGGAGCGCGGCCTGCCGGCCGGGCCCCCGACGCGCGGACGGGTCATCTGGGACGAGGACGCCATCCACGTCACCGTGCGATGCGCGGAGCCGATCATGGCTTCCATCGTCGCCCAAGCAGACCCCGCCGCCTGCGCCGATCCCGTGGAGCGCGCCTTCCGCGAGGGCGATCACGTCGCGCTGCGCCGGGAGCACTGGCGCGGTGACCTGGGCGAGATGCTCGACTGGGCGCGCGCACTCCCGCCGCCGGAGCATTCGGTGCTCCTCGATGACTGCGTGGTCATCTGCCTGACATGCGTGGACGCCGGCCGCGACCGCAGTCACCTCACGCCGATCCGTCACGTGCGCGACCCCTGGAACATCATCGGCGATCTTCGCCCGCGCGAGCCCAATCGCGTCTTCCTCGAGGGCGCCTGGTACTTCATCGCCGTCAATCCCCTCGGAGCGGTCCTCGACGCCTTCTACGACCCATGGGAGACAGGCACCATCTGCCCCGCCTGGCGCTCCGAGAGCCAGATCGAGGCGGAGGCGCTCGACGACGCCTGGCGGATCGCCGCGCGTATCCCCCTCCGTACTCTCCGACCGCATCTCAGCGAGGGCACCGCGTGGGGGATCGACCTGTGCCGCATCCGGCGCGCCGGGCGCGGTCGGCCCGTGCAGACGCGTGGCGAGCGCACCGTCATCGCCCTGCATGACCGCCCGGTCGCTGAGCCACGCCCACCGGCCAGGCGCTGGACCCCCATGGCGCCGGCCGTCCGGCTCGTGCCCGCCGAGCGCGACTTCCCGTCCGTGTATGAGTGGGAGTCGGCCGAACAGCTCGGCGACTTCCGCGACGACGCCACCGCCACGCCGGACCGCGGCGTAGCGGCCTGCGTGGCCCACGATGACCGCAACCTCTACGTGCGCTTCGACTGCCGGGAGAGCGATCTGGCCGACCTGCGCGTCGTCACGCGGCGGGAGGAGGAGGCCGAGTACGGCGAGGGCGACCGCCGGGTCAACTACCTCGACCGCCGCGAGCACTTCGGCCTCGATTGGGGCGACTACGTCGAGGTTGCCGTCGCCCCTAACCTCGGCGCCTCGGACCGCCATCACGCCGGGCACCTGCACGTCCTCGTGAACTCACGCGGCGATCTGCTGGAGCGCTACTACGACACCTTCGGCATGTGCAGCGTTTCCGCGCATCCCCGGTGGCGCTCGGGCGCCCGCGCGCGGGTGACTCTTGACGAGGAGCAGAGCACCTGGATCACAGAGCTGGCGATCCCGCTCCGCGCGCTCTGTTCCGGAGAGGGCGTGTCCAGGCTCTGGGGGCTGAATCTCCACCGCCATCGCGCCGCCCGGGATGGCCGTCCGGCGCGGGAGATCATCTGGTCACCCGCGTTCCGCACCGCGCCCCACCCCGATTGGGCGCGGCAGCCGCCACGTCGCTGGCTCCGCGACCCCACGTACTTCGGCCTCGTGGCGCTGAACCGCGAGGCCGTCGCGCGCGTGGAGCGCCCGACCCCGCCCCCAGCCGCCCTCGGCCGCCCACCAGACGACGATGGCACCATCGCAGAGCGCGACCGCAGCAGTGACCGGTTGCAGGCGGTCTGCTTCCTGGACCGCGATCACGGCTGGGCCGCGGGCGGCCTCGGCACCGTGCTGCACACCACCGATGGCGGCGAGACATGGAGCGTGCAGGCCTCGGGCACTCGCTACATCCTCGAGGACATCTGCTTCATCGACCACCGGCGCGGCTGGGCCGTCGGCGGCTGGCCCCGCGACTCAGAGGTCGCCCTGGAGGGCGGGATGGGGGTGATCCTGGCCACCGACGACGGCGGGCGCACCTGGACCAAACAGCTCGACGGCGAGGCCACCTGGCTCAGCGCCGTCCACTTCGTGGACGAGCGGCACGGGTGGGCCGTCGGCGAGTACGGCTGCGTGCTACACACTACCGACGGCGGCGCGACGTGGCGGCAGATGCGCCGCGTCCCCACCCCGGCGTGGCTGCACGACGTGCACTTCCAGGACCATTCGGTCGCAGTGGCGGCCGGCTTCAACGAGACGGTCCTGCTGACCACGGACGGCGGCCGGTGCTGGCGCCCCGTGCGGCTCCCCACCCCGCGCCGCACGCACGGATGGCCGGTGGCCTGGCACGCCATCGCCTTCGCCAACGAGCGCCTCGGCTGGATCGTCGGCGACTGGGGGAACGTGCTGCGCACCGAGGATGGCGGGGGGAGCTGGACGCTCGATCGGGTGGCGCTGCCCGATGAGCTGCTGGACCTCGCCTGCCTGCGCGACGTGGCCGTGGACGCCGACGGCTCTGCCTGGGCCGTCTCGCCGTTGGTGACGCTCCGCTGCCCGCCCGGGTCCAGGCGCTGGGAGCCCGTGCGCACGCAGCGCAGTTGCTGGCCACACGCGGTGGCCTTCGCGCAGGGCCGCGGCTGGATGGCCGGGGAGCGCGGGGCCATCATCGCCACCGACGGGCACGGGGCCTGGCACACCCGCCGCGAGACCGGCGCGCGCATGGGACTGCTCTACGCCTCCCCGCATGGCCACCACATCAACGGCTCGCCGCTGGCCGCGCTCGGTGAGGAGTTCGACGCCGCTTACGTGCTCATCTCCGGCGGGCGCAAGGACCACCAGGCGGCGGGCGACTACCAGGCGCGCGAGACCGAGGCCGCCGCCATGACCCTCGGCGTGCCCGTCGTGCACACATTCCGCGAGTTCATCTTCAGCGAGCGCGACCTGCCGCACAAGATCGCCGAGCGCTACCAGCAGTGCGGTGGGCTTGAGCCGCTCGTGCGGCGCCTCGTCGCGCTGATCCGCGCGCTCCGCCCCGAGGTGCTCGTGGCCGAAGGGCCTATTGCCCAGGAGGGCTACTACGCCCACGGCGTGGGCGAGACCGCGCGCGCGACCATCGAGGCCTTCGACGCCGCGGGCGATCCGGGGCGGTTCACAGAGCTGTCCACCCTCGGCCTCCAGCCCTGGGAGCCCAGGAAGCTCTACCTCCTGTCCCTATGGGTCAATGAGCTCTACGGTATCCACCCGCCCACGCTGCACCTGGCCCCCCAGGACCGCTACTCGCCGCGCATCGGCATGACCTACAGCGAGGCCATAACCCGGTCGCGCCACTGCTTCTGGGGGCTGCTGGACAGGCACGCCCCGCCGGCTGTCCACCAGGGGTGGGCCGGCGCCTGGAAGCTGCACCTCAAACGCTCCCGAGTGCATCCGGCCGAGCCGGAGCAGGACATCTACGACGGCATACGTCGGTCGCCCAACAGACCAACCTGATTCGGAGGAGTGAGACGCATGGCACAGGTGAAACGCGCGCTGTTCCTGGGCTTCGATGCTCAGGTGCCCAACATGACCGAGAAGTTCCTCGACGAGGGCATCCTGCCCAACTTCGAGCGCCTCCTGCAGAAGGGCGTCTTCACCCGCATCCGGTCGGTGATCCCGGCCCAGACGCCCACCAACTGGACCACGCTCGCCACCGGCTCCACCCCCGGCACGCACGGCGTCATCCAGTGGGGCTCGCGCATCCCCGGCGAGGCGCATACCGTCTCGCACCGCGAGGAGGCCTTCAACGCCGGCTTCTGCCGGGCCGAGTACCTGTGGGAGACCGCGGCGCGCAACGGCGTGCGCAGCGTGGTCTTCAACTACGCGGGCTACCCGCCCACGCGCCCGGAGATGGTCACGCACATCGAGTGGCTCTTCAAGCCCGCGCAGTCCTGGTTCGACCTCGCCATGCCCACCAACTACCACAACTGCCCGGAGCTGAACACCACCGACCCCATCGAGCTGGCCCCCGCCGAGGGCTGGCGGAACCTGCCCGACGCCGGCGTTGAGCCCCTGGAGGCCATCCTCGAGGTCCACACGACCACGGAGGGCCTCGGCCCCACCTTCCACGCGCTGGTGCTTGGCCAGGAGGCCTACGATACCGTGCTCATCTCGCCCGAGCGCGACGCCTCCTGCCCGGTCGCCTCGCTGAGCTTGGGGCAGTGGAGCGACTGGGTCCACGCTCAGTTCTCCACCGAGGACCACGGCGAGGCCGAGGGTGCCTTCCGCTTCAAGCTCGTCGAGCTGGCGCCGGATGCCTCGCGCATCCAGCTCTACCGCTCCGACGCCTTCCCCACCGATGGCCGCATCTGCTCCGACCCCGAGCTGGGCCGGCGGCTCATCGAGGAGCTCGGGCCCTACGTGCACGCCGGTCAGACCTGCGACCTCCACCGGAGCGGGCGCCTGGCCGACTTCGAGACCGTTGATGAGGTCATGGCCGACGAGAGCGAGTGGTGGCCGCGCGCGGTTCAGATCGCCATGGACCAGACCGGCGCACAGGTGCTCTATCTGCACTGGCACATCCTCGACGCGATGGGTCACACCTTCGTGCAGCGCGTCGATCCCACCGCTACCGGCTACGATCCAGAGGGCGAGGAGGAGGCGTGGGAGATCATTCGCGGCTACTACCGCGCGGCCGACCGGCTGCTCGGGCGCTTCCTCGACCTGTTCGACGACGGCGAGGCGGTCTTCTGCATCGCCTCCGACCACGGCATGCCCGGCAACGTCAAGGCCGTGTCGCTTATCAACGCCTTCCTGGAGGAGGGCTGGCTGGAGCGGACCGAGGACGGCCAGGGCATCGACTGGGCGCGCAGCAAGCTCTTCTTCGCCCAGAACCACCTGTGGATCAACCTGCAGGGCCGCGACGAGGGCGGGATCGTGCCGTCCGAGGAGTACGAGGACCTGCGCCGCGCTGTGATCACGAAGATGCGGTCGATCACCGACCCCGAGACCGGCGACCACGCCCTGCCGATCGTGCTCGCACGCGAGGATGCGCCGATGATCGGCCTCTGGGGCGAGTACATCGGCGACGTCTGCTTCGTCTACGCCGGCGGCTACCGCTGGTCCGGCCCGGAGGTGCTGAGGCTGGGCGAGGAGCGCATTGTCTTCCCCTGCCGGGGCGGCAACCACGGGCCGATGATCCCCACCTACGAGACGGACACGACCTCGGTCATGGGCGTGATGACCCTCGGGGGCGCGGGCATCCGCGCCCAGGAACCGGCGCCCTGGCTGGAGCAGTTCCGCGTGTGCACGACCGACGTGGCCCCCACCCTCGCGTACCTGCTGGGGCTTGACGTCCCGGCGCAGAGCGAGGGCCGCGTGCTGCACGAGTTCCTGGAGGGCCAGCACGCCGAGTACCCGGAGCGCGGCGAGATCACGCCGACCGCCCGCAACGTCGTCCGGCGCCCTACGGTCAAGCCTAAGCCGATCCAGCTTCAGGGCGACGTCACGGACGAGGAGTGAGGCCGGTGCCGACGCTGCACATCCTCGGAGCAGGGACACCGGGGCCGTCGCCCGAACGATGGGGCAGCGCCCACGCCATCGAGATCGGCGACTCCGTGGTGATGATCGACTGCGGTCCTGCGGCCACCCACAAGCTCGTCGCCGCCGGCCTGAGGCCGACCGACGTCGGCTGGCTCTTCTTCACTCACCACCACTCTGACCACAACGCGGACTACCCCTGCCTGATGCTCTTCCGCTGGGACCAGTCCACGGACGAGCCGCCCCTGCAGGTCATCGGGCCGCCGCCCACCGAGGCGATCACGGAGAGGCTCTTCGGCCCCGATGGCGCCTTCGCCGACGATATCCGCGCGCGCATTGAGGACGTCGCCAGCAAACGCTGCCACCTGCAGCGCGGCGGCTCGCTGCCGAGATCCGGGCCACGCTACGAGGCGCGCGACGTCGAGCCGGGCGCGGTCATTGAGGGCAACGGATGGACCGCCACCTGCGCGCGCTCCCGGCACATGCAGCCTCTGCTCTGGCCGCTGGCGTGGCGCTTCGACTGGGAGGGAGGCAGCGTCTGCTTCACCGGCGACACCGCGCCCTGCGACGAGGTCGTCGAGCTGGCAGCCGGCGCGGACACCGTCGTGGCGAACGCTCCACTTCGCCAGGAGGCCCTGCATACGGACCTCGCGACCTGCATCTACGGCACGCTGGACGCCGCCGAGCTTGCCCGAGACGCAGGTGCTGGGCGCCTGGTGCTCGCGCATCTCACGCCCGGCCTCGCGGCCGACCGCGACCGCGCCATCGCCGAGATGGCGGAGGTCTACTCCGGCGAGATTGTCTTCGGGGAAGAGCTGATGCGTTTGGCGCTGTAGAGCGACGACACAGGCTGATGCGGACGCCGCCGTGCGCACACCGTTGTCGTATTGTAGGGCGCGGACCCGTGCCGCGCCCGCCGTCTGTCGTTGATCCCGCAGCCGACGCGCCGCCGACCCCGCGCGGGAGGTGAGAGAGCTCCGTGCTCGAAGGACTCCCTGGGGGGAAACCCGAGTGAGGTGTGCCCATGCCCGCTGAGGCCTTCGACAACGAGAGGTATCTCGCCGAACAGACCGCCGCCATTTTGGAGCGTGTCGAGCAGTACGACGGCAAGCTCTATCTGGAGTTCGGCGGCAAGCTCACCTTCGACTTCCACGCCGCCCGAGTGCTCCCCGGCTACGATCCCAACGTCAAGATGCGCCTGCTGCAGGGGCTCAAGGACGAGATCGAGGTCGTCTTCTGCGTCTACTGCCGGGACCTCGAGCGCGGGCGCATCCGCGGCGACTTCGGCATGACCTATGACCTCGCTACCATGCGCGCCATCGACGACCTGCGCGACTGGGGCATCGCCACATCGGCCCTGGTTCTCAGCCGATACCGTGAAGGCCCCGTCTCCGACCGCCTCGCCCAGCAGATGGAGATGAAGCACATCGCCGTCTATCGGCACGCGGACATCCCGGGCTATCCCCACGATGTGGACTCCGTCGTCTCGGAGCAGGGCTACGGGCAGAACCCCTACATCGAGACGGAGGCCCCCATCGTCGTGGTCACGGGCACCGGCCCGGGGAGTGGCAAGATGTCCACCTGCCTCTCCCAGCTCTACCACGACCATCGCCGCGGCCTGCACTCGGGCTATGCCAAGTTCGAGACCTTCCCCATCTGGAACCTGCCCCTCGAGCACCCGGTCAACGTCGCCTACGAGGCGGCCACGGCCGACCTCGGCGACATCGTCATGCTCGACCCCTTCCACCTGGAGGCGCACGGCGAGAAGGCCGTCAACTACAACCGAGATATCGAGAGCTTCCCCATCCTCAAGGCCATCATCGACCGTATCGCGGCGGACACCGGCCAGCACGTCCCCTACCAGTCCCCGACCGACATGGGCGTGAACCGGGCGGCGGCGGGGATCGTGGACGATGCCCTCGTGCGCGAGGCCTCCACCCAGGAGGTCATCCGCCGCTACTTCCGCCACTCCCGCGAGCTCAGCCAGGGCCTGTGCGGGCCGGAGGCCGTCAGCCGCACCGAGCAGCTCATGGCGCGCCTGGGCGTGAGCCCCACCGACCGGCCGGTCGTCACACCCGCCCGCGAGGCCGCCGTGGACGCCGAGAGACGCCGCAAGGGCAACGACGGTTTCTACTGCGGCGCCTCACTGCAGCTTCATGACGGCACAATCGTGACCGGAAGCAACTCGGCGCTGCTCCACTCGGGCTCGGCGGCGATCATCAAGGGCATCAAGCTCCTCGCCGGCATCCCCGAGCACATCCACCTGCTGCCCGCGGACGTCATCGGTGACCTGACCGAGCTCAAGGCCAAATACCTGGACTCCAACTCGCCGAGCCTCAACGTCCAGGAGGTGCTGATTGCGCTGGGCATCACCGCCGCCGCGAACCCCGCGGCCCGTGCGGGGATCGAGATGCTCCCGCGCCTGCGCGGTACCCAGATGCACCTGACCCACGAGCCCGGAACGGGCGACGAGACCGGCCTGCGCAAGCTCGGCATCGCCATGACGACCGACGCCCGCCCCACCGCCAGCGGGTACTTCCTGAGATAGCTCCCAAGCATGGGCGGGCCCGCTGCGGCCCGCGCCCTCAGTTCGCTGACCACTCGCCGTGCCAGATCGGATAGCGGTGGGGGTCGAGTGACAGAGATGTGCGCTGCTCGGCCAGCCACGCCTCGTACTGCTCGTCCGTGCGGTAGAAGTGCGAGGCCTCGCCCTCGTCGATCATCCCGGCCTCGCGCATGTCGTGGTGCAGCTTGATGAGGTTGTCGCCGAACATCTGCAGCCGCGCGCGCTGCGCATCGGTCTCGGCCCTGGAGAGCGCGTCGAGGTAGAGCCGCTCCATCTCGCCGAAGACCGGCCGGTAGACCGCATCGATGACGGCGTAGTTGACCTCGTACTGCTCGCCGCGGTACTCGATGCTCTCCGCCTCCTTCCAGTCGTACATGCGCTGCTCGAGCATCGTGTAGAGCTCGCGCATGGGCGGAGCGCCGGGCCCGTAGGCCCGCTGCAGCCACTCATCGAAGAGCGCATCCACGTCCTCCTCCGCGTCCCACAGCAGCTTCGCCATGATGTAGTTCGCCGGCCCCCCGTAGCCCCACGCGGCGATCCCCACCATCGACCCGCCGCGGTAGCCGGCCTCGTGGGCGATAGGCAGCTCCATCTTCAGGATCCTGCGCGCGGGCGGGATGGGCGTGCCGTTGAATGCGCGCATCCAGACCGTATAGCTGCCGTAGACGAGGTTGTCGGTGAAGCGCGACCAGCCGAAGACGACGTCGCGGAACTCCTCGGCATAGGTGGGCTTGGCGAGCCCCCAGCCGTAGTAGCGCAGGCCGTAGAACACCAGCCACACGTTCGGGTGCATCTCGATGGTCTCGTCGGGCGGATACATGTAGTTGTAGTAGACGTAGCCGGGGAGCTGCCGCTCTGGGAAGCGTTCGGCGACGATCTCCGCCACGTCGTTGTAGAAGCGCAGCACCAGCGGCGCGAACGATGGCCAGCCGTGCGGGTCGTCGTGGACGAAGGGCGCACAGTCCTCGCACATGCAGAACGCGCCGCCGTCGCTGGGCGAGATCGCCGCGGACAGGTGGTCGGGGTGCGCCTCCAGCCGCGCCATGACGCCCTGCGCGAAGGCGCGGACCATCTCCTCGTTGGTGGTGCAGTACTTCACCGCGGCGTGGCGCCCGGGGATCCAGCGCTTCTCCTGGCTGCGCGGGATGGCCCGCCACTCGGGGTGCTCGGCGAGCGTCTCCTCGCTGATGTAGTCATTCCACGAGTGTCCCCAGCCCAGCTTCCAGCCGTCGAACTGCGTCGAGGGCATCTTCTGGCGGTTCAGCCACGTTGCGACCATGCGCGGGTCCTCCAACCCCTCGGGCAGCTCCTGCTGGATGCCCTGCATCACGCGCACCGGGAAGTCCGGCTGCTCCTCGATGTCGAGTTCGGGCAGCTCCAGCGTCTCGTGCGCCGGGATGTCCTCGCCCACTTCGCCGGGCAGCAGCCAGCGCACGCCGACCACGCGCTCGAGGAACTCGTAAGCGCCGTAGAGCGTGCCGCGGCTCGTCCAGCCACGCCAGCGGATCTCGTCCCGCCGGCGGTCGCTGCCGACGATGTAGACGCTCCCATCCACCGCCCTGATGCGGAAGCCATCATCGGGAAGGCCCTCCGCATTGACGCCGGCCTCCTGCGCCGCCGCGTTGTCGCCCAGGCAGATCATCGGCGACGTGGGCTCATCGACGATTGGCGGCTCCGCGCCGGTTGACTCGCGCACGATGCGCTGGATCTCCTCGGCCGCCAGCAGCACCGACTCGGGGGCATCGGCCACGCGGTAGATCGACCAGTCCGAGCGTCCACCCTCCGCGAGCGGCTGCGCGACCGCGCACGTCGGCAGGGCGAGCGCCAGGCAGATCAATGCGCTCGCGAACCGCGCCATCTCAGGTCACCTCCGGCTCAGCTACTGCCCCTCGATCTCGCCCAGCGCCGCCATGATGCGCATGGTGTGCTCGGCGACGATCCAGCGATGCACCTCGTACTCGGCATGCGACCGGCCGTTGGGGAGCTTGAGCGTGCCGCCGATCGTGCGTGTGCCATCGTCGAGGGTCGTGCTCTCGGTCCACTTCGCCGTGCCGCGCACGCGCGGCGAGTAGTCGATGGACGCCACGATGCGCTCAAGCTCCTCGCGCGCCTCGGCTGCCGCGCGCCGGGCATCGGCGTTGTCCGAGGCCTCGGCGCGGGCGATCGCCCGCCGCAGCGTGTGGACGTAGCGATAGTCATCGACGCCCTCGCGCGCTCCGATCCGGCCGGTGGAGGGCCCGCCGGCCTCGTCACCCATCGGTGGATCGACGTAATCGATCGGCTCAAAGCGGTCCTCGACCGTCGCCCAGTGGACGTTGTCAAGGTAGATGGTGGCATCGGTGCGCGGCATCCGCCGGTAGATCAGGACGCGGTCAATGGGCCCCAGAGCGGAGATCCAGACCTCCACCGGCGTCGAGCTCTCCGCGTCGAGCCGTGTCCCGCCGAACTGCTTCCCGCCATCGGCGAGGTCGATGCGCCAGTTCAGCGGCAGGGCACCTTCCTGCGGGTTGTATGCGTCGAACACCAGCACGGTGTACTGCGTGGTGTCCGTCTCCGCGGCGAAGCTCACCCCCGGCCAGGTTATCCTTCTCGCTCCCGGGGATGTCCAGGCGCAGCGACCACTCGCCATCGGTGGCGTGCTCCTGCACGCGCTCCGCGACTATCACGTCCGGGATGGAGAGGCGCTGCAGGTTCGCCTCGTCCTCGAACGACGCGATCTGCTGGGCCATGCCCATCCCTCCGGCCAGCAACACGCCAAGGAACGCGACGGCCATCCGCCACGCCGTCGCGCAGGTCACGGGCAATCACTCCTCGCGGATCGTGACCCGCCAGACGTCGTTGAGCACCGGCCGGGAGTTGCCGGCCACGATCCACAGGCTGTCGTCGTACACGTAGACCGTCGGCTCATGGCGCGGCTTGAACTCCTCGGGTGTGGGCAGCTCGTGCCAGGCGATGCCGTCCTCCGAGCACCAGACGTCGTTGAGACTCGTCCGGTCCTCATAGCCCTGCTCCGGCGGGTCGTTGGCCCTGGCGAAGCGTCCGCCCATCACCCAGAGCCTCCCGGCGTAGGGGCAGACGGCCGTGTTGCCTCGCGCTCCGTAGGGCGCGGCCTCGATCACGCGCTCCCACTGCACACCGTCGGCGCTCGCCCACACGTCCGCGCCGCTCCCGAGCTGCCGGATGCTGCCATCATGCACGAGCGTCTCGGGCAGCATCCAGATTCGTGTGGATGCGCGCACCGAGCGGCGACGTCCCGTGCCTGCGCATCCCGCTCCTGGGCGCGAGGGACCGGGGGGTGAGACCAACCCCGTTGCGGCGCGAACGCCTGCAGACCAACGACGTGCGGACGCGGGCGTCCGTGTGTCATCCACAGGAATCTGGATGCTCTCAGCGTCTCGCCGTACCCGCGTTTGCCGAAAGGCGTCCTCCCCAGGAGCCGCTCCCACGTCTCCCCATCCTCGGTCATCCACAGGTCGGGGTAGTGCACGTTGCCGTGGTAGTAGCCGTTGCTCAGCCACATCCTCCCGTCGAACACCACCGGCTCGGCGGTGTCGCGCGGAGGGAACTGCGCCTCGGGTGTCGCCAGCTCCCAGGTGGCCTCCAGCCCGGTCTGCTCCTGTGCCCCCGCGACCTGCAGCAGAAGCATCGTGGCCGGCATGACCATGAGCATCACCAGTCTCGCCATCGGCACTCCCTCGTCCAACGGCATGGTCGGCCACGGATGCAGACTTACGTAGGTGTCAGCACGACCGCGCCGTGGATATGCAGGCGCGGGACGGTTGCCGTCAGCACACCGTTGGCCCACGACCAGTCCAGCTCATCGCCATCCGGCTCCCAGGTCACTGACGAGGGTTCGTCGCCCATGCGCAGCGTTACCCGAATCGGGCCGGCCTCCGGGACGTGCTCGACTGCCAGAAAGCCCGCCGCGCGCTGCGCGCCCGCCAGGTTCAGCAGGTGCACGCAGAGCCGGCCGTCCGGCGCGCGGCGCAGCGCAACGTCCACGTCCGGCGCCGCGTCCAGCTCGACCGCGGGCTCCGCGAAGAGCCGCCGCGCCAGCTCGCCGATCAGCGTCCGGACCGCCGGGTGATGCGTCCGCAGGTAGCCGGCCCCGACCGGCCCGTAGACCGCGCCGATCAGGCCCTCGCCCAGCGCCGCGACCGTCGCTGCGGGCACGCCGTGACGCGGGCGATAGGTCTCGTAGCGCAGCGCGACCTGCTCGGCCTGCACCGGCGTCACCGCCTGCCACAGCCCCTCCACCGCACCCATCCCCACCGGCGAGCTCAAGTACGCGGTGTCCTCCCGGGGCGACCCGTCCAGCCGCACGCCAAGCTCGGGCTCGAACATGCGCGCCGCGCCGGGCCCCACCAGCAGCAGGCTCCCGCCCGCTCGCGCGTACTCCACCAGCGCTTCGCGGAAGCCTTCCGCCAGCACCTCCGCGTCCGGGACGACCACCAGCGGATACTCGCCCAGCCGCTGCTGCAGGTTCCACTCGGCCAGCACGTCCACGGAGTAGTGCAGGTCGAGCAGCGCGTGCAGCGCGCCCTCGACCTGCTCTCGCACCCCGCCCGTGTGCAGCACGCGCTCCGAGCGCCGCATCAGGTCCTCCGCGGGCAGCAGCAGTACCACCTGGGGGACGGTCTCGCTGTCCTGGCAGATCGACTGGCGGGCGCGGCAGAAGTCCGCCACCTCCGCCGCCGTCTCGATGAACTGCTTCGGCACGTGCCCCGCCCGCGTCGGCTGGTAGTAAAACTGAAAGGCCCCGCCCTGCATCAGCACCACACCGGCCTCCTGCATGAGCTGGACGGCGGGCTTGTGCTGCCGCGCGGAGACCGCCGGCGGCCGCCGGTTGAAGCCCCAGGCCATCAGGTCCCACGGAACTTCGGTGCCCGCGAGGTAGCGCGCCTCCAGCCGCGCGCGGTCGCACGACGCCTCCGGCGAGAAGTCGCCGGAGAGGTAGTCCAGGTCGATCTCCGGCTCCACCGGCGCATAGGTCGAGTACATCCAGTTGCTGGTGATGTCCAGCGTCGGCTTCGTCTCGTGCAGCGCGTCCACCCAGTGCTTCAGGTAGCGCAGGAACTGCTCGCGGTGGAAGTCCTTCCATGCCTGCCAGTCAGCGTCCTCGGGGCCGTGCGGCGGATCAGCGCCGGTCCGGTCGCGCCAGGCCGTGACCGCACGCGCCGACCAGTCCGGCACCGCGCCCCAGCAGTCGCCATCCACCCACACCCCGTCGATGTCGTAGCGCTCGATGACCTCGCGAAGCTGCGGGATCAGCAGCTCATCGACGTAGTCGCCGAAGGTGCTGGTCGCGCGCCCGTGCGGCTCGCCCTCCGCCGTGCGCGCCGCCCACTCCGGGTGCTCCTCGATGGCCTTCTCGTCGATGACGCCCGAGTAGTGCACCAGCAGCGCCACGCCCATCTCGCGCGTGACCTCGCGCAGCACCGCCAGCATGTCCGCGGCGATGCCCGGCGACGGCCAGCCGACCTCGGTCGGGTAGCAGGCGTAGCCCGGATGGCCCTTGCAGTCCCACTGCACCCAGTCGGGGCGCACGCGCTCGATCAGCTCGCGGATGTTCCCGGCGCTCGTCTCGGCGCCGAGCGCCTCATCCCTCTCGTTCGCGTGCAGGTCGAAATGCAGCCCGAAGAATGCATCCCTGCGTCGCAGCGGCTCAGTCGGCATGAGCGCCCTCCGTATCCTCCGAGTGTGCGGCCGCCGACGGCGCGCCGCGGCCCAGCAGCCCCTCCGACCACATCACTCCGGCGACGGCGAACGTCGCTCCCGCATGCTCCCGAATCGGCCCGACCTGGCCCAGCGTCAGCACCGTGAAGACCGCGGCGACAAGCCCTGCAACAAGGCAGAAGACCAGCCGCAGCGCGAACATGAGCGCCGCTTCGGCTCCCGGGCAGTGCTTGTGCGCGTAACGCGCGAAGCCCTGCGCCGCCCACACGCGCCGCCTCCCGCGATCCACCTGCCTCGATGACGCGGCGTGGCGGTGCAGTATCTGCACCTCGCTCACGATGTGCAGCTCATAGCCCAGGTCCCGGATGCGCCGCGACAGGTCGGTGTCCTCCCAGTAGAACCGGAAGCCCTCGTCGAAGTAGCCGAGGCGCTCGCCGATCTCCCGGCGCAGCATGATCGCCGACCCGGACAGGTGCGCCACCGCCCCGGTTGCGGCCACCTTCACGTGCCGCCCCACGAACGACTGGATGCCGAGCATCGAGAGCACCAGGTTCCCGACGGACAGCTCGTCCACGCGCGGGCGCTCGGGCCTGCCCGCCGCGTTCACCTGGGCCGGCCCGACCGCGCCGACCCGGGGATGCCCGTCGAGATAGTCGGCCAGCTCGCGAACCTGGTCCGGCCCGACCTCGGTGTCGGCGTTGAGCAGCAGCACGTGCTCGCCGCGGGCGCGCGAGGCGCCGAGGTTCATCCCGCCCGCATACAGCCGGTTCGTCTCGCTGACCACCAGCTCGACGTCGGGGAAGCGCTCGCCGACGGCCTCCGCCGAGCCGTCGGTCGAGGCGTTGTCCACCACGATGATCTGCATGTCCTCCGGTGGGTCGCCCGCGCCCAGAACCTCCAGGCAGCGCAGCAGCACCTCGCGCGTGTTGTAGCTGAGCACCACCACGGAGACCCGTGGACGCGGTTCGTCGCTCGCCATCTCGCCGTCCCTTCGCCCGCCTACTCGACCTCGCCGCCCCAGATCTGCACCTCGGCGATGGTCAGATACGTGCGGCCCTCCATGAGGTGCAGGCGCAGCCGCAGCCTCTGCGCCTCCAGGTCCAGCTCCTCGAAGGTGTTCCAGCCGTCCACGGTCTCGTCGATCACCGCGATCGGCTCCTCCCCCTCGGCGGGTAGCAGCTCGATCTTGGCCGTGCCGTGCGCGCGCCGCGACGGGTCGTTGTTGACCTTGATGGCGATCCGCTCGATCCGGTAGGTGTCCGTCAGGTCGAAGAGCACCTCGCCCGTGTCGCGATCCCCCCAGTACGCATAGCTGCACGGGTGGCGATGGTAGTCATAGCGGTCATCACCGTCGGTCAGCGAACCTGCGGTGAAGGGGATCGGGCCCTCCATCTCGACGTCACCGTTCATGGGCGCATCGGGCAGGTAGGTGCCGCCGGTGCGGATGACTATCGCCTCGCTGGGCTCGCGGCCCTCGTGCCCGACGCCGTTCTCGGTCAGCAGCTTGCCCACCTCGCCGAGGTCCTCCAGCTCGAAGCCGTCGAACCACACGTCGCCGGTGCCCTTGCGGTTGATGAGGCTGATGGTCATCACCATGCGCGAGAGGGTCATGAACTCCGCCGCGTACCGCTAGCCCGCCGCTGCCACGCGCGTCATCGTCGTAGCTGCGCACCGAGTAGTACATGCTCGGGTTCATGGTCTCATCCCCGCGCAGCCAGCCGGTCAGCCTCCAGCGGCGCCCGGCCGGCAGGGCGGTCTCGCCGGTCACGGAGATGTGCCGCAGCCGATTGTCCGAGTGGATGCGCAACGAGTGGGCGCCCTCCACGGCCTCGTCATCCCAGTAGTAGCCCACATGGACGATCGGGTCCTCGTAGAAGTCCTGGCCGGGGACCTTCTTGACGCTCCAGTGCCTGAAGCCGTCCTCGAAGCCGCCGTTGGTCAGCTCCCGCGGGTACTGGGCCCAGGAGAACTCGCGCGCTCGCTCGAAGGCCTCGCGCTCCTCTTGCGGACCGTAGCCCGCGGCCTTGGCGTCGCGCAGAAAGGCGGTGATGAACGAGGTTGCGGAGTTGTCCGATCCACTGCGCTGGTTCAGCAGGCAGTAGGCCAGCACGTCCATCCCCAGGCGCAGGTACTGCTCGTCGCCCGTCAGCTCGTACGCGTAGCCCATGGCCGGGAACAGCACCGAGCCACGCCCGAGGGTGTAATGACCGATCTCCTCCGCGCGCTTGTCCTCGGAGATCTCCTCATCGGGGTAGTAGTTATAGGCCGCCTTGCCCTTGGTCTCCACGTCCAGCGACAGGTCCAGCTCGCGCAGGAGGATCTCGCGCAGCTCATCCCCGCCCACGTTCTGGTGCAGCTTGGCCATCGCCAGGCAGCCGTACCAGGTGAAGGCGCTGCCCGCCTGGTAGCGGTTCTCGTACCACGAGCCCTTCTCGGCGCCGCACACGCCCGTCTCGGGCTCCTGGCGCTCACCCAGCACGCGGATGTGCTCCATCACGGCGTCCAGATAGCGCTCGTCGCCGGTGACCTGGTAGATGTCCACCAGGTTGTCGATGGGCCGCGTCCAGTCGCGGCCGGTGGTGAACCCGGGCTCCTTGGTCAGCAGCCGCTCACCCACCTCGCGCAGCACGGCAAGCGAGCGCGTGTCGCCGGTGAGCAGGTACAGGTCGCGGATCCCCTGAATCCACGAGTGCGACCAGCCCTCGCCCGTCGAGGTGTGGTTGTTGCAGTGTGTGTGGCAGTAACCGAAGCGGTGGTCGATGTCCACGTCCCGGTAGTGCTCCGCCGCCAGCCGCGCCACGTCGAAGTGCTCGCGCGAGAGCGTGCGGAAGAAGTGCAGGAACAGCTCGTGGTCCGCCATGGTCTCCAGGTTCGACCAGCCGCCGTCGCCGGGCGCATCGCCCCAGTTGAACCAGCCGTAGAGGTCCGCGCTCTCCTTCCGCTCCCACGAGAACCGGCCCAGCGTCTCGAAGCTGCCCAGCGTCTCCTCGAAGATCGGGAATGTCTCCGGGTCGGGCGGCATCAGGAAGTTGAAGACCCCGCTGTCGCAGATCCACTCGGCGCTCGCGGTCAGCAGCGGCAGGTCCGCGGTACGGAATGGAGCCGGCGGTCCCTTGGCGTCGAGATCGACCACCACGTCCATGGTCCGCGCCATCCCCTGGCTCATCACGAAGCCCCCGGCCTCCGGCGGCCACGCCCAGGTGGTTAGTGCATCCTGCGTCACGGTGAAACCGCTGGGGCGGTTCTCGGCGAAGTCCCGCACCGCCACGCCGATCCCGGTACCGCCGGAGGGCACCGCCACCGCGCCGGTCATCGCCGCGTCCGAGGCCACGCCGTAGACCGGCGGATGCGAGCGCTGCGGGCCTATACCCCAGGAGAGCACCTCTCCGGCGCGCGCCGGCGTCGCGCCGTCGTCGGTCATCACCAGCACCGGCGCCGCGCCTTCCCGCCTCATGCGCAGCCCCACGGCGCTGAGCGCCGCCCGCTCGCCCTCGTTGATGAATGTGGTGGAGACCAGGGCGCGCGAGGAGTCCGCGAAGGTCGTAATCCGCTGCTCGACGATCAACGGCCCTACCGCCGTCCGACGGGCCATCACGCGCACGAGCGGCCCCTCGCGCTCAGAGACGACCCACTCAGCGTCTTCCCCGGCCCGGTGCTCCGCGCCGTCGAGACTGACCACGATCGGCGCATACACGTCCGCGAAGCCCGATGCCTCCGCAACCGGCTCCGCCACAGCGGCCTCGACACCGGGCCCGTCGGCCAGGCGCAGGTTCCCCGGCGCGTCCGCCGGCACGGTCACCAGCAGCGCCAGGATCGACCCGTCGCCGTGCCAGCGCGAGAGCACGTCGAGCTGCGCCTCCAGCGGGTTGCCGTCCGCGTCTGTCACCCGCGCGTGCTCGCGGCGGTACAGCTCGCCCTTCGGGAAGGGCACCCCGCCCCACGCATACGGGAGCACCGGCTCCGCGCCCTCGGGCATGCTCAGCGTCAGCTCAACGCTGCCCGACTGGTCCTGCGCGTCGCCCTCGAAGCTCTGCAGCGGGTCGAGCTCGATCGGCTGGTGCGCAACCGGAGTCCGGTCCTCGATCTGCTCGTTCGGCGGCGGGGCGGAGCAGCGAATCGAGAAGTCATCGGCGTACACGGCCGCCTCGCCCGCTGGCGCGACCGCCAGCTCGAACGGCCCCGCCCGGTCCGGCGCGGTGCTCAGCTCGACGGCCTGCCAGTCAGGGCCGACCTCCACCGTCTGCGTCTCGCTCACGCGGTTGAAGTAGCTGTACCACGTGAGCCGCACGGTGGCCTGCGCGCCGTCCTCGTCTGCGCGCAGCTTCACCGAGCCGGTGATGGGGCTGCCCGAGCCCTCGCCTCCCATCACGAACTCGCTCTCAGGCACGCTGCCCCTCACACACACCTCGCCGCTCGCCGGATCCGTTCGCTCGACCGTCCAGCCCTCTGCGCCCGTCGGCTCGCCGGCGCGGAGCCAGACGCCCCAGGCCGCCTCGCCCTGCACGCCCGTGGGCTGCATGTACTCCAGGTCGCCGTAGGGCAGCGCCTCGTACGCTCCGGCGCCCTGCTGTGCTCCCGCCAGCGCGGCCGTCGTCATGATCGCGATCACCACAAGTGCCTTCGTCATGGCCGGTCCCCCTGACCGATGTCGATGTCTTCGCACCCCACACCGCGCCACTTCGCGCCCACAGGCGGCCAATCCTGCACCAGCTCCGGCGAAGGCCGCCGCGCCACAGGAGGCGAACTGCAGCCAGATGCGCCAGGTAATCGTGCGAGCGACGAGCCGCAGCAGCCCGGCGCCGGCGGCGGGCCCATACCGAACCTATGGGAGGACCGCGCAATGACCTGTCCATGGCCCACCTCTGTGGCGGTTGCCCTGACGACTGCGCTTGCCCCCCTCGCCGAGGGCCAGAACCCTGATGACATCATCAACTTCGTCGTCATCGGCGACCCGCACACCTACACCGGCAATGTGCGCAACCTGCCCCGGACCATTGACCGCATCAACGCCCTGGCGGTCCGGCCCGACTTCGTCATCAGCATCGGGGACTGCATCGCCGGCCACCAGGACCACGACGTCCTCGCCGACGCCCGCGTCTACCACGAGCACATCTCTCGCCTGAACGCCCCTCACTACTACGTCATCGGCAACCACGAGTGCATCCCTATCGAGGTCTACCGGCTGATGACCTGGGAGCAGCTTCTCAGCACCTGGGAGATGGATTCCCGCTGGTACAGCTTCGATCTCAAGGGCTTCCACATCGTCGTGCTCGACGGGTGGATAGCGCTCGCTGGCGAGGCATACGCGGAGGTCTTCGCGGCCCAGCGGGATTGGCTCACGCGCGACCTGGCGGCGACAGACCTGCCGATCATCGTCTTCATCCACCAGGCCATCGGCTTCCAGCAGGCGGACTGTCCGCACTGGATCGAGACCGACAACCGCAAGTTCTGGCCGCCGGGCAACTTCTTCGAGCGCACCATCCAGGCTCACGCCGAGAGGATCGTCGGCGTCTTCTCCGGGCACAAGCATAAGAGCCTCTGGAAGAGCTGCGGCCACGTCGTCTACCACCAGATCGGCGCCTCATTCATGCACGATGGCCAGTTCGCGCAGGTCTTCATCGACCGGACGACGCACCGCTTCTTCGTGCTGGGTCATCCCGAGGTCCGCGAGCGCGACGACAGGTGGGAGATCCAGCAGACATACGGGGATAGATCGCTCATGGAGACCATGAGGCCGTGATCGGCATGACCTTGCACGCGGGCGCAGCGCTCTCCGCCGACTGGCCGGCCGAGCATGGCCGCCTGCAAGCGGCACCGATGCGCGCAGTCAGGCTCGGCGGGTTCCTCGGCCGGCGGGTGGACCTGAACAACGGGCCCAGCCTCGCGGCCGGCCTCAACAGCCCGGTCTTCCAGGGCTTCGAGGCGGACGCGGTTGGCCATCGCTGGGAGGGCGAGTACCGCCGCCGTGGGGCCGCCGACACCGACCTCTACAAGTGGCTGGAGGCGGCTTGCTACGCGCTGGCCTACGGCCGTGACGATGTGCGCGAGGCTATCGACCGAGTGGTCGAAACCATCCTCGCCGCCCAGAGTGCCAAGGGCTTCGTCCACACCAACCGCTCCGGGCACGCGGGGTTGGAGCCGGAGGCACGCTATGAGCTGTACCTGGCCGGGCACCTGTTCGAGGCCGCGGTCGCGCACCACCGGGCCACCGGGGAGGATGCCCTGCTCGATGCCGCGCGCCGCTGGGCCGACTACCTGCATCGGCACTTCGCCTCCGGCCACCCCTACTTCGATGCCGTGCCCGAGCGCGAGCACCCGGAGATCGAGCTGGCCCTGGTCCGGCTCTTCCGCGCCACCGGCGACGAGCGATACCTGGAGTTCGCGAGTGACCTCGCCTCCCGCGCCACCGTCACCGCGCGGGTCGGCGACCTCAAGTGCGGCCCGCACGACCGCCACGCCGTGTGCACCTTCTACATGCTCGCCGCCTGGGCCGAGCTGTTCCTGGAGACCGGCGAGGAACGCCGGGTGCGCCCGCTGGTGCCGCTGATCGAGGAGATCGAGGCCACACGCCTCTACATCCACGGCGGCGTTGGCCTCGACGAGATCATCCCGGGCAACCCCTGCCACCTGCCGCAGGCCGGCTCGGTCGCGGAGACCTGCGCGTCGGTAGCCCTGATGATGTTCGCCCGCCGCATGCACGCCATCACGGGCCAGAGCCGCTGGTTCGACCTCATCGAGCGCGCGCTCTACAATGCCTTCCTGGGCGCGCTCAGCGCCGACCAGCTCGCCATCTTCTACTTCAGCCCCCTGCGCGTCGTGCATCCGGGCGACGAGGGCAGGCAGGACCTGCCCGGCGAGCGCACGCCCCTGCCTGAGCTGCACCGCACCTCCTGCTGCTTCCCGAACGCATGGCGCATGCTGGCGTCGCTTCCCGAGTGGGCGTTCGCCGTCGAGGATGACGCCCTCCAGGTCAACCTCTACGCCGACGCCGAGTGCCGAACGCCGATCTCCGGTGTGCCCGTGAATGTGCGCATGCGCACGGACTACCCCGCCGACGGCCGCGTCGAGATCGCCATCGAGCCCGAGCGACCGGCGCGCTTCCGCCTGCGGATGCGCATTCCCCGCTGGTGCCGTGGAGCAACCGTCCGCGTCGCCGGAGGAGAGCCCGACGCCGCCCGGGCGGCCGAGTACCACGTCATTGACCGCGTCTGGCAGCCGGGCGACGCGGTGGTCATCGACCTACCCATGCCCCCGGGGGCGATCATGTCCCGGCCGGAGATCACCTGCAATGCTGGCCAGGTCGCCTTCGGGCGCGGGCCGGTGCTCTACTGCCTGGAGGAGCAGGATGCCCGAGGGCTGGCGTTGCCGCGCATCGCCGTGCCGGACGAGGCCGTGTCGGAGCCGTGCGAGGCGGCGCCCATCGAGGTCTGCGGTGGCCTGCCGGTGCTGCAGGTTCCGGCGGGAGAAGTCGAGGAGGCGGCGGCCGGCCCGGCCTACCGCCCATGGCGCACCCCGACCCTCGCGCGGGTGAATGCCGTCACCCTCATCCCCTGGTTCGCGCGGGGCAACCGCGAGAGCCGGCGCTGGCGGGCGCTGCTGCCGGTCGCGGTCGGCTGATCGCTGCTCAGGGCTCGTGCGGGCCGCGGAACTGCCACGAATTGGCCTCCCAGGTCTCGCCACTGGGGAGCACACACACGATGTCGCCCGGCTCGCCGTTGGAGGCGCTGGTGACGACCCAGCCGAGCACCTCGCGCGGCCCGTCAACCGTCAGCACCTCACGCAGCTTGCCGGTGTCGAGCGCGAAGAACACGAAGCGCCCATCCGTGCGGCGCACGACCAGCTCCTGTTCCCATCCTCCCACCCAGTTGGCCGCCTCCAGCTTGTCCTCGACCTCCGCCGGCTTCTCGCTCGGCGCCAGGCCCTCCAGCCCGAAGCCCTCGAACCGGTAGGCCGTGATCAGCCGCCCACCGTCCTCCGCGATCTCCAGCGCCGCGATCTCGCCTGAGCGGTCGCCGGTCAGATCGCAGAAGGTCGCGTCGCGAAAGGGATGAGAGAGGGAGGTCCCGCGCCAGCGCGCTTCGAGGTGGGGGACGCCCTCGTCGCTCTCGACGATCCGGTAGACCCACGGCCGGCGCCGCAGCACGTCATCGAAGGGCGCGCGCGTGTAGACGAAGACGAGCAGACTGTCCTCGCCGGCGAACCATCCAGCCCGGATGCGGTAGGGATTCGCCTCGCCCTCGATCTCCGACTCACCGAGCACGAGCGTCCCCTCGTCAAACCACGCGAGGCGCACCTCGCCTCCGAGAAGCCAGGGCGCGGGCTCGGCATCCTCGGCCTGGACCGACGCGTCCACCGTCCCTCCATCGATGAGGACCAGCGCGGGGCGCTGCATCTCGAGCGGCCAGACCCGCTCGGCCGCGCGGGCGCACGACAGCTCACCGTCGATCTCAAGCGGGTGGTGCTCACGGGAAATAGTGTTGACGTGCTCCGCCCCCTCCTCGTGGAAGGCCACCAGGCCGCACACCGCCCAACCGTGGGACGAAACGTCCGGGCTGTCGGAGATCGCGGCGATGGCGCCTTTCGTCGTCACGGGGTCACCATACTGCATCACGAGCCGAGCGGGGTGCTGCGGTGAGAGCCAGGCGAACTGGTGCGCCGGGGAGGGAATTGTGGTCATCATGATCGGCCAGCGCTCGAACCGGCGGGGTGGGGGCTCGGCGCAGCCCGCGATCGTCGCCACCGCCAGCAGTGCGGCCGGTACATGCACAAACGGCCGCCCGCTCTGCCGGGAACGGTTGCGGCCGCCTGCATGTCGTCTCTGCCTATTGCTCTGCTTCCTCGTCATCCCCGGCCGGCTCGTCTGCCGAGTCGGCCTCCCCCTCGGCCTCGGGCGGCGCCACCACACACTCATCCACCGTGTCCCACCCCAGCCAGTACCGAACAATCGCTCCCGCGCGCCTCAGCCGGCCCATGAAGCCGCTGCCGGTGTCGTCGAGCCATGCGTCCAGCCTGCTATCGATCGTCTGGGGCTCGGAGGCGGGCTCGCGCGCCTTCTCCGCCTCGATGGTGATCCAGATCTCTTCCGGGGGACCGACACCGAAGCGGCGCTTGGCCTCCAGGTCCTTGCCCTCGTCGGTTTGGGCGTACTCCGCCTCGCGCTCTAGGGCCTGGATCCGCGTCCCGCTGTCGTGGAACTGGCGGTGGTGGTCCAGCACCTGCGCCGCCGTGCTCCATCCGCTCACCACGAGCACGGTTGCCCGCGGCCCCCAGACCAGCGCCGCCACGGCCAGGCCCCCTACCACCAGCCATGTCCGACGCCGCCCGTGCCGCCGCGCCTGCATCTCCTGCTCCAGATCCTGGTGCGTTACCGCCACCGCCCATCACCCCCCCACCCGCGCCTCGCGCTGCTCCCTCACCAGAGACGCGACGCTGTCATGGCGGTGGCTCTACTGCAAGTGCGCGTAGTATACCACGACTCGCACCGATCGCCAAGCAGCTCGCAACAGGTACCGCCAGCATCCAGATTCCTGTGGATGACACACGGACGCCCCCGTCCGCACGTCGTTGGCCGTAGGAGGCGGCAGGCCTCACCCCCCGGTCCCTCCCGCCCAGGAGCGGGATGCGCAGGCACGGGACGTCGCCGCTCGGTGCCCGCATCCACACGAATCTGGATGCTGCCCACAGGTACCTCGGCGCTTGGCGTCAACCGGGACGGCTCAAGCACGGTGCTTCGGTGCTGCGAAACGCGAGCGCGGCCGCCTGCCGCCTGTGGAGGCGAAGGCGGCCGCGCGTGTTGGCCCTGTCGGCATCTGCCCGGCGCGTTACTTCTGTGCCAGGTTGTACCACGCGCCCAGTCCGGGGTACTCGGCGGTGTCGGCCAGCATCTCCTCAATGCGCAGGAGCTGGTTGTACTTCGCGACCCGGTCCGTGCGCGACGGCGCGCCGGTCTTGATCTGACCAGCGTTGGTGCCCACCACGATGTCCGCGATGGTCGTGTCCTCGGTCTCACCGCTGCGGTGGGAGACGACGGCCGTCATGTTCGCGCGCTTGGCCATCTCGATGGCGTCCAGCGTCTCGCTCAGTGTGCCGATCTGGTTGACCTTGATCAGGATCGAGTTGATGGCGCCCAGGTCGATGGCCCGCACCAGCCGCTCGGTGTTGGTCACGGTCAGGTCGTCCCCGACGATCTGCACGCGATCGCCGAGCCTCTCGACCGCCTTCGGCCACGCGTCCCAGTCGTCCTCGGCCAGCCCGTCCTCGATTGAGATGATCGGGTACTTCTCGCACAGGTCCGCGTAATACCCGATCATCTCGTCGGAGGTCAGCTCGCGCTCCTCACTCGCCAGCACGTAGCGCCCGGTCGCCTCATCGAAGAACTCGGTGGAGGCCGGGTCGAGCGCGATGCGGATCTGCTCGCCCGGAGAGTACCCCGCGGCGTCGATGGCCTGCATGATGACCTGCAGGGCCTCCTCGTTCGAGCGCAGGTCCGGCGCGAAGCCGCCCTCGTCGCCCACGGCGGTGTTGAGGCCCCGGGCGCAGAGCACCGCCTTGAGCCCGTGGAAGATCTCCGCGCACCAGCGCAGGCCCTCGCTGAAGGACGCCGCGCCGACGGGCATGATCATGAACTCCTGCAGGTCCACGTTGTTGCCGGCGTGCTTCCCCCCGTTGAGGATGTTCATCATCGGCACGGGCAGCATGCGGGCGTTGACGCCGCCGATGTACTGGTACAGCGGCAGCTCGCAGGCCGCCGCGGCGGCCTTGCAGGCGGCCATTGACACGCCCAGTATCGCGTTGGCCCCGAGATCGCCCTTGTTGCCCTCGGGGCTCTCATCCAGCTCGATCATCACCTGGTCCACCTCGCGTTGCCGCGTGGCGTCCAGGCCGACGACCTCGGGCGCGATCCTGGAGTTCACGTTCTCGACCGCCGTCAGCACACCCTTCCCTCCGTAGCGTGCGTCATCGCCGTCGCGCAGCTCCACCGCCTCGTGCTCGCCGGTCGATGCGCCGGACGGAACCGCCGCCCGGCCCCAGGCGTCGCAGGCGAGCTCCACCTCGACCTCCACGGTCGGGTTGCCGCGCGAGTCAAGCACCTCGCGCGCGTGTACAGAAGTGATCGTCGTCATTGGGACACCTCCGTCTCGGCAGTGCTGACCCGTGGACGGGGCGGGCGACTGAGCGCCGCGCCCCGCTTGGGCCTCTCATTGCGCGACGGCCTGCGCACCCTCGCGCGGGTTGTTGACCTGCGACTGCGCCGCCGCCAGTCGAGCGATTGGGACGCGCAACGGCGCGCAGCTCACGTAGTTGAGGCCGACGCGGTGGCAGAAGTCGATCGACCGCGGATCGCCACCGTGCTCGCCACAGATGCCGATCTCAAGGTCCTCACGGGCCGCGCGGCCCCTCTCCACCCCCATCGCCACCAGCTCGCCCACGCCGTCCTCGTCCAACACTGCGAAGGGGCTGCCCTCGAAGATCCGGCTGTCGATGTAGGCCGGCAGGAACTTGCCCTCAATGTCGTCGCGGCTGAAGCCGAAGGTGGTCTGGGTCAGATCGTTCGTGCCGAAGGAGAAGAACTCGGCGTGCCTGGCGATGTCATCGGCCACCAGGCAGGCCCGCGGCAGCTCGATCATGGTCCCGACCATGTAGTCCACCTCGACCCCCTGCTCCTCCATGACCTCCTCGGCGACTCGCACGACCAGCTCGCCCAGGATCGAGATCTCGCCCTCGGTGCCAACCAGCGGGATCATGACCTCAGGCTTGGGGTCAAGCCCCTCGGCCTTCAGCGCGCAGGCGGCCTCGAAGATCGCCCGCGCCTGCATCTCGGAGATCAGCGGATCGGTGATCCCCAGGCGGCAGCCACGATGACCCAGCATCGGGTTCATCTCATGCAGCCGTGCCACCATGTCCTGGATCTCTGCCAGCGTCTTGCCGGTCTCGTCCGCGATGACCTGCTGATCCTCGGGGTCATTGGGCAGGAACTCGTGCAGCGGCGGGTCGAGCAGGCGGATGATGACGGGAAGGCCGTCCATCGCGCGCAGGATCCCCTCGAAGTCCTCCCGCTGGTAGGGCAGGAGCTGCTCCAGCGCCGCCCGCTGCGACTCCTCATCGTCGGCCACGATCATCTTCTGGAAGTTCAGCAGGCGATCCTCGCCGAAGAACATGTGCTCGGTTCGCGTCAGGCCGATGCCCTCCGCCCCGAGCTTCCGCGCGGTCTCCGCGTCCTCGGGCGTGTCGGCGTTGGTCAGGACGCCGAGCGAGCGGATCTCGTCGGCCCATGCCATCAGGTTCGAGAACATGCGGAACATCGGCGATTCGGACTCGTCCTTGACGCCGGTCAGCACCTGGATGATGTCCGACGGCATGGTCTCGACCTCACCGAGCATCACCTCGCCGGTGCTGCCGTCGATGGACACCCAGTCGCCTTCGCGCACGACGGTATCGCCCACCCGGAACTGCCTCTTGGCGTAGTCCAGCTCGACCTCGCCGGCGCCGACGACACAGGGGGTGCCCATCTGGCGCCCGACGATGGCCGCGTGCGAGGTCTTGCCGCCGGTTGTGGTCAGGATGCCCTGCGAGGCCGCCATGCCCCGAATGTCCTCGGGAGAGGTCTCGTGGCGGACCAGGATGACCTTCTTGCCGTCCTTGGCCCACTCGTCGGCCTCCTCACTGCTGAACACCACCTGGCCGGACGCCGCGCCGGGCGAGGCGTCAACGCCCTTCGTGATGGCCTCGGGCTTGGTCTCGGGGTCGAACTGCGGGTGCAGGAGCTGGTCGAGCTGCGATGGCTCGACCATCATGACGGCCTCTTCCCTGGTGACGAGGCCCTCGTCGAACATCTCCGAGGCGACCTTGATGGCGGCCTGCGCGGTCCGCTTCCCGTCGCGCGTCTGCAGCATCCACAGCTTGCCACGCTCGATCGTGAACTCAACGTCCTGCATGTTGTGGTAGAACTGCTCCAGCCTCTCGCAGATGTCCACGAACTGCTGGTAGATCTCCGGCATGCGACCGTCGAGCTCGCTGATGGGCAGCGGCGTGCGGATGCCCGCCACAACGTCCTCGCCCTGCGCGTTGAAGAGGAACTCGCCGTAGATCTCTTTCTCGCCGGTGGCGGGGTTGCGCGTGAAGGCGACGCCGGTGCCCGAGTCGTCGCCGAGGTTGCCGAAGACCATCATCTGCACGTTAACCGCCGTTCCCAGCGAGTGGGAGATGCCGTGGATCTCCCGGTAGGCGATGGCGCGGTCGTTGTCCCAGGAGCTGAAGACGGCGTCAACCGCCTGCATGAGCTGCTCCCTCGGCTCCGTCGGGAAGGGCTCGCCGACCGCCTCCTCGTAAATCTCCTTCTCCATCTCGACGACCTTCCTGAGGCCCTCGGCGGAGACTTCGGTGTCCTCGCGCACGCCCTCATCCTGCTTGACCTCAGCCAACGCCTCCTCGAACATCTCGCGGTCGGCGCCCTTGACGACGTCCGCGAACATCATGATGAACCGCCTGTAGGCGTCGTAGACGAAGCGCTCGTCGCCGGTCAGCGCGACCATGCCCTCCGCCACTTCGTCGTTCATTCCCAGGTTCAGCACCGTATCCATCATGCCGGGCATCGAGAACTTCGCGCCCGAGCGCACGGACACCAGCAGCGGGTTCTCCGCGTCGCCGAACTTCTTGTCCACCTGCTCCTCCAGGGCCGCCATCGCCTCGTAGATCTCATCCTCCACGCCGGCGGGAAGCTGGTTCTGGTTCGCGAGGAACTCGATACAGGTGTCGGTGTCGATCGTGAAGCCGGGCGGCACCGGGATGCCCGAGTTGGTCATCAGCATCAGGTTCGAGCCCTTGCCGCCGAGGAGGTCCTTCAGCCCCCGGCCCTCCGCCTCCAGCTCCGCGATGATCGAGTCCGCGTCCTCGGTGAAGAGAAACACGTGCTTGTCAAGAGCCATCTGCTGCCGTCCTCCCTGTCAGTTTGCACGCCGTTTGGTAGCATCACACAGGCGGGGCCCCATCTCTGGTGTATGTGAACCCCCCTGGGCCTGTCGCCATCAGGCGCCGGGCACGCGGCTCGCGCATGCCCGGCCTACATGTCGTTGAGCGGCCGCACGCGCTCGCTGCGCAGCAGTCGCGCGTAGCTCCCGCGCTCCGATCCGGGAACCGGCCGTTCGGAGACCTCGAGGACCTCGTACTCGGCGATCTGCATCCCGATCTGCAGGCGTATGCGATCGCCGGGCGACACGTCCGTGCTGGGCTTGGCGGTGCGCCCGTCCACCTGCACATTGCCCTCGTCGGAGAGACGCTTCGCGAGGGTGCGTCGCTTGACGATGCCGACGTTCTTGAGGAACTTGTCCAGTCGCATGTCCGGGCGGGTCCGTGCGCTGCTCGGCCTGACTGCCGCGGGCGCCCGTGGCATGCGCGGGGCGCTCAGTCATTCCGCGCCGCGGGACCTCCTCCGCCTGATGCCTCCTCTGCCTTGGCCCTCTCCCAGAGCTCGTCCATCTGCTCCAGATTCATCTCGCGCAGCCGCTCCGGGCTGCCGGCCGCCTGCTCGACCCAGCGGAAGCGCCGGCCGAAGCGCTCGTTTGCCCGTCTCAGCGCACCCTCGGGCTCTACGCCCAGGAACCTCGCGAGGTTCACGACCGCGAAGAGCAGGTCGCCGATCTCCTCCTCCCTCGCATCGTCCGTCGCCTCGTCCACCTCCCGAAGTTCCTCGTCCACCTTCGCCCGCGCGCCGGCGACCTCGTCCCAGTCGAAGCCGACCCGGGCCGCGCGCCTCTGCAGCTTGTGGGCGCGCTGCAGCGCGGGCAGGGACTGCGGGATGCCGTCGAGCGCCGATTCGCGCTCGCGGTAGCCCTCCTCCTCACGCTTAAGCCTCTCCCAGCGGTCAAGTACCTCGTCGCTCCCCGACACGCTGGTGTCCGCGAAGACGTGGGGATGCCGCCGGCGCAGCTTGGTCACGATCGCGTCGCAGACGTCCTCGATGTCGAAGTCGCCACGCTCGGCGGCGAGCTGCGCATGGAACACCACCTGGAGCAGCACGTCTCCCAGCTCGTCGCACAGCCGCGCCCAGTCCTCCTGGTCAATGGCCTCAAGCGCCTCGTAGGTCTCCTCGATAAGGTAGGGGCGCAGCGAGCTGTGCGTCTGCTCTCCGTCCCACGGACAGCCGTCGGGTGAGCGCAGGCGCGCCATCACCCTGACCAGGTCATCAAAACGCTCCATCAGCCACCTGTGGGGAGGGACGGCCCCACGTGCATGTGATCCGCGTCCGCGGCGCCTACTCGCCCCCGGCGGGCTGTTCCGCCTCCGGGGCTTCAGCCGGACTCTCCTCGCCCGCGGCGGGCGCCTTCGGTTGCTCCGGCGCCTCGGGCACCTCAGCAGGCGCTTCCTCGCCGCCCTCAACGCCGAACTCGGGAACCTCCGACGGAACCGGTGTGAACTGCTCGTTGAGGTGCTGGAAGCGAGGGTCGAGCACCTGTACTCTCGTCTTCTCGAGCTGCTGGGTCAGCACATCCTGCAGTGGTTGGTGATGCTCCCTCTCGTACAACCTGCGCACCGCGTCCTTGTCGCGCTCGTACGTGGCCTCGCGAGCCGGCTGCCGATCGCGCACCTTGATCAGATACCAGTTGCCGTTGACCTCGAACGGCTCGCTCACCTCACCCACGGGCACGCTTCCGGCGGCCTCGCGGATCGCCGGCACCGGAATCCTCTCGATTGGCTGTTCCGGGATTTCGCCGCCCCTGTCACGGGAGGGTGACATTGAGTACTGACGCGCCAGCTCCTCGAAGCTGCCCTCCCCGCCCTTGAGCTGCTCGTAGACCTCCTGCGCGTCCTGCTTCGAGCTCACGACGATCTCGCTGATCGAGACCGTCGCGGGGCGCTTGAGATCCTCCTTGTGCTCCTCGAAGAACTTCCGCAGACTCTCCTCGCTGTAATCCACGTCGTGGAGCATCAGCTTGCGCACAATCACGTTCAGCCGCGCGTTGTCCTTCACGTACTCCATGTCGATCCGGCCGCTGGTCACCGCCTGGTTGAAGGCCTCCTCCGAGGGGAATTGGCCCGCCTTGAACTCCTCGATTGCCTCGCTCAGCTCCTCCTCGGTGACCTCGATGCCCCTCGCCTGCGCGGCCTGCTCGATCAACTCGCGGTTGATCATGTCCCGGAGCACGGCCTCGCCGGCGGCGTCGACGAGGCGATCCTGGAACTCACTCTCCGTGATCTTGACGCCGTCAACCAGTGCCACGGGGTTGTTCCCGCAGCCGCATATCGTTGCCGCTGCGAGCGCGGCAACAAGCAGTAGTGTCACATGGCGAGAAAGCACCGGCATGCGCCCCTTTCCAGGCTCCGGGGAGAGTCGATCGATGATGAATTCCGGCCAAGTATAGCACAAGGCCGCCCCAAACTCAAACGCCTGCCGGCCCCCCAATGGCCCCTCAGAGCCCATGATCGGCTCCACCGTTTCGGCCAGCACACGCCTCAGGCACGACCCATTCCACGGCGGCCTCACTGGCCCCCAGGCGGCCGCCAGTCCTCATACCAGAAGCTCACTGCGTAGGGATAGATCCCGGCCGCCAGTTCCTCTAAACGCCTCCGGGCCCTCTCCTCGTTCCCGTCGAGCGTGGTGCTCATCATCAGCGACAGGCCGCCGGCGCCGGGCGGCCCCGTCGCGACGGCCCAGGAGTGCTCCGCGTAGTCAACCGACGTGCCCCCCTTGTGCGCGAAGACGAACAGCACCATCTGCGCCACGTCGTCGCGCTCCACCCGCATCAGCTTGGCCATGACCTCCTGCTGTCCCGCGACCTCGATCTGCAGAGGGATGATCGTCTCCTGCTCCCACACGACCGACCAACCCGACGCGGGGTAGCACTGCGCCGGCGTGTGCACGGTGCGCCATGTGCTTCCGTAGATAACGTTCACGACGACCTGCCCACGGCCCTTACCGTAGGCGATGGTGCACATCTCCTCGGCCTCGAGGTACTCGGCCACCTCCGTGTCCGGGGGGGCGACCACGCCCTCAAGGCCCGCGACCTCCAGCGGAATGGCCGAGAAGTCGACCTCGTAGGCCGCCTCCACGGGACGGACGCGCCGTGCGCCCACGCTCAGCCCGATGCCCACCAGCAGGGCCGCGATCGCTACCAGATGTCGTCTCGCATCCTCTCGCATCGAAGCACCTTTGCCACGCCGAAGAGGCCCAGAAGCCCAAGTAGGAAGACGAGCAGGCCCGAGAAGGTGTGGAAGAAGCCCTCCGCCACCGCGTTCCCGAACGCCCGACCCAGAAGCAGTGTGAAGCTGATCCTGACCGCGTTCGCGGCCAGCGCCACGGGCAGGCCCGAAGCGAAGACCAGCAGGCGCTTGTACAGGGGCGCCGCAACCAGGTACGCGAACAGGGCCGCCAAAGCGGTCATTGCGATGGTTGACTTCAGCCCGCTGCAGGCCTGGGCCACCTCGAAGGTGTACCCGGGCATGATGATCGTCGTGCCGTGCAGCTTGACCGGAACGCCCAGCAGCAGCGGCACCTTCGCCGCGACCCCCGCGGCGCCGAGCTGCAGCGGATTGGAGAACTGCGTCACCAGCACCCGGCCCATCGGCACCATGAAGCCCAGGAATGCTATGGGGAAGGCCAACAGCTTCGCGCGCCCCCATCCCCACAGCAACAGCACCAGCCCCGCCATCACCACGATCATCGCGAAGCCCTGCGGGAAGTTGACGTTGAGGTACACGGCCGCCGCGTAGAGCACCAGGCCCACGAGAATGATGGGCAGGCCCCAGAGGTTGTGGCCGTCCTCGGCCGCTACGAGCCGCCCGCGCTTGGTGTAGATCAGGTAAGCCGAGATCAGCGGGATCAGAGGGCCGTGGCCGTAGTAGTCGCTCCGCATCCAGATCTCCCACATCCACTTGAGATACGGCGCGAAGCAGACCACCAGCAGAACTCCGACGACGCCGGTGAGCGGCGTGAGGAGGGGAGGAGCGGCTGCCTCAGGCTCCGGCCTTCGACGCTCCTGTGCCTCTAGCGTCTGCCCCTCGGTCATCCGGCCTCCTACCTGCGGCGCTTCCTGCGGCGAAGGACCTGTGAGGAGCGCCCCGATCGCCTGTGTCTGGACCTGGCGTTGACGAAGTAGGCCAGCACGCCGCCCAGCGCCCCCGCCACGAGGATTCCCAGGAGCGTGAGCAGCAGTGGCAGGTGCGTCCACGCCCAGCGACCGGCGCAACGGGCCGCCCGCGCAATCCCGATCAGCGCCAGCCCCATCCGATCGCCCATCCCGTTGGGCAGCGGCGCGTGCTCCGTCATGCCCAGGTAGGCGAGGCTGCTGATGACGATCCAGGCGATCCCGGCGAGGCCCGTCGCCACCACCGCGCCGATGAGGGCGAATCGAAGGAGCTTCCGCCGCACCCCGGAGCTGCTGCGGCTTCTGGTCTTCTTGCGCGCCACTCGCATGCTCTGCGACCAGTCCGCGCCGCAGTTGGGGCAGATCGCCTCATCCGCGCGCATCTCCCAGCCACAGAAGCACGTTCGGTACACGGCGCGGTGGCAGATGGGGCAGGACTTCGCTCCGGCCGGAACCGTCGCGCCGCAACTGAAACACGTGACCGTCTCTTGCTCCTCTACCTCCGGCTCGGCCGAGCCGGAGCCGTGCTTGGACGCGTTCGTCCCCAGCGTGATCTCCCCGTTCCGGCGGCGGACCAGGCCCCGCACTTCCCCCCGCCGCGTCGTCAGTTCCCCGACTGCCTCCGCATCAGCACCCAGCGGCCGTCGCCCAGGCGGGCGGAGATGACGAAGCCCAGGTACTCCGCGTCTCCGCGCTGCGCTCGCAGCCATACGCCGGCCCATTCCTGCATCCTCTCGGGGGCCGCCATGCGCGCCACTGACGGCCCCAATAGCAGCCACTCGAAGCGGCCGACGGCGTCCTCCATCCGCCGAAAGTCCGTCTCCGTCATCGGCAGCCAGACGGCGTCCTTCTCGGCCATCCAGGCGACCGTCCATGGCGAGTCAGTCAATACCGGCCCGTCCACTAAGCTCTTCACCTGCATCATGGCCGTCTCAATCGGCGTCTCCCCGAGCACACCCTCCGGCTCATCGGGCGTGATGACGGTGACGAAGGGATAGGCGTGCAAGACCAGCAGCACCGCGACCGCCAGCGCCGTCCATCGCGCGCAGCTCCGCTCGTCCAGCGCCTGAACCCGCGCGTCCAGCAGCCGCCAGAAGAAGGCGACCGCCACAATGGTCACGATCGGGCTCACGGGCGCGACCAGCCTGGGGTCGGCGATCACGAAGGCGAGCGATACACACAGCAGCAGGAAGACCGCGTACACCACGTAGCGCAGCCGCTCGAACCGCGGCTCTCCCAGACGAACCATGACCGCGACCACGAAGAACGGCGTCACGAACCTGCCCGCCAGATCGTGGAAGACAGCAAGCAGCGCCCCTACCCCGCCGCGCACCTTCATGAAGATGGCCCGCGGGTTCTCCGCCACGAAGACGACGTACCCCGGGACGTGGTCCGGGAAGGTCCGGTACATGGTGTTCGCAGGATGCGCCCGCGTCAGGCTCACCAGCTCGTGGGTGCGGAGCGTGAAGAACGGGTTGCCCGTGATGGCGTAGTTCCGCCAGAGCCACGGCGCGGCAACCACGACCACCACTCCCACGAAGAGGGCCACGCGAGCCAGCCGACGCCCCGGCTTCATGGTCACCAGGTACACGATAATCGGGATCGCCGTCACGATCCAGACGTACTTCGTGAGGTAGATCAGCCCCATCAGCGCGCCGGCGCCCGCCACCCACGCCAGCTCGTATCTGGTCCCCCCACCCGCCTCGTACAGCACGAACAGCAGCCCCGTGAACAGCAGCGCCAACAGCGACGTTTCGAGGCCCGACACCGCATATTGCAGATTGGCCACATGTACGCCAAAGACGACGCTTGCCAGCACCGCCGTGCGCCAGTCGAACATCCTCAGCGCCACGAAGAAGATCAGCGGCAGTGTCAGCAGGAAGGCGAACCCCGAGGCGTGCGACACCGCGCGGTCGGTGGCGCCCAGCAACCGCATCACGACTGACGTCCAGAGGATGTGTATCGGCGGGTAGGTCAGGTCGGGGTGGTTCTCGATGCTTCGCTCATAGACCAGGCCCAGCGGCTTGATGAAGCTCGTCTGGAAGCCGTCACCGCGCAGCACGTGCCGCGCGATCTGCGCGTAGTCCAGAGCGTTGATGTTCTCGAGGCGCTCAAACTGGCTGACGTTGAACACCAGGTACGCCAGTGCCATGCCGGCGAACAGCATCAGGGCCAGCAGCACACGCCGCCGCTTCTGCCTCTGCGCCTCATCGAGCCTCATGCACTGCGGCCTCCGATCGTCGTCGCCGAACCACCGGGATATTAGCACATCGAGATTCCCTCGGCAAGCGGGCCACAGGGCCTGCCAGCAATCGTAGCAGCGTGCTCCGGACAGCCTTTTTCCCGGTGCCGCCGACGGCGGCACTCAGCACGCAACGGCCTGTGGGCCGTGCCCCCGAGGGTCTGGCACCATGCCTCGTCACGCCCGGGGCACGCGGTGAACCCAGGACATCAAGTGCCGATGATCCCGGCCCGCCGTCTCACGCCCGGCGGCCCGAGAACAGCCCGAGAGCATCCAGATTCCTGTGGATGACACACGGACGCCCCCATCGGCAGGTCGTTGCTCTGCAGGCGTTCGCGCCGCAACGGGGTTGGCCTCACCCCCCGGTCCCTCCCGCCCAGGAGCGGGATGCGCAGGCACGGGACGTCGCCGCTCGGTGCGCGCATCCACACCAATCTGGATGCTGCCGAACAGCCCTGGCTGTTTGACAGCGAGGGGACTTGATGGTACATTGCTCAAGGCCCGCAGTTCTGCTTTTCCCTGTCGCATTGAAGCCCGATCCGCCGCGGCCGTGTCGCGTGCGCCGCAGCCGGCGGTGTGGCGCGGGCCGGCCGCTTGGCGGCCTGCAGCCGCGATGCGCGGCGTGGACGTGGCGTCCCCCGTGACAAGGAGCCTGACAGACGAGATGAGCCAGGATCGTGCGGCCCGCGCTCAAGCGCCCGCCACACAACTCAGCCGCGATCTGGGCCTCTTCGACATCACCATGGTCGGCGTCGCCGCCATGGTGGGCGCCGGGATCTTCGTCCTCACCGGCATCGCCGCGGGCCGGGCCGGCCCGGCCCTCATCGTGGCCTTCGCCCTCAACGGCGTCGTCACGCTACTGACTGCCATGGTCTACGCCGAGCTCGGCTCAGCGATCCCGGAGGCCGGCGGCGGCTACCTGTGGGTGCGTCAGGGCCTGCCCGGCGGCAACGCCTTCATGGCCGGCTGGATGAGCTGGTTCGCCCACGCCGTGGCCGGCAGCCTCTACGCCCTCGGCTTCGCCTCCTACCTGGCCGAGACGCTTAAGCTCACGGGCCTCGGCACCCTCGGCTTCCCCGACGCGATCTTCGTCAAGGGCGCCGCCGTCGCCATCGCCCTCCTCTTCATCTACATCAACTTCAAGGGCGCCGCCGAGACCGGGATGGCCGGGAACATCGTCACCGTGGGCAAGATCGCCATCATCGGCATCTTCGTGGCCTCCGGCATTGCGGCGGTCTTCGGCGATCCCTCCAAACTGCAGTCCTTCTGGGCGGATTTCGCCCCGAACGGGGCTATTGGCATCTTTAGTGCCATGGGGCTCACCGTCATCGCCTACGAGGGATACGAGGTGATCGTGCAGACCGGCGAGGAGGTCAAGAACCCCCGCAGCACCGTGCCCAAGGCCGTCTTCTTCGCGCTGCTCATCGTGGTTCCCATCTACATCCTCGTGGCCTTCGTCTCCATCGGCGCGGTCGAGACCGGCGACATTCCCACCTACCAGTGGCTGGGCCAGGCCGGCGAGCTGGGGCTGCTGCGCGCCGCCGAGCAGTTCATGCCCCTCGGCAGCGTCCTGTTGCTGATCGGCGCGCTGTTCTCGACCATGAGCGCGCTCAACGCCACCACCTACTCCTCGACGCGCGTGTCCTTCGCTATGGGGCGTGACCGGAACCTGCCCGACGTCTTCGGCGCCGTGCACCCGACCACGCGCACCCCCTACCTGGCGCTGGCGTTCTCCGGCGCTCTGATCATCGGCATGGCGGTCTTCATCCCCGAGATCCACGACGTGGCGGCCGCCGCCGACATCATGTTCCTGCTCTTGTTCATGCAGGTCAACGTCGCCGTCATCACCATCCGCCGCAAGTACGGTGACAAGCTCGCCTACGGCTACCTGGTGCCCTTCTTTCCCTACCTGCCCATCGTTGCCATCGTGCTGCAAATGACGCTCGCCGTGGTGCTCTTCGATGTGTCGCCAATCGCCTGGTACGTCACCCTCGGCTGGCTGGGCTCCGGCGGGCTGATCTACCACTTCTACGCATCGAGGCGCGAGCGCGAGGAGGAGGCCACGCCGGTGCTGGTGGAGGAGCGGCTCAAGGTCGATGTCGAGCGCTTCTCGGTGCTGGTGCCGGTGGCCAATCCCGACACGGTGGACAACCTGCTCCAGGTGGCCCGTGCCATCCTGCAGACGGAGCAGGGCGAGGTCATCCTCCTCCACGTCATCACCGTGCCCAACCAGCTCCCGGTCAGCGTTGGCCGCGACTTCATCATGGAGGCCAGGCCCATCCTCGACGAGACCACGCGCAAGGCCGAGGAGATGGGCATGGCCCCGAACATGCTCGTGCGCGTCGGTCACCGGCCTGCGGACGCCATCATCGACACGGTCGAGGAGTACGGCTGCAACTTCGTGGTCATGGGCTGGCGGGGCCGCAGCAGCGATCCGCGCACCGTCGTCGGCAGCAACATCGACAGGATCGTCAAGGACGCGCACACCAATGTGGTGGTGGTGCGCGGCGACGTCAGCCTCCCGGCCCGCCGCATCCTCGTGCCCATAGAGCACCCGCGGCACGGACACCTGATGGCCGGAGCGGCCGCGCCGCTGGCGGCCGCGGACGAGGCCTACATCGAGCTGATGCACGTGGTCGATGACCAGCTCACGCCCCAGGAGCGCGCGGAGCGGGCGTCGGAACTGCGCGAGGCGATCAGCGCGCTCGACGCCGAGCCCATCGGCGGCGTTACCGAAGGCCGCCGCAAGCAGCGCTTCCGCATCCGCATCGAGGCCGGCGACGTCACGGAGACCATCATCGAGCGCTCCACCGACTTCGACCTGCTCATGATGGGCGCCTCGCGCGAGAGCTGGATCCGCCGCACCATCTGGGGCGACAAGACCTTCCGCGTCGCCAACGCCGTCAACTGCCCGATCATGCTGCTCAACCTGCGCGGCGGCCGGCTCAAGTTCAACGTCGCCCAGTTCTTCCAGTTCTTCTGGGACACAGAAGACGAGATCCGGGTCTAGCGCCGCCTCGGTCCGGCCATTACGGAGAGGGATCTACCGTGTCGCTCAAAGACCTCAGGGACGCCGGCGTCCTGCTCCCCAGAGAGGAATGGGGCGTTCACGATCTGCATACCTCGGTCAACAAGCCGATGCTGGTTGCCGCACTGCTGCTCGGACTGCTGTCCGTAGCGCTCATGTACCTGGGCGGCGGTCGCTGGCTGACCTTCCTCGGCGCCGCCACCTTCATCGCCTTCATGGGCTGGATCACCTGGATATCCGTCCGAGCCGTCGATGTGCATGTGGCTCACTTCGACGAGGAGCGCGAGGCCCTGCACCAGAACGGCGCGGCCGAGAGCGACGCCGACGAGCAGGCCGGACCGTAGCTGCTCGTGCCCACTGCGCGGGCCGTAGCTCGCGCGGAGCCCCGTAAACATTCAGCGACATTGCTCCACTATCTTAATCTGTTCTTGCCTTTCGTCTCTATGTCACTATAATTGCGGGTGGGCGTTGAGCGGCAGTTGGTCGTGCCGACCTTCGCGCCGGGCTTTGTGAGCCAGTCCTCTGAGGCCTGACCGGGTGGCACATGAGCCGCAGACAACCGACGGAGGAAGTGCGTATGGCGACGGGCATCGTGAAGTGGTTCGACGATGCGAAGGGCTACGGCTTCATCGAGCAGGACGACGGCGAGGACGTGTTCGTGCACTACACGGCCATCGCCGGCGAGGGCTATCGGAGCCTGACTGAAGGCTCCGAGGTCGAGTTCGACATCGAGGACAGCCCGAAGGGTCCGCGCGCCACGAATGTAGTGGTCGTCAGGGCGGCGTCTGCCGAGGACACCGGCACCGTCTGGTAGGCTCTGCCCCGACGCCAGCTTTGCCCGCGAGGGCGGCCACCGGCCTGTGGCAACGGGCCGCCGTTTGCGTCCGTACGGTCGCTGCCCGCCTTACGGCTGATCGTGCAGCGTCTCCATCATCGCGTCGAAGTTCTCCAGCGGCGTCCCGGGCACCACCTGGTTCGATATCCCGACCACGATCCGCCCCCGCTCCCGCGCCACCTCAAGCGCCGAGCGCACCTCCGCCACGACCTCCTCCCGCGTCCCCATGTGCAGCGTCTCCGAGGCGATCCCGCCACACAGCCGCAGATGCGGGTACTCGTCCCGCAGGCGGTTCAGGTCCATCCCCGCCCGGCGGTCGATCTCATAGAAGCCGTGCACCCCCGAGTTCCCGAACAGGTCCTCGGCCACCGGCCACAGGTCGCCGTCGCTGGCGAAGAAGTGCCAGCAGTCGTTCTCGTCGCAGCACTCGGAGACGATCTGCAGCGCGGGCAGCATGCACTCGTGGAAGGCCCTGGGCGAGTAGAGTGGACCGTTCTTGCCCGCGAAGTCGCCGCCCCCGAACAGGATGCGCAGGCCCATCTGCGCCATCACCGGAATCGTCTTCGTGTTGCGACGCGCGACGGCGATCAGATAGCGCCTGACCAGGTCCGGGCGCAGCACCATCGCCTCCAGCCAGTGCCGCTCCCGCGGCACCGAGACGCCGGTGCCGAAGCCGGGGATGGCGCGGCGCTCACCGTAGTACTCGACGGCGGCCAGCAGGTCCGGGTAGCTCTCCGTTGTCGGGCCGGGAGCGTCCAGGCTCTCCTCCATCTGCTCGACCCGCCGCTCGACGTCCTCGATGGTCGGCTCCGGCTGCGGCGTGCGGTCGATCTCCTGGTAGAGCTCGGTCTCGGGGTCGAAGCGGTTGACCCACCACGTGCCATCCCTGTCACCGTACATGAACGTATTCTCGTCGATGCGCTCGATGGGCTCGTGGGAATACCGCCAGTACATGGGCCTGACCAAGTCGAGGTCGAGCGTCTCGCTGGCCTCCAGCACGTCCCTGCACGTCCGCTCCTCGAACTCCTCGAGCCAGCCCTCCCACCGCGCCACGCTCTCGCGGTACCGCTGCATCCCGTGCCCCACGAAGGCCTCCCGGCCCAGCACGTGCGAGGCGATCTGGGACGACAGCCCCGCACAGTAGATCGGGACCCTATCGACCTCGCGGCCCTCAAAGGTCGCCATCACGCGCTCTTTGCCCGTCATCGTTCTACCTCGTGGCGTCGTTCGCCTTTGCCTTCCATCTTGCGGTCCTCGCCCTGCGACTGGCGTCGTCAACGATGCTTGTGCAGCGTCTCGATCATCGCATCGAAGTTCTCGAACGGTGTCATGCTGACCACCGTGTTCGACACGCCCACCATGATCCGCCCGCGGCGCTTCGCAACGTCGAGCGCGCTCAGGCACTCCTCACGCACCTGCTCGACCGTCCCCACGTGCAGCGTCTCGCATGCGATCCCGCCCATCAGCCGCAGATCGGGGAACCGGTCCCGCAGCCGCTCGAGATCCATACCCGCGCGGCGGTCGATCTCATGGTACCCATGCACGCCGCAGTTGCCGAACAGCTCATCGGCCACCGGCCAAAGGTTGCCGTCGCTGGCGAACATGTGCAGCACGCCCGCCTCCTCGCAGCCACGCGAGACCTCGCGCACCGCCGGGCTCATGCACTGCTCGAAGCTCCGCGGGCTGTAGAGCGGACCGTTCTTGCCCGCGAAGTCGCCGCCGCCGAAGATCACCCACAGACCCATCTCACCCATCACGCGCGCGTTCTTCACGGCCTTCTTCGCCAGCGCCATCGTCCAGCGCAGCACCAGCTCAGGCCGCAGCACCATCGCCTCCAGCCAGGCCCGCTCGCGCGGAACCCAGACCATGATGCCCGCGCCGAACACCTCCCGACGGTCCCCGACGCGCTCTGCCGCGTGCTTCTGCACCGGGAAGCTGTCGGGCGTTGGGGCGTACTCCTCGGCGTCGCGCTCGGCGGCCTCGACCAACGCGTCCAGGTCCTCCAGCACGCGCTCACGCACCGGCGAGCCGTCCACGCGCTGGAACAGCTCGGTCTCGGGATCGAAGCGCATCACGTGCCACGACGCATCCTCGTCGCCGAAGAGCAGGGTGTACTCGTCGATGATGCGCGTCGGGCGGGCGCGGTAGCCACCGCCGCCCACGAACACCAGGTCGAGGTCGAGCGCTTCATTCCACGCGATCGTGTCGGCGAGGGTGCGCTCCACGAACTCGGCGTGGGCGTCTTCGCCCTCCCACAGCGCCATCGCCTCGCGCCAGCCCTGGATCCCGAAGCCGTAGAACGCCTCCCGCCCGAGGATATGGGATGCGATGCGCCCGTGCACGCCGGCGCAGTAGATCGGCACCCGGTCGGTCGCCCTGCCGCTGAATGCGGCGCGCACGCGCTCCCGCGAGGTCATCATGGGCCTGTCACGCCGTTTCCGGGTTCAGCACACCCGACACCAGCACCACGCCCGCCACGATCAGCAGCGCCCCAATGAGCTTGTGCGGCGTCAGCGGCTCGCGGTACACCGCAATCGCCGCGACCGCCGCGATCAGAGGGTAGGTTGAGGTGATCGGCACCACGCGCGAGGCGTCGGCACCCGCCATCGCGTAGTAATACGCGACCTGGCCGACCAGGCTCCCCAGCAGCGCGCTCATGATCACCGCGCCCACGATCATCCACCAGGGAACCGTGTTGGCCCAGACCTGCCGCAACTCGCCGACCGCGCCCGTCCCCACTGCATAGGCGGTGATCATGATCAGTCCCACGAAGGTGCGCATGAGCACGATCGCCCAGGGCGACAGCTCCCGCGAGAGGAACTTGTCGAAGACCGGGGCCAGTCCCCAGGCCAGCACGCAGACGAGCGCATATGTGAGCGCGAGCTTCGACATGCCGATGGCTCCTGTCCTTCGCTTCGGTCGGCCCGCATCCGGCGCCCGGCCCGGCGGCGCGCCTCACAGCCTGTGCGCGATCTCCCGCAGGGCCGGCCAGGTCTCCGCGTAGGTCTCCCGCAGCGGTGCGTACTGCTCCTGCACCTCCGGGCGCGGCTCGAAGGCCTCACCTTCGGCCACCAGCGCCTCCGTCGCCTCCGTCACGTCGCGCCACACGCCCAGCGCCACGCCGCCGAGCATCGCCCCGGCCTGGCAGCCCGACTCGCTGACGTTGAGCCGCACCACCGGCCTGCCGGTGATGTCCGCCTTGAGCTGCAGCCACACGTCGCTGCGTGAGCCCCCGCCGGTCGCGCGCAGGCGGTCGATCGAGACCCCGGCCTCGTCCAGCGCCCGGATGTTCAGGTCCAGCTCGTAGCAGGTGCCCTCGATGAGCGCCTTGACCAGCCGTCCGCGGTCGGTGTCCAGCGACAGGCCGATGATCGCGCCCTTCGCGTGCGGATCGAGGTGGGGCGTGCCAGAGCCGGCGAAGTAGGGCACCCACAGCAGACCGCTCGGGCCCTCCGGAAGGTCCTCGAGGATGACCTGGTAGACGTCCACGCCCCGCTCCCGGGCCTCGCGTGCCTCCGCCGCGCCGAACTGGTCGCGCCACCAGCGCAGGATGGACCCGGCCGAGTAGTTGTAGGCGATCGTGGCGTACATCCGCCCGACCACGTGCGGGTAGCAGCCGTAGTTGTGCGTGCGCATCTCTTCGGTCAGCACCGGCTCGTCGAAGGCCACGGTGATACACTCCACCGTGCCCATCCCGTCCACGCACATGCCCTCGCGGATGACGCCCGCGCCCAGGGCGTTCATGGGCTGGTCATGGCCGCCCGCGACCACGAGGCAGCCGGGCTCGAGCCCGACCTCACCGGCGGCCCCGGCCGACAGCTCGCCCACCACCTCCCCCGGCCTGATGGGCTCGGCCAGCATCTCCTGTGGGATGTCCGCGACCTCCAGCATCTCCGCCGACCACCTGCGCGCGCGCACGTCGAAGGCCATGGTGCGGCCGGCCAGCGAGTGATCGATACGCGGGGTCAGGCCCAGCTTGAAGTGAATGGTCTCCGGCCAAAGGAGGTACTTCCAGGTCCTCTCGTGGACATCGGGCATCTCGTCGCGCATCCACATGAGCTTGTTGAGGGTGAAGCTCGGGTGCAGCGGCATGCCGGTGATCTCGAAGACGCGCTGCCCGCCGAGGATCTCGCGCCAGCTCTCCGCCTGGGCCGTGGCACGCGCGTCGGGCGAGACGATGGTGTTGTGGAGGAACTCGCCATCCGCGGAGACCGGCGTGAAGGCCTCGCCCAGCGCCGAGATCGCCAGCGACCGAACATCGCCACCGGCCTGCTCCGCGGCCTCGGCGATGACCGCCTGAATCCCCTCCCACACGTCATCGGGCCGCAGCTCGATCCAGCCGGGATGCGGGTAGACCTCCGGGTACTCGCGGTAGGCGCTGCCGACGATCTCGCCCTCGGGGGTAAAGACGGCGGCCTTCACGCCCGTGCTGCCCACGTCCAGGCCCATGAGGTGCATGGCAGGACCCTCCCGAGACGCGTCATTCTCCCCGTGGCACGGACACAACGGTCCCCGACAAAGGGCGCCGGGGCCACAACGACAATGGCGAACGGCACAGGCCCGAGCGGGGTCGGGCCTCTCCGGGAAAGGCGAACGGCAGCCGCGGCGGAGGTCCGCGCCCTACAACCCCAGCCGCTCCTCCCACATATTGCACAGTAGCCGCGTCTTCTCCGCCGCGATGCCGGTGTACTGCGCCGGGTCGAGGACGATCTCGCGCTGGCGGTCGGTGAGCTGCGACCAGTACTCCGCCAGCTCCTCGGACGCCTGCAGCACCTCGCCGAATGGCCGGCCCTCCTCCTGCGCCTGGAGCGTGAGCCGGCGCACCACCTCGTGCGCATCCGGATGGCCCCGCGCGGCGAGCAGGATGTACGCCGGCTCGGCGCCGATCATGCCCTCGGTCATCGCCAGGTTCTCGCGCATCTTCTCGCGGTCGGTGACCAGCCGCCCCATGAAGCGCGCCAGCCGCGTCGCGGCGTCAAGCAGGCCGACGATCATCTCCGGGAGGAAGCGCTGCGAGGCGGAGTTGCTCAGGTCGCGCTGGTGCTCGGAGATCTGATCCATATACACCGTCATCATGCGCGGCACGAACTGCTTCCACATGGACTTCACGTGCTCGAAGTTCCACGGATTGCGCTTGTGCGGCATGGTCGAGGAGCCTACCTGCCCCGCCTCGAACTCCTCGGCGACCTCGTCGATCTCGGTGCGCTGCAGGTTGCGCATGTCGTCGGCCAGGTTCGCCAGCACCCCGAAGCACGAGACCACCGCGTGCATGAAGTCCGTCACGAACTCGGCCTCCACGATCTGCGTGGACGCCGGCGACGGCTCCAGTCCCAGCTCGGCGAGCACCTCCCGCTCGAACTCCAGCGGCTCGTCGATCATCAGCGCCGAGGCGTTGTAGGCACCGACCGCGCCCGAGATCTTGCCGCGCAGCTCCTCGGCGGTCTCGCGTATCCTCTCGATGCGCCCGCCCAGGCGCGAGACGTACTCCGCGAGCGCGAGCCCGAAGGTGATCGGCTCCCCGTGCTGGCCATGCGTGCGGCCGATCTGCAGCGTCTCCGCCTCTCGCCGCGCGAGGTCGATCAGGATCCGCTCCAGCTCCTCGAGCGCCGGTACGACGCCGTCGAATGCCGCCCCCTTGAGCCGCCACGCCGTCGCCGTGTCGATCACGTCGAAGCTGGTGAGCGTGAAGTGAATGTAGGGTTTCGCCTCGTCGCTCACCTGCCTCTTCATGCAGTTGACGAGCGCGCGGATGTTGTGGTGGATGCGCGCCTCCTCCTCGGCCACCTCCTCGGGGGTGACCGCCTCAGCGGCCCGCGCGATCTCATCGGCGGCGGCCTCCGAGCAGACACCCATGCGCGCGAGCACCCGCGCAACCGCGGCCTCGACCATCGCCTCTGAGCGCACACGCGCCCGCTCGGTCACGTAGTCGTCCACCAACTCGCGCAGCCTGTCGTTGGGGACGTAGTAGCGGAAGTCCAGCGGCGATACGCAGTCGAAGCGGTCCATGCCTCTTCCTCCCGGCCCGGGATCAGCGCAGGGCGACCAGCCGCGCGCCCGTGGGCCAGATCAGCGTGCCGTCGTAGTCGATCTCGGCCCTCTGCCCCCCTGCGGTGTAGGCCTCGGCGAAGGGCCCCGCCCCCGGCACGGTGATCGCGACGCCCGGCGTGTCGCAGTAGACGTAGTAGGTGCCCCCATCGCGCACGATCTCCCAGGAGCCGTTGACCATCCCGACCACTGCCACCTGCCGGCCCGCCAGCTCCACCACCGTGCCGCGCTCGCTCGGGCGTCCGAGCGTCGTGACCGGCCCGTCGCCCACGGCATCGAGCGCGAAGATCGCCCGCTCCCGCTCCCCCACGTGGATCGACTTCTCCTCCCCCGTGTTCACGGCGATCGTGAGCATCTTCAGCACCCAGCGCAGTGACTCGGCGGGGAACTTCCCGTCCAGGCTCAGCCAGCAGACGGTGCCGATGGACGAGGTGCTGGTCACGCGCAGCTCGCCGCTGGCCGTCGTGGCGGTGTCCAGCGCGCCCGCCACGGCCTGGAAGGTCGGGCTACCCACGCTCAGCACCTCGGCGCTCTCGTTGCGGATGATCTGCCGCGTGTCGGAGACGAAGCGCCTGCGATCGACGTACTCGTGCGAAATGCGCTCGTCGTAGAGCTGCCCGTAGGCGTCGATCGTCGCGCGCAGCTTGTCCTCGGGGTCGAGGGAGTGGTAGACCCAGTTGTCGCGGCGCATGTCGCGCAGGCCGAATGCTCGGCTCCCGTCCGTACTGCGCCCGATGGGCCGGTAGTGCTCGTGGGCCTCCACGGACCGCAGGCTGAAGCCGGGGTGCGTCGCCCGCTCGGCCCGCACGCCCGCCGACAGCAGCGTCCCGCCCCACTCGAAGAGCGCCCGGCCGGCCGGCACGGTGTCTACGGGGTAGCCGCTCTTCTCGGCCAGACTCGCCTCGTGCCTGCGGTTGAGCAGGTCCTCGGCGCGGTGCTCCGCGCTGATGACCGCCCGCCGCCCCGAGTAGATCGCGCCGCTGCTCAGCCCGGATGCGACCACCAGGTCCGACTCGTGGTCGAAGACCTCGTCGAAGAACCGCCCTCGCATCGCGGCCACGTGCGCGGCTCGGTATAGCTCCGGCAGCGACCGCTCTCCGTCGCGGAAGTAGCTGTCCACCCGCGAGTAGCCGACCTCAATCTGCCGGTTCGCCTCCGCCACCTCGCGGCCCAGGAAAACCCGCGCGCCCAACGCCGCCAGACCCCACCGCGTCGGGTCGCGACTCACGTCGAAGAAGTCCAGCCGATGGACCACCGGCCGCGTGTCGTAGGTGAAGAGGATCATGCCATCGATGTCCTGCAGCGAGGCGTAGGCGATTGCCTCCAGCATCCCGGGCGCGCGGAACTTGTTCGGCCAGCACACGCCCCACTCCCGCATGACGATCGGCCTGTCCGCGAGGGCGCTGAGGGCCGCGCTGGGTGCGAAGCTGTCGCCCTCGTTGTCGCCGATGGGGCTGTGGTTGACGAAGTACATCGGGAGCTGCCAGTTGCCCTCGTTGAGCCGCGGGTGATCGTAGTAGTAGTTCGCGCCGACGAAGTCCAGTGCGTCGTGCACGGATCGCAGGTCCGGGATGCAGTCGAAGTCCGTCACCGCCGTGATCGGCACGCGCACGCCGCGCTCGCGCAGGAACCCCCGCATCTGCTCGAAGTACTCCCGGTGCACGGACGCCATGAACTGCGCGAGATCGTTGAGCCGCCCGGCCGCCTGCGTCCCGGTGCCCAGGCCGGCCGCCAGTTGGCCGGGCTCGGCGTCGCCGTGCAGGCTGACCGTGCCCTCCTCCAGCGACTCGCCCGCGCCCAGCGCGCAGTTGCCGCGCCAGTCGGTCCAGGCGATGCGCAGGCTCTCGGTCGTGACGTAGCGCGAACGCAGCCAGAAGTTCCACCGCCGCTGCAGCTCCTCCCGGTAGGGCGCCGCGAGCCGCTGCCGCTTGCGCTGCGCCTCGAACAGCCCGTTCTCGTCGCACAGCTCGATCATGCACACCGTCGGATCGTCGGCGTAGGAGAGCCCGGTCTCCGGGTTCACGTGGTCCACCAGCAGCTCTCTGGCGTAGCTCATCTGCAGCTCGATCAGCCGCTCGTTGAAGACCGCGTAGGGCTTGGCGCCGCGACCAAGCGCCCGGGCATTGACGGCGCCCTCCGACTCGGTGAAGGTGCGGAAGTCCAGCAGGTCGAGGTAGACGTAGATCCCCCGCCGGCCGCATGCGGCGATCCAGTGGTCTATAGCCGCCAGCTTCTCAGGATCGATGCGCTCCTCGCTGCCCGCGCGCTCGAGCGGCAGAAGCCCGGTCACGCCGTCGATGTGATGCAGCCGCACCAGGTTGAAGCCCGCGCGGGCGAAGGCCTGGACGGCCTCGTCGATGCGCTCGGTTGGCTGGAAGACCGAATCCTTCGCGACGTTGATGCCCCAGAACCGCCCGCGGGTACCGTCCTCGAAGTAGAAGTTCCCATCACGGCCGGTGAAGAGGAAGCCTCGCTCACCGCACGGGGCGTCCAGCAGCGCGCTGAAGTCCACCAGGGAGCTGTCGGGCAGGCCATCTGAGTTGGGGTCGAGGTCCGGGACCCGCGCCCCGATCACGCCACCCAGGTCCTCACGCGTGGGCGCGGGGCGGGCCATCGTGGACAGCAGCCCGGCGAGCACGAGCATCGCCAGGGCGATCAGCTTCCACCTGAGCAGCATGGACACACCCATCTCAGGCCGCAATGATAGCAGACGGCAGTCACAACAGCAACGTGAGCGACGGCGGCGCGCGCATCCCTCTCAGCCCGCCGCCAGCGCGGAGACCGTGTCGCACCTGACCCCGCGCGCGTGCAGGCGCCTCAGCAGGTGCGGGAGGGCGACCTCGGTCTCATCGTAGCCGTTGTGCAGGAGCACGATCCCCCCCTCGGCGAGCTTGCGGTCCATCGACTCCGCGATCGCCGGGCCCTGCGCCCCGGGGTAGTTGCCGATATTCTCGTTCCAGAACACGCTGCTGAAGCCCGTGGCCGCCGCCGCCCGGCGCACCGTCTCGTCGTAGTGGCCCCCGGGCGGGCGGAAGAGCGTCACCGTGCGGCCGCACGCCTGGCGAATCGCCGCACGGCTGCGCACCAGCTCCTGCTCCACGCCCAGGCGGGAGAGCGTGCACAGATTGCAGTGCGTGTGCGAGTGGCTCCCCAACTCGTGCCCGCGCTCCGCGATCTGCCGCACCAGTCCTGGATACATCGCAACCTGCTTGCCCACCACGAAGAACGTCGCCCGGTAATGATAGCGCTCCAGCAGGTCCAGGATCCAGGGGGTCATCACCGGGTGGGGCCCGTCGTCGAAGGTCAGCGCCACGGCATTGGGCTCGGAGAGCAGGTAGATCTCGCGCGAGCCGTCCAGCGGCCGCAGACCCATCGCCCGATAGCCCAGCAGCAGATCGGTGCGGATGCCCGGCAGCAGGGGGTCGTGGCCGAAGACGTACTCGTAGGCCGCGACCGCCTCCGCGCTGCGGCCCGCCTCCTCAAGCGCGCGGCCCAGCAGGTGCGCGTTCGTCAGCGGTGTCGCGCGCAGCGACAGGAGCGCCGCCAGCTCGCGCCGCGCCACGCGCCGCGCGGACCGCTCCTCCGGCGCCAGCGTGCGCGAGCCGTTGCTGACCTGCACCGTTACGGTGGCGGTGGCCAGCACCTGGCCCTGCAGGGAGTAGCCCTCGACGCGGATCTCGCGCAGACCGTCCTTCGCCCCGCGCGTATCCACGCTGGCCCTGAAGGGCCGCGCGTTGCTGATCGCGCTGAAGCGATCATCCAGCAGCACGGCAATGTGGCTGATCGGCAGCGTGCCATCACTCTCGACGGCGACCTCGATGACACCGCTAGCAATCGCGCCCGTCCTGGGCCGCGAGATGGAGAAGCCGGGGGTGGACTGAGTAGGCGGCACCTCCACCTGCGTGGGCGGCTCATCTTCGGGCGGCGGCGCAGATACCGGCGCCTCTTGCCCCATGCGGTACTGCGGCAGCTCCGCCAGCCGCA